>NZ_JBMOJE010000066.1:0-28007 GCF_049316945.1 Propionivibrio sp. | reverse complement strand
ACAAAGTTACCAAGGTTGATGAACCATTTCATGCAAGTTTGCAGGAGGGACACGATATCTGTTCCTGAAATTTGGCAGAGTTTCCCCCGCCCTTGGGCAGGTACATCGTGTTTGATTTGCATTTTTTGCTCCGCTTTTGCCTTGCAATAAGGCAGGCACCAACGTCAGTGCAGGCCCAATGGATGGGCCGCGGAGCAGGAAAAGAAAGCTAGCGCCGCTGCCCTAATGCGGGAGCGGTCGTATATTCAAAGGGGAGAAAAATCTGGGAGCGGTATTCATCGGGGAAGGAGAATATCAAAAATGGCTGGAGTGCACAAGGCCTTGGTCGATCATAGTCACATATCAAAATATGGGATCACCACTCAAATTTTCGAATCAATATTTGTGTCACTCAACTCCGACCGCTTTGAACACTGCATCCACGGGATCCGAATAAAAACTCGTCTGGAACTTAGCAAAAAGCTCGCCCGGTACCGACGGAATATCCACCACGCTCGACATTGGCAATTCTCGGCGAGGATGCGCTTGACGCTGGTCATGCCGGACTGAATCGTGGCTTCATCATCGGAGGCGCAATACATCCCGAGAAGGTGCTCAAGGACATAAACCGGAACATTTGCCCCTTCCTTGAGCAGCTTGGTGAGATCCTTGCGCACCACTTTTCCGGCGAAATGCTGGTTGAGCAGGCCGTCGAGGTTGCTGTCCTTGATCATAATTTCTTCGGTCATGATTAAGTCTTAAAAATCGTTGGCGAAGGCCAGATCCACCTTGAGCGGAATCCGAACCACTTCCACTTTTGTCTGGGCATCGCGGGCAATCAGGAAATGGTCTTTCGTCTTGTCGTAGCTTCCCGATTTTACGGTGAGCATCACCGAACGTTTGCGTTCGTCGAGCAGACCGGACGTGCTGTCAAAGGTCACCGAGAGTTCGTCGCTGATCAGCGTTTCACCATCCCGCAGCGACACCAAAACTGTACGCGGCAGAACACGCTCCGATACTGGCTCGGTCTGGATAAACTCGAAACGTTGCTTGTTGGTGACGACCTTGTTCGAGGAACCGAGCAGGCTTAAATCTACGGCTCTGGTTTTGGCCGACTCGTTTTCACTCTCACGCAGGGTAATCACTGGAATCACGATTTCCTGCGGCATGGCGCTGCCATGAACGAAACGAGCGCCACCAGCAAAATGGAATCGCGCGGCACCACGGGGCACCCAGAAATCCATGCTGCCATCACCCGGTGTCGTTCCTGCGGTCACGCTGGTATTCCCGCACCAGGCCTTGGGGGATGCCCCGATGCCCTGCCCAAGAAGGTAGCGTTTTTTAGCCTTCAACGTACCTTCGGGCTTGTCGCCAAGCGTCGATTTGTCGGCTTCGTCGAGCGGAGAATCCTGATAAAGGAAACCATGATCCGCCGTGATCAACACTAGCGACCCGTTGAGGCTGTTGATAATGAAGGTGGCGAGCTGGTTCAATTCGATCAATGTCTGCGCGACAGCATCGAAGGTTTCCTGCTCCGAGCCTTGTTTGTCGCCGAGAAGGTCGATCTTGTCGTGATAGACGTAGATCACCCGCTGATCGCGAACAAACTCCCGGCCCTTGTCCTTGCCAAGGGCCAAAAGGTCATCGGTTTTGATGGCCACACCCTGATGCTTGCCAAGCTGGTCACTGCGTTGCTCAACGGTCGAGACCACCGAACCATCGGTCGCCAGATCAAGGTTGCCGTTCTGCTTGTAAGAAAGGGTTTCGTGCGGCAGCAGAGCGGCCATGCCGAGAGCGGTGTAGCTGGGCAAAACCCCCAGCATCGGCGTCAGCGCTGCCTTGAAACGGCTCTTGCCGTTGATGTCGCGGACGAGTTCTTCGGCCGCTTCGAAACGGAAGGCATCCGAGATGATCACGAAGACGCGCTTGATGCCCGCATCCAGAGGCACCTTGACGTGCCGGTTGTAGAAATCCTGCTGGTTTGTCCAGCCGCCAACCTTCCAACTGGAAAGCAGCCCACCCCCATTTTTCCCATCACCCTCCAGCACCTTGCTCCAGGCTGATCCAAGTTGCGGGACAAACCAGCCTGAATAGCCGTTCTCGATACGCTCGCGAAGCTCGTGCAGCAAGGCCCAACCCATTGGCTCCACCGCATCGGCGGCGTGGTTGAACTGCCGATAAAGTTGGTCGAACCTGAAAAGTTCGGTTTGATAAGACTCAAGGCCCGCTTCGGCATTGGCGAAACTGAAGCCGGAATCGAATTTGGCCTTCAGCTCAAAGAAGGCGGCGGCGGCTTCCAGGGCATCGTAGCAAGCGGCCAGGGCTTGCGTGGTGGGGCTCGAATGCGCCAGCAACTTGTTCGCCCAGTGGCCATCCCGCCGGCGGGCGATCAGCAAGTGCATGCTGTCCATGACAGCACCGCCTCCCGAGATGATTCGCCCCTTGATGTCCTGAATGATCCGGCGCTCGACCTCCTCGAAAGTCATCGTCTCGGCCAAGTCCTCAGCGGAAAGCCCTGCGATCAGATGGGCCAAGCCAAGCTCGCGCCCGACTGCACTGGACAAGGCGTCATAACTCCCAAAATGCTGCATGTGCGACCGCCAGCCGGAGGCAAACACCGAAGCATTGGCCGCCAACGTCTTGTTGCCCAGTATGAAGTGCGACAACTGTGCCGGGCATGATCCACTGACCGTACGCGCAAAATCACTCACCAGAATCCGGAACAGAAGATCCCGCAGCGTTGGTGCAACGTCCTGATATCCCATCTCCCGAGCCACCAGCAACCAGAAAGCTTCATCCAGGTCGTTGGCAACGACATCTGTCCAAAGCTTGGAAACCGCATCGAGGCCAACCACACCGTCCTGCAACAGCGCGGTGAAAAGGCGCAACAGAATTGCGGGCAATTCCGGCTGATCGGCTTTCACCAGAACGGCAATCATCTTGCGGTCGAGGTCATCCGCATCATCGTTGGGGGTTACCCATTTTTTCAGGCGATCGACCCGAACCTTGGCACTCAGAAATTTTGACCGGGCCTTGAGGTGCATCCGCAACTGCTGCGAGATGAGACCCAAATCTTCCAGCAAGATCGAAGCACTATCGGCGCGAAAGGGCTTGCTGCGCAAGCGTACGTCCAGCAGCCAGTCGCTGGCCGGATCGGGCTCGGGTTTCGCGCTGTAGAGAAGGAACCTGCGGCCACGGCCGGCTCGCTCGAGTTCGATTTTGACCTGAAGCCAGGGGGTTCTGTCCAGATCCAGGAGGTCAATTTCAGGGGGCTTGAGCGCCTCAACGGAGAATGCAAACTCGCCATCGGCGTCGTGCCAGAAGACGATGGGGTTGCTGGAGAAAAGGCTACTGAGTGCTTCGGTGATGCGTTGTTGGCTCACGCTAGCTCTCGATTTTTCTGATTTAAACATTTGATCATTGACGGCCACCATCCCCATTGTGGTCTTCCGCTGCTTGCAACTGCTGCAAGTCATTCTCGATTTCTTCCACCGTGGGCAATGCGCCCTTCAGGTTGTCGGGCAAAGCTTCCACCAGTGTGTATTCGCTCACGCCCATGGGTTTGTTCATGTCGCGCAGGGCGAACTCCACCTCGATGTTGTTTTTGTCGCGGCACAGCAGCAGGCCGATGGTGGGCTGGTCGTCGTTGCGTTTAAGCAGGCTATCTACAGCCGACAGGTAGAAGTTGAGCTTGCCGGCGTATTCCGGGATGAATTTGCGGTTCTTCAGTTCCACCACCACATAGCATTTCAGCGTGACGTGGTAGAACAACAGGTCGATGTAGTAATCGTTACCGGCAATTTCCAGGTGGTACTGACGACCAATGAAGGCAAAGCCCTTGCCCAGCTCCAACAGGAATTGGGTGATGTGTTGTGTCAGTTGGCGTTCTACATCCCGTTCGTTGTACGGTTCCGTCATGGACATGAAGTCGAAGGTGTAAGGGTCTTTGAGGGTTTGCTGGGCCAGGTCAGACTGTGGCAATGGCAAGGTGCGGGAAAAGTTGGTCACCGCCTTGCCGGTGCGGGCATACAAGTTTGACTTGAATTGCAGTGCCAGCACATCGCGGCTCCAGCCTAGCTCAAGGGTTTGCTTGATATAAAAACCGGCTTCGGCCAAGCTGTGGCACTTGGTAAAAATCTGGATGTTGTGGCCCCAGGGAATTTCCATCAGCAACGCAGAAAGCTGGCTTTCAGACCCTGCCCAAGGCGTATCGCGTAATTTGGCAACAGCCTGTTGCCAAATTGCAGGATCGCAGTAGAAGCGAAAGAAAGCACGGCAATACCGCAGATTCTTGGATGAAAAACCGCCGATCTCCGGGAAGGCTTGTCTCAAGTCGCGACTGAATGCGTTGATGAAACCGCTTCCCCATTGGGCATGGGATTCCCGATCAACAATTTGCGCCCCAATTTCGTAGTAGAGGGAAATCAACTCCCCATTGGCGGCCAACGCCATTTTCATCCGTGTCGCATGGATTCTCTGCTTGATGGTCTTCAGCCAGTCCTGATAGTCGGCCAGCACAGCGGGCGGGAGCGCCAGTGGGTTTGTCATGGCGGGGTCACTCATCACTCGCCCCTCCCGTCACCGCCTTGACCTCGGCCAGCAAATCCCCGAACCGCCCATAATTGACCTTCACCCCATCGTCCAGATTAAGCTGGATGCGCATGTCGGCGTAGTGGCGGAGTTTTTCGTCGTAGGCGAGCAGTTCTACGTGCTTTTTCTTCAGCGATTCGATCTGCTTGGCGATCTTGGTGCGTGCGGTGGTTGAACCGGTTGCATCGCGGTCTTTCTCCAGCATTTCGATGCGCGACTGCATCTTGCCGGTGAGGGGCACGACGTATTCGGCACGCAGGCGGGAGAGTGTGCCCTCGGAGTAGCGGTGCAGATAAACCAGGGCTTGGAATGCCCCCTGTTTTCCACTGGAAAAATGCCAGTAGATCGGGCGTTTCTTGTAGGTTTGCAGGTGGTCCTTGTAGAAGTTTGAGGAGAGGTAACGGCGGATTGTCTCTTCCGGCGTTTCGGTTCCCTTCTTGCCAAGACTCTCGGCCAACCAGTCCATATTCTCATCAAGGGTTTCTGCACCCCAGACGGCATTCAGGAATTCGCGTACCCGGTTGCTGGCATCGTCGTCGAACCAGAGCTCGTCGGTGATCGGAATGATGCCGTCGGAGTCCGCAGGGAAGGTTTTGTAGCGGGTAGCATCGAAGCCTATGTGGCCGGAGTTGGCGTAAATCAGGCCAGGCTCGTCCAGGCTATAGCGGCCCATCATGCAACCGATGGCGTATGAGATTAGGCGCTGGCTATCTTTTTCGCGATCGGCACGAGCGAGTGTGATTTGGGGTTCGGGGACGTTGGTGGACAGCCGATCGCTCATTTCAAAAGCGTCAAGAAATATTTGATTTAGATTTGTCTCAAGTTCAGTTGCACGGACAATGGCTGCTGCAGCGTCCTCGTGCCAAATCTCCGAAGAATTATGTAGAGAACGCACCCCTAAATTGCTAATAGCAAATGGAGGAATTTTCATTTCCCAAGATCCCTCGAAGTTATCCCAATCCTTTTTGTAAATAAAAACCAACTCTTCTACGATCCTGTCAATCTGCAAAATTTTGGGCCGTAGCCGTTCAAGTGGAAATGGTAGTGATGCGATATTACCTGGTTGAAAATTGAGCGTTGGATTGATAGCCCTTAACATTTCAAAAGCAAGACCAGTGCACAAAAAACCAACGATGAGTTTTTGTAATTCGGAAGAGGAAAATGTTGAGGCCCCTCCGTTGTCAAATATAAACCCAGCATCACAAAATCTTGCGCTAAAGAAGGTCGATGTTATAGATGACCATGTAATTGACGGCAAAAAATATTTATCCCGGCTAATCACACGTCCATTAGATGCCACATTTCCACCAGATTCGTTATCGATATAGTTGCAAATTGCCTCGCCATCGTTTTCAAAGTTGACGACCGAATAATTATTGCCATACCAGCGACGGAATCCACCCCCTTTGTTGTAGGGAAACCATTTTTTATTGCTCTCGCGAGCCTCAGATGAGGAAATTATTCCAAGTCCTATCTTGGATTGGGAAACTTCGTGCCAGAGTCTAACGAACCGACCATTATTTGTAGTGTTCATCCCCACACGAGATTGGGAAACCTCACCAAGAGTCGGGTTGTTCGCAAATGCATCGAGAATTTTCTCGCTTAACCAATAGGCCAACGGCGCTCCTGGGATTTTTCTGAAGTCGTCCTGAAATATTTCATCGTATCGACCAAAACCTCCTCGTAGCGTACTTTCTTTCTCACTTTCCACACCTTCAACTAATCGGAAAAAAATCGGTTTATATCTGCTCAGATAGCGACTCTGCAATATAAAGGCTGTCGTTTGAACCACCTCACCAGATATCTCGCCAAAAGCCCTGGCACCCAAATGCGCCATTGTTTGAATGGTCCGTTCCCGCAAAAATTTTCCACGCATCGATTCAAACGACGACAGAAACATCCAACTCTGCATCGTCACCATGCTGTTAAACCCCGTCGGCTTACACCAACCAAAGCCCCTTTCAATAAACATCGCAAACAAATCGGATTTGCTATGAGGGAATTTTGTCTTGGCATAGTCTTTCAGGGTTACATTCATTCCCTTGCCGCCCATATACGGCGGATTCGCCACCACCGCATCGAACTTCATCGCCAACACCGTCGCCTGCACCACCAGCGGCCACAAATCCTGCCCTGCCGCCTCAGCAAAAACATCCCCGGACTGAATCGCCTTCCCCATCCCATCCGCCAAGGCCGGCAAACCCCTCGCCAACCCATCCGGAATCTGGATCAGCGACCCAAACGTCTTGGCATGGGCAAATGTATCGAGCAGCGATGCCAGTAAGCCCCGGCCAATACCAAATGGCTTCATGTGGCTGTCCAACTCATCCAGTTCCAGCCCCTTGCTCTCCTGCAACGACAGCACATTGAGCTTGATCGGACTGTCGAGCAGTCGGCGATCGTCGGCCCGCGCCTTCATCATCAGCGCGAAACCAGCCAACTGTGCCGCACGGTCGTCGATGTCCAGTCCGTACAGGTTCTTCTCCAGAATCAGGCGAGGGATCGCCCGGGCCTGGTAGCCTCGTTCCAGATAAATCGCCTTTAGCACGTCGTAGGCTTCGACCAGGATGTGGCCGGAGCCGCAGGCCGGGTCGAGCACGGTGATGGTTTCCGGATTCAGACTGCCGCCATCCTCGGCCATGCGCGTCTGGATCAGTTCATCGAGTTGCGCCTGCACTTCCGGCGTCTGCTCGGCCGGTTCAATGTAGTACGGCCACTGGCTTTTGAGCATTGAACCTGGATTGGCCATCAACCAGAGACGGCCAACACTGTTCTGCACCAAGTATTGGACGATCCAGTTCGGCGTGAAGAGCTGGGTGGCGGCGGGAATATCCTCGCTCTTGACCACCTTGCCGATGACCGCATCCTTCTTCTCGGATATATAAAACTGGTAGAGCCAGCCGATGACTTCGATCTCGTTCCAGTCCTCTTCCTGGATCGATTCAACCAGCTTGGCGACAACGGAATCGGTGCGCTCCAGGTTGCCGGGCAGCAGAAGTTCGGATTCGTCGTCGATGCGCTCAAACAGGAAAGGCATGGCGTTCGAAAGCGCATTGCACTGTGCCACGAGCAACAAGCGGTACAACTCGCCATCCCGGTTGCCGGCCAGCTTCATGTCGGCAATCTGTGCGGCGTTCAGCCCCGGCAGACTACCGGAGACCTCGGTGGCGTGCGCGATAATTTCCGGCAGACCGCCTTCGCGGCTCGACAGAACGCGATGACCATGACCAAGATAGTCATGGATCTCCATGAAGCGCAGGGCGGCAAAGCGGTTGAACCAGGTGTAGGCGACGGCCTCGACGGTCTGCGCGAAACCATCCCGCTTCATCCGCTTGATCAGGCGTTGGCGCTGATCATGCACCTTGGCCGGCCAGGCTTGCCCGGCGATCACGGTGATGTCGCCATTCCTTTCACTGGCCGCGATGTCGAGCGACCCTCCCTTTTCGGAAAGGCCGAGCACATTGGCGCGAGCCTCGACGGCGGCGATGAAGTCCTTACGCGCCTGCGGTGCGTAGGTTTTGAGTTTGGCTTTGTTCATGGTCAGAGGCGATCCCGAAACTGGGCGATGCGGTCGTAAATGGCGGAAAAGGGAACCTGCCCGGCGTAGTAGAGGGCGGCGGTTTCGCGGTATTTGCGTTCGTAGAGGGCACGCACGTCGGGATCGCTGAGCAGAAAGGCTTCGTTACTGGCGATGTCAAGATTGTCTGCCTTGGGAAAACGTACTTGCTTGTGCGCCTGGTAAGCCGGGGTGCCAATAAAGTCCTGCACCTCGGATTGCCCAAGCAGGCAGTAAATGTCGTAGTAGTGCCGCAGGAAGTTCTTGGAGAAGTTATCGGATGCCTGTTGCCTGCGAAATTTGGTGGAAACGGTTTGCAGTTTTTCAACCAGGGTATAGCCCAAGGCATAACACGGCACGTCGATGGCCCGGTTGTCGGTCACGGCCAAGCCGGCCTTGATGGCGGCATCCATCGGCCATGAACTGATGGTACGCGGCGCATTGGGTGCGGTAACGTCGAATCCCACTTCCAGCAGGATTCCCTCCTTGATTCCAGGCAAGGAGCGGGTATTGGTCGGGTAATTCAAAACAATGCCACCGTTGCGATAGCTGGTATCGTCGTAATCGGTGTCCCGCGTCACCCGCAGCAGCCCAGGAATATTAATGGCCGTGGCCAGCCAATCAAAGAATGCCTTGCGACCCGCCTGGTGTGCGGGTTTGTCATGATTCCGACCGGTCTTTAGTGCCAGATCCGCTGGTGGTTCAAAACGGATGTCGATATCTTCGGAAAATCGCTCGATGATATGGTGGCCCTTGGAGAGGGATGTGCCACCCTTGAGTTCAAATTCCCAACCCTGCTGTTGCAGGCCCCAAAGGCAGTGCATCCGCCAGTAGTCTTTTTCAATCAGGTAGGAATCGATGCCGAGGGATTGTGCAAGCTGTTCCAGCAGATCGGAAAAAATCGGCAATTGATGCAAAAACTTCGGCGTGCCGGCCATTCAGTCGTGCTCCGCCATCAGGGAGGCAACACCCGGTTGTTCCAGCCAGCCGCCGACCCGCCGCCGAGTGGCGGCCGAGCCATACTCGGAAAGCATCTTCTTGAGGAGCTTCTGATCAAAGCTGGCCAGTTTGCGTTGTGCATGACCAAGGATTTCTGTTTCATCCTCGGCCAGATCGGAGAGGTTGTTGAGCATATCGACCAGCAGAAATTCCGGCGTTACCTGAACCGGCTTGGGAAAGCGATGCTTGACTCGAAAATCATAGGTACGATTGCCGAGCTTGAATTGGCCGTGTCGCTTGTGGTTATAGACCACGGTCTTGTTGTAAAGCTGGGTGGTGCCCAGCCGCAGCGAGTTATAGACGCTGGGATTGAAGCTCAGAAAGTTCTTGTCACGCAGGAAGGCCGCAAGCAGGTCTTTTTCGTCAGGAGGCACTTCGCCGAATACATTTTTCTTGGGCTTGTAATAGAGCCCCTGCGCCAACTTGCGAAACTCACCGGAGGCCACCAGTCGCTGCAACTCTCGGTCGAGACTGGCCGAATAGGCAAGCAAGTCTTCCCGCCGATACACCTTGCCGGCGCGGACGTGCCGACTCAGAAGATTGGTTTCCGAAACCGTGGAATCGAGGCGTGTCATGACTATTTTCTCATTGAAATTTCATGCAATCATACGCCCGATTGATGACCTGGAACTAACTGATCCGAACACGCTGCCCGGCCTTGATGGTGGAAAGCAGTTCGGCCTTGAGTTTGGCGATGTAGCTCTCGACCTCCGCTTCAGTTTCCAGGAAAACTGTCGGAGAAAGGTCGGCGGCGCGGATGACTTTGGAGGGTTTCGGTGCGCCTGTTCCGGTTCCAGTCGTCACGACTTTCTGAACGATCGTTGTGCCGGAATCCTGGACCACGGGCGCAGGCTTCTGGCAGGCCTTCCGCATCACGAGCATCGCACTATCGAGCAGATCGCCGGCCTGACCCTGCTGGTACATGATCTTCGGGATGCTGGACAACCCCGCCACCTTGGTCTTCAACTCCTGTAAGGGCAGCAGGGCTTTGTTGCGCAGATCGGCCGTCGCCTGAACCTGATCCAGCGACTTGATCACTTCAGCGATCTTGATGTCGATGGAGTTCAGCGCCCGTTCGCGCTTGACCTGGGCGGCGGCTTCGTTGATGCCTTCGACCGTCTTGACCAGCGCGTCGATGCGCGGGATCTGGCCGTACGGTGCTGGATTGTCGCGGATCGATTCCAGATCGGCCAGTGCGGCGGAGCCAACAGCATCCTTTTGCAGGACTTCCCGGTTATCGACAAAACCGGCCAAGGCTTCGAGCAGTTTGCTCCAGGTCGGCAACTGGGTTTTGTAAAAACTCACGACGTCGTTTATGTCTTCGCTGGCATCGAGCCAGTCGTTCCTGGCGGCCAGCATGGTTTCGATGAATTCGAAGGCGTCGCGGATCGCCAGTTGCTTTCCGATGCTTGCGATGGCCGTGTTGATAACGCCTTTGCCTGGATGATGCTTGATTGAGGCGGTCTGGAGGCAGCCCTTGAGATCGGTTTGCCAGTTGCCAAACGCAAGCCTGTAATCGGCTACCAGGCCATCGGCGTCCTCCCGTGCGATTTTGGTGAAGATATCCTTGTAGAGGCCTCGTGCCCGCTGGATCGATTCCGGGGGTGATACCTTCTTTTTTAGAATGGAGATCTGCTTGAAGCGGACCGATTTGGTCAGCGGATCGGCGGCATTCTTCGGATCGAGATCGTCACCCTCGCACATCAGTTTGATTTCACCGGCCATGTACAGGCGGGCAACCAGCAGCACGACTTCCCATTCCGGCTTCCAACCCCATGGGATGCCCGTGAAGCGATCGACAACATCGGACAGCAACACGCGCTCGACGCTGGCCTTGAGGTGCAAGTATTCCCGCAGCTCCTTGATGGCGAGTGGGTTGCCTTCCTCTCCATTCAGCATTAATCCCTGCTGGCCGATGTCGTCTGATGCCAGTACGGCCTTGATTTCAGCGATGGGGTCAATCTGCCGAACCTTGAGGAAAGGCAGCTTGGTGTAGGTGTTCGAGATCAGGTAATTGATCAGCTCGTCGAGCAAGGAGCTCGGGCTCGCCGCCTTGATGTGCGGTTTCTGGCCAAGGGCATAGAAATCCCCGGCCAGCATGATCTCGCCCAACTGGGCAATGATGCGGCTGCGGCGATCGCGATTCTCTTCCTTACGATCGGACAGAATGCGTTTGAGCGTTGCGGGAGCGTTGCTGGCCTTGGGGCTATCGATGAACTTTTCAATCTGGAGATAGAGGGTCAGCTCGATGTCGAGGCGATCGCCTTCGGCCGTCCGGATCAGCGCCCGGCCACCGGATTCGGAACTGCGCAGGATGCATCTGGCTTCGCTGAGGGTTTCGTAATCGTCGCCAAGCGGGGTGATGATTTCCAGGCTGAGCGGGTGACTGGCGTTCTTCCAGGGGGCGCCGTCAAGCAGTCGGTTGAATTCATAGTCGGCCTTGGTGTCCTTGTGGCGCACCTTGGTCTGCCCACCCAGGATATCGTCGTAGAGCAATTCACTCAGCAGGCGCCATTTTTCGTTGGCAGAGACTTCAACGTGGCCGATTTCGCGAGCCACGTCGCGCTCTTCATTGGTCAGGAAAAACCAGAGGTCGCCATTGCGGCTGACCAGCCGCTGCTTTTCGAGGCGAGCGAGACTTTCCTGTATCCGCCGCTTGAGTGCAAGCTTGTCGGCATCGACTTCATTGACGCAGAGCGTGGCCAGGTTATCGATGTTCGGTTTGACGATGTCCGGGATGTAGCGGATCAGGAACATCCCCTTGAGCAGGTTGATGTCGTAGGGTTCGAGTGCGGCGTTGCCCGGCGCTTCGTCGATCGAGCGCTTGGCGCTGGTGTCGATGAAGCTTTCGATCGAGGGATAGAAGTCATGCAGCGGCACCAGGGCGTCGATTCCCCGGTCGGCATTGCGAACAGCGGCGGACTGGAAGGCGTCGAGCAGGGAGCGCTCGCCTTTGGAAAGGTGCTTGCCGGTGGCGCCGACCTTTCGGATCGATTCGAAGATTTTCTGCAGCAGCGTGAATTGGTACGGAGCAAAGGGATAACAAGCGACGAATTCCGCCGAATCCTTGTAGCTTTTCATCGTCACCGAGTTGCCGACGAAGGCGAGCTGGTTGTTGATGATGTCGCCCTTCTGCTCGAAGCAATCGCGCAAGGCCACATGCGCCGCTTCAGTTTTTGCCAGCAGGCGCTCGCCGATCACTTCATCGGTATTGGAGCTGGCCAGCGACAGGCGGGTATGGAAGCGACCCTGAATTTTCGAGAAGTCCTGCGACTTCGTTTTGTTGGCTTCACCGATGGCAGCGTCGATGTCTTCCTGGCTGGTGACGATGACCCAGGCTCGACCCTGGCACAGCGTACCCAACTGCTCGGCGATGGTCTGCATGGTGAGCATCAGCTGCGTGTTGTCGCCAATGAACTGGCCGACTTCATCGACCAGGAAAACGATCCGGTGGCCGGCGGGTTTGGTCGCGAGGTAGTTCTGAATCAGCTTGGCGAGGCCTTCAATATTGATGCGGTAGGTTTCCCTCGCGTTGTCGAACCACGCGGCGGCCGATTCCTCGCTTTGATTGAGTGCCTTGGCCAGGGCATAAACCACATCGTCGCGCATAAAATCGACGGCATCGCGCTCAGCATCCCACGTGGAGCCGTTCTTTTCGGCAAATGCTGTTTTGAAGGCCTCGTAGGCGCCCTTGCTGACCAAGTGACGTTCCATTTCGGCAACATGCGGGGCATCGCCACTGTAGCCGAGCCTTTCGTTAAAGACGCGCAGGAATACTTGCAGGATCACGTCACGGTCGGACTTGCTGTCGGCCTTGGCATCGATATTGAAGAGGATGACATCGGAACTACCCTTGACGGCACGCTGGATGTCGGCGAGCAGCATCGCGTCCTTGATTTTGTGTTCGTCAAAGAATTGGGCCGCCCGCTTTATCGTGCCATCCTTTGGATTCACCGCCTCGATGTCTTCCAGCAGATAGGACAGGATCTTGATGAAATGGGATTTGCCAGAGCCGAAGAAGCCGGACACCCATACCGCCATCCGAGCCGAAAGCACTGGATCCTTCGGGTTGTCGGCGGCGGCCAGGAAGGCGTCGAAAAAGCGGCGAAAGTATTCCGTCAGTTGCTTGGTGACGACATACTCGTCGAGTTCCTGCCAGATGCTCTCGGCGTCCCGCTGATCGGCTTTGATGACGCCATTGATTGGGCGGTCAATCGGCTTGGTGAACAGCTCCCTGATTTTCATTTTATGGATTCCGGGTGTTGGTTTTCAGGAGAAAATTTAGGGAACAAGTCGAAAGGCACGGTAGTAGTGGTCTTCCGAAAGCTTGTTGAAAAGGCGAAGTGAATAGCCGTCGTATTTGCCGGGGTAGAACATCACCAACGGCGTGTCCTTCATGTGCGGATGCAGCGCCGACAATAATGTATGGGTGCGCAGCATGGGATAAACAGCGCCGACGTTCCAGAGCAGCAGCACATCGAGATTGGCGATGTCGTGCTGGGCCACCAGGCGCTCGGCCAATTTATCTTCCTTGAGCACCCGGCGCAGGGATTCCAGCGTTTTGACGTTGCCCTGGGTGCGCTGCATTTCAATTGCCTTGTCGAGGATCTTTCGTTCTTCCAGTAGGCCGATGACCAGGTCGAACAGATTGACGTCCGCCGCCTTGATTGCCGGCTGATGCTTGCCAAGGGTCGGCATCACGACATCCTGAAGGAAGGCCCGCATGACCATTTCTTCTTCGGGCGGATAGTCGAAGATCCAGAACCCGATCTCGTTGCCGAGTCCCTGGTTGGTGAGCAGGTCGGGCGAGGTCAGCTTCGGCAGTATTTGATTGAGTCGCTCGTTGAAGGTTTGACTCATTGCGTCATGTCCATGGTGGAAAGCACGGTGGTTTCGCCATGTCGCTTCAGGTAGCGCACGACATCGGGGTGAAGATGAGGCGGTGTGAGCCGCAGGGTTTTGGTTGATTCAAGATATTTGCCCTCGGCCAATACCCGCAGGACGACTTGAAGCATCTTGGCTTTGGTCGAATCGCTGAAGTTCGCAACCTCGGGATCGCGTTGCACGCACTCTGCCAGGAAGGCTTCCCAATCCTTGGTCGGAGAGAGGTTCTGCTCCAGGCGGCGAAGATGTCCCGCATACACGTCGCGCAGAAAGTCGGCGAGAACGCGGCTGTGCTTGATCGCTGCCGCGAACAGCAACTGCGTCGCAACTTCCTGGGAGCCGTCGGCAATCAGCGACCAGGCTTCGTCTTCGAGCGTATCGAGCCGGTTGCGGATCAACCGGGCCTGCCGGCGTGCGGTTGCAGGTGTTTTCTTCTGCAGAATGTTGTCGAGCTTCAGGGCCTCAAACCACTGTTCTTTCGAAGGGTGCGTGAGGAGAAGTCTGGCCACCCGGCGGCTTTCTGGAAACATCATGGAACCGGCGGAAATTTCGGCGTTATAGAGGGGCATCTGTGCCGACTTTTCTGGGGTAACCGGGGCCAAGCATCGCGCTTTCGACCCCGTTGAGCACCTCTTGATTTCGCAACCAGAGATGATGTCGATGGGGATCAAGGGAGTGATTCGGCGAGCAATCGACGTTCCATCGCACCAGTGCGTACCCGGCCACCGCCGCTCGCACACGAACAGTCAAAACGCCACCGGTGATTCCATAATCTGCTTCTATCGCTTTGGGGTGCGACAGGCCAGGATGTACTACGAGATCCAACTGGATCAGTTGATTCCATTGCCCGTCCGCGGCCAATGTTTCTTCTGCCGCAACCGAGGCGTTTGCGGTTTCCAGGCTGGAAATCCGGTTGATGACGAAATCACCAAACCGGGAATTTTTACGGTCGTAGGCGCGAACGTGCCAGCGCATTCCGTTATCGACGAGGGCGAGTGGCACGACGTCACGAACTGACGCGCCCGATGACAGTGACTGGTAGCGGATTTTCAGTGCAAGCCGGCGATGAATGGCCCGTGCAATCGTGGCGATGGTATCGATTGGGGGTGGCGCCAGCAGATCGGCGCCGTCGGTCGGGATTTGACGTCCGATGCACAGTGTCAGTCCGTCACCGTACCCCTGTCGAAGCCAGGCCAAGGCCCGCTCGGTCGCAATGGGATAAATTGGCGCGAATCGGTCGCTGATTGTGTAAAGCTTGGCGCTTGCATCATAGACGAGATTGCCAGGCGCCAAGCCTCGGTAGCAAGTCAGATCGCGGGTCGCTGCGGCCTGTGCAATGCCGAAGCGGGATTCAAGGTCTGCACGCCGTAGCTCGCCACTGAAAAAAACCTTGTAATCAATATATGCAAGGCGCTCGCGCTGAGTCTGCGTGAGCAGTGACGCATCCGCACTTGAGCTCTCTAAATTCATGCGGGGATTTGCGGTTTGGATGCCATTGCCAAATCATACACTGCCCATTGCATATTCACATCATTTTGATGATGATTGACCAGCAAGGATGCAAACTTCGGACTTGGATTGGTCGTCCGCCTTAAATATGTTCGGTTCTCAAGTAGAACTCGGCCTGCGATTGGATCTGCGAAACCGGATGAGCCAGGAGGCAAGCGGAGCATGGCAGATCCGGAGCCATGGCCTGTGAGCACCCCGCAGATTGGGGATGGCAGAGAAGTTCGAATTGCCAAGGATGCTCGAAAGGCATCAGGTGTATATCCTGCTTTCTGATGTGCCCATAGAGACAATCGGCAACCGAGGTTCGTGGTCATCTGAAGGAGTTCGCCCCCCAAAAAGTCAGTACCGCAAAAGGCTGGATCGCCCCAATTTCAGAACTTCAGGAATTGCAAGGCATGATCTCTGGATCGGCATTTCCAGACTGTGGCGTGCGGCGCTTTGTAAAGTTTGGATGGGTAGTTATCTGGAAGGGCAACCCAGCAGGCGCTTCCGATCCAAACCTGCCGGGCAAGAATCAGAAGCGGCAATTCCCCGTGCAAGCCGAAGAATGGGATGCAGCCGTTCGCAATCCAAAATTGATGTTTTTTCCTGCACGGCGGTTGCTGATCAGGCAAATACCACAGATACGTGCCCAACAGCTTTGGACCGAGAAGCGGACTTAACGACGATTTCGACGTTACGCCCCAGTCGGGTCAGGCAGTCAATCATCTTGGTCTCGGAGATCCCGCGAAACTGGCCTCGCAACATGTTCGAGAGCTTTGGTTGAGGAATGCCGAGCATTTCTGCTGCTTGAATTTGCGTGAGTTTTCGGCGCTTGATGATTTCACCGATTTTGGTGGCAAGTTGAGCCTTAACCAACATATCTTCTGCATCCCCGATTCCCAGGTCCGCATAAACGTTGATGCTGCCTTGTTCGATCTGTGTCATTTCGCTACTCCTTCTGCATGCTGCCTTGCCAATTTCAGTCGAGCCTCGACAATATCCATCTCGTGCTTCGGTGTTGAGATGCACTTGTGGGATTTCTTCTGGAAGCAATGCAGCACATATACGGCATTCTTGAACCGAACCTGCTTATTTCTTTTCTTCCAATAAGCCAGAAAACCGCTCCTTACCGAATTCGATACGCTTCAATCCGGCAACGTTCAAGGGAATACCTTCCTCCATACTTTCGGCGACAACGCGATTCGTTGCGGCCGGCAAATACTGTGGATCTAGCTCAAGGGCGCGATCAAATTCGGCCAAGGCTTGAGCCTTGTGGCCCAGACTGGCAAGACATAGTCCCATGTTGCCGTGAATCGGCGGGTTGCGGTCATTTTTCGCCGCACTCGCGCGAAAACCGGCTAAAGCACCCGACCAATCCCTCTGCTCCATGAGCTTAAAGGCGCGATCGAACTCGGACTGAGATTCAATATAACTGTCCAAATCAATGCCATCGTTTTCACGTATGGAAGCCGCCATGCTGTCCAGGAACGATCTGGCCTGCTTGGCGGGCGTATCGCGGGGATCTCCATACTCCAATACTTTGCGGTAGGCGCGAACTGCATTGCCTACATCGAATAGCTTTTGATGTGACAGAGCCTTGTTAAAATGAGCCTCGACAAAATATGGAAAAATGGAAATAGCCTTTTCGAACCAGTTGATGGATTCTTTGAAATCACCCGAGATAGCATGCAGGGTTCCCATTCCGTAGCACACGCGATGATTATCGGGATGGCCACCGAGCAACTTGTTTAGCGCCGCCCAAGCCTCATTTGTTTTGCCACGTTCGGCAAGTTCCATCGCAAAATTGACGGCCTCTTCCACCTCTTTGTTTGACTCGGGAATAAAATAACCATCAGGCAATATCGCAGATGGGCTGCGGGTGGCGCGATACTTTTGTGCAGCAGTATAGTGCGAGCAGCCTGTGCATGACTCATCGCGAATCTCTACGCAACAGAGGCTACAAATATCCACGTTATTTTGACGCAAGCAACGTCTCTGAGCTTTTCGCTTTCCGCAGAGCGGACATGGATTTTTCATCGTACAAAAGACTCTCTATCTAACAAATTTTTTTAATAATCAATCGCATATAAGTTGAAGTCCAATGGAGACTTCATCGACACAGTAAATTTTAATTTACCACGAAGCTCTGCGATTGGCCCATTGCGGCACGTACGAACGGCCGCTTCAATATCGTCTATTTTAACGTTGAATGTCGCTTGCTGGCCTGGAGCCCCGCTCCAACATTTCGGTAAGCTGAAGCTCAAACTTCTTGCACTTCCATCATTGCCAGATTGCCAATAGTAGCCGCGGAAGATCACCAGCCTCCCATCTTGATCTGCTCAACCCCCTGGTCTTCCCTCTCCAGATATCCACAAAAGCCCTGTGAGCCAGTTCTATGCCATGGCATGGAAGAACAGAAAATTGTACTCCCCCATGAGTGAAAGCCCCGCCCATTCAGGCAACCATACGAATCGGCGTCACCCCAACCGACGCTTCGACGCGCTCCCGCATTTCCTTAGCTGCTACATAATGCCGCGAATTTCCTGCCTACGATTCCTCTCATATCTCAATTTATTCCTTCGATCCACCTTGGCCCTATGTTTTCTCATACGATCACGTCGAATCCTTATCGATACTCCCAGCCACAAGAGAAAGAGGATCAAAACGAATAAAATAGCAATCCAAGGGTGTTCCGCTATTTTTTCAATCATGATGTTGTGTTGGTGCGGTTGCGATCCTTGGCCCGAGTCGAGACGCAACCCCAAGAATTGGCGTCACCCCAACCGATCCTTCAACGCGCTCCCGCATTTCTTTCCCCGCCTTAAAATGGGGTGCATATTTCGGCGCCACCAACACCGACTCTCCACTTTTCGGATTTCGGCCGGTCCGCGCCTGGCGGTAGTTCAAACCGAAGCTTCCGAACCCACGGATTTCTATACGATCGCCCTGTGCCAAAGAATGGCCGATGGCATCGAGAATCTCTTTGACGGAGATTTCAGCGTCCTTCGGCGTCAGATGATGGAAGCGGGCAGCGAGAGCGGCGATGAGGTCGGATCGTGTCATGGACGGCATTTTACCTTCTGGTGATGGGAAGGAACTTCTGCATTTTTGGGTGATAACACATCATCGCCGAATCGAAAGCAGAGATTGCCGTCTGGATGCGCTAGGGGCTGGTGACGATCTTCCGCTTCAGTCTCATACCACCTTAGTCAAGGCTATGTAACGCCAAAAGCATGCCCCCAAGGGTAAAATGCCCCTTTGCCCCTCAATCAGGTTACCCGTGCCGCAACTTCCACAAGCCCCAGAGATTTACCAGATTCCCCTTGATCAAGTCGATACCCAGGGTCTTAATTTGCCGCCCAAAACGGATTCCGACTTTGAACAAGCCCTGATCACTCACACCGCGCTCCACTATGCCTCACGCGACTGGAACGCCGCAGTGGTTGTTTCTGAAGGATTCTTGCGGGTTGTGGCGGTGCCCCAGTCCGGTGTTGAGCCAAAAAAATACCTACTTGGCCTGTTGCGCGAGGGGTTTATCGAGGACGCACTGCCGGGGCTTGAAGCGCTCTACGGCATGATCGACGACCCCGACGTTGCATTCAATTTTGGTGTAGCACTCAGTGAGCTTGGCCGGGTTGAAGAATCTCTCGCCCCTCTGAACAAATGCCTCTCCCTGGACCCTGCTTACGATAACGCCGCCATCGCACTCGGCGTGTCGCTGGCAAAGCTTGGACGCCACGCAGAGGCCGAAGAAATACTCAAAATTGCTGCAAAAATCCAGCCCGACAACCCTCTCATCAAACAAAACCTTGCAGCCACCTTGGCGAGGGCTGGCAAATTTTCTGAGGCACTTCCCGCATTCCGCCAAGCCGCCTCACTGGCTCCGAACAACCCCGCTTGCCTCATGGGCCTCGCACAGTGTCTTGACTCTATTGACCCGAGACGAGACGCAAGCCCTGGCATTTATGCCGGGGTAAGTCGAGATGATGGGCTTTTGTCTCCTCTCAAGTCTTCTGTACAAGCTCCTTCCTTAAGGGAGGAGACGAATGATGAGCACCGTGTCGAGGCGTTGAAGATCTACAAGCAGGTGATACAGAAATTCCCGAGCTCACCATTTACTGAAACCGCCAAACAAATCCTCAATCGCGCAGGCCAAGACGATCTCCGCAAACCCGTGGAAGGCGGACACCGCCCCGACGCCATCGAGTACATGGCTTGGGCGATAGAGCATTTTGACAAGTTGCCAAAAGCTCAAGTCGGCCAAATCACCATGGAAATCGGCCTTCTTGGCGAACAGGGTCTCGAAATCAACAACCCGACAAAACGCTACACCCTCAAAAACCTGCAGGGCGATTTCTCCGGCTTGCAACTCCTCTGCATGATGCATGTCGGGATGGCGATGTTTGACCCTCATGCAGACTGCGGCTCCGGGCTTACCCGCGAGTTTGAAATTGCCAAAGGATTGTCCGGAAAGTGACCTTCGTCGCCCCTCTTCGCGCCGAACCGCCCCAGCAGCTACTGCCCGGTCTGCCCGCTGCGGCCTATAATTCTTCCGATCTGCTCGAAAACCCCGCCCTTGACGATCTTTTTTGGCATCAAAAAAAACGGTACATCCGGGAATTTGGATTTTGCTTGGTAACGGCAGAAGCCCTTATCCTTTTGGCTGAATATTTAGCCGGGAAAAAGGTTCTTGAGGCGGGTAGTGGTTCAGGGTGGCTTGCTTCAGAATTGTCTCTGCGTGGAGTTGATATTATCGCCGCAGACTGGACAGACTATCGCCAACCGCCAGCAGAGGCCGGGCACGGGTATCCGATGCGCTCAGTCTATAGACTCGACCACCACGGCGATGCAACCAAGCTGCTGCCGGGAGCGTTTGATGTGGTCATGTTAGTTTGGCCGAATCTCAATACCCCGTTTGCAGAAAATGTGGCGAAGGCGATGAGTTCCGGCCAAATTATGATCTATGAAGGGGAAGGTGTGGGCGGTTGTAATGCAATTGATGCCTTCTTCGATGTGTTGGCCGCTGAATTTGAACCTCTTGCGAATGAAACGAAGGCGCTCAACGAGTGCCACCGAACATTTCCCGGATTGCACGACCACTGGCAGATTTTGAGAAAAAAATGAAAGCTCCCGAAGCCCCCATAAGCACTCCGCCATTGGCGTACATCGACATTATTTTGCCACTGATCAACGCGGCCAGAGGCATGCTCGAAGGCGGGCAATCGCTTCAGTCCTTCGTTTTTGTCGGCAATTTGACGACAAAGCAGACAATGGCCGTCATGGTCGAGACGGGTAGCGAAGAGACGAAAGATCAAGCGGCGGAGAATATCAGGCTCGCGGCCATGGCGCTTGATGCCGATTTCACGTTTGCGATCATGGAGGCGTGGTCCTTGCCGCCCGAGAAGATGTCGCAAATGAATGCAATTTTCGACAAATACGGATCCATTGGCGCTTCGCCATTCGCCGTCGACACCTGCTCGTTCATGCTTGAGACTCGGCATGGATCTTGGATGGCGCAACCGGTGATAAAAAAGATGGGGGTCTCCAAGAAAAAGCGAACCTTTGGAAAAGTGGAATTTCGGTTTTACACGGAGTTACAGGGGCGGTTTGCGCACTTTTTGCCGATCAAAGACGATGAAGTGCCGGGTGTTTTGCACTGAAAGACATATTTTGAAATTAATGAAGGCATCAACTGAAGGGCAACATGGGTCAATCCAAACCAATATATCCGCTCGATAGCCTCATTTCAGAGGCCATAGTGCGGCGAAAGCAAAAGAATAAAGCAGAACAAAAGAACCTCGATCTACCGACTGGAGCAAAGTTTGCGGGCTATTTGATTTTTGTCCATTCAACAAAGGAATTCCTTAACCAAGTTGAAGATTCTCCCAAGGAATCAATCAGAAAATTCGCTGAAACGCCTGAGTACGCCCACCGCTTTGAGTCGTTGCATGATGCCAACAAATCGGTGCGACCAGAAAATGGCGAAAGTGTAGTCGCGCTTTTTAAACTCGGACAAATGCTGATCGTCGCCCAGGTTAATAATGAACTGGGGGGCGGCGGGAGCGGCGAAACGCTCCACTAACAGATCGTTCCGGCTGCCGGAAACTGCTTGTCCGAGACTGGCGGTATTGATCGTTCGCAGATACCGCTTTCATCCATTACGTTTTCATCGTTGATACCAAGGATTCCATCTTCTTGATCACCTCCGCGATGTTGCTTGCCGTTGCCTTTTCGTACGTGCCAGCCACCGCGTAGAGAGCCTTGATGAGATACATGACGGCCTCCGAGTTACCGTAGCCCTCTTCAATTTGTATTTCAATGGCGTTAAGTATGCTGCCGAGTCGCCTTAGCTCGAATCTCGAGAGACCTGTTGTTTCCAATTGCTTCGATAGGGTCGCGAATACATTTGCGCCTTCCAAGTCATAGGGCATTGTTAGCTCCGTTTCGTGGTGCCTGGCAGGTTAAAGGGATTCATTCGTACTAACGGCCAATGCCTATTTTCTTGGTGGCGTTCGCCCCGAGGATCTGCTTTTGAATTTCAATCAACTCAAATTTCTGTTTTTCTAGGGATGTAAGTTTTCTCTTAAGGCCATTTATTTCCGTATTGATTGTTCTCAGTTTATGTTCGATCTCCAGTTCCTTAACGCCGTTAGCTCCATGCAGTTCTAAAGCCAATGACTCAACCTCGACTCGAAGAAGCTTGAAGTAGGGATTACCGTGAGCGGAGTTTCGTCGGTACTGTAATTTGCCCAGTTTCATGGCCCCAAAGACTTCATCTTCTGAAAGGCCAAATTCCTTACAAGCATTGATGTGGCTTAAAGTTCCACCTTGTTTTGTCCAATCAGATTCTGACATTATTAATTAATCCAATTTGCTGAGATTAGCGATTGCTAATGGGCACGTCTCGTTTTTTCCGAGTTCCTCATTGGTGATTTTATGTCATTCTCTTTTCTGAACTTTTTCATGATGCGGCTGTGTTCCTTCAGATACTCGAAATGGGCCCCGATGTCGCCGACATTGCCGTCATCCCAATCTATTTTCTCCTCTGGATGCTTCTCTCCGGCAATTGCCAGAGCCTCTTCAATAGTGCGTCCTTGGTGTAAAGCTTCAACCACTGCGTCATCATGGGCTATCTCCTCGGAAGTTCGATCACCGATGATCTCTGCCGCTTGATCGATGTATGCCTTCATAAACTTATCCATAATTTAATTCATCCGCCTAATTTTGCTATGAAAAAAGTTCTGCGTCCCAGCTCTGACAACAGACCGTTCGCTTAACGACCTTCGCTTCTAATTCTCAACAGCACCTTCAGCTTGGCTCTGGCTAGGATAATAACGACGCGCCGCGCCTTGATCATGGCTTCTTCAACTGCTTTAGGGTTGCGACCAGGACTTGGCTGTTTGTCACATAAATTGGAAAACCCCGAAACCGGCAAGTTTCACGGCAGCACTTTTTTTAGTGCCAACTGCATCTGATCAAAAAAAGCATCCACCAGATTTGAGGCTTCACATTTGTTCAGGCCAACCTTTTCGAACAACAGGTCGGCGAGTTCAGCCTTGGTCAGAGTCATTGCTTGGTTCCGAAGAGCCTACATTTTCGTCGATCAGATTATCGAAATCCAACTTATAAGTACCGACGAGGCTGGGAGGCACAATGGGTGCATGACCCAAGTCCGAGCGACTGCATTACGGAGGCACACTTGACCTGGTTAGTGGCGACAATCAGTTTGAAGCTTGAACCTGGCTGCGGTTCCGTGTATTTTTTGCGCGAACGGCACGTTCCGCGGGTAAGCGGTCACTCAGTTTTTAGGGGGGGGCTGGCTCCATCCGACCCAAAGCGGAAGTAGCCATTTTTGAAAAGTGGACGTTCAGGCAGAACTAATATAGCCTCAGCATAGGCTCACACGCGTATTCTACGAATTGACCAGCCAATCTTTACTTCAACTTAATATATTTAAACAATAAGGGACATAATATGAAAATCGGAGCCTATCACCTTTGTCGCCTTTATCTATTGCTGGTTAGCCTCGAAGCCGCAGTTATGCGAAAGGTAATCGATTGGCGCTCTATGGGTATCGGCTCGCCAAAAACAGAAGAAAGAATTAGGGCGAAGGCTTTTAGAATAACCCGTAATAAGCCTCAGCTTGCTACAAATGGTTTGCCGGAAATACTATTTTTCAGGGATAAGATGGATATCTTATTTGAGCAAATTGAGCGACAAAATATGCGAGATATTGCGAATGAACTTCGATCAAAATACAAAGCTTTAAATATAAACGACATTAGGAATCAAATCGCACACCCGCAATACGATATTTGGGAGCAAGACCTAACGCCATTTTACGATAGAGTAAACAACTTTATTTCCCTTAATGAATTTAGCGAATGCGGTATCGATGTTACGGATATTAAGAAAAAAATACTTGAGTTAAGTGAAGAAGAAACAGTAAATGATGCCAGCAAACTTTTGGCACTCGAATCGCCGTATCGGGCTGTTGATCTAATTCCAAACAATCTTCCAAGACCGTTCGATTTCAATGCGTCTGGACTTATTGGACGCACGGATGACTTAGTAGAGCTTCACAAAAATTGGAAGCGAAATCTGGCGATAATCGCTAGCGGAGGAATCGGGAAAACCTCAGTAGCGCTTGAATTTCTATCGCAACTATCTAATGACACCACAGCTGAAGATGAACTAGATGCTATTGTTTTCATCTCATTCAAGACTGAAATATTAGGGATTTCCGGGATTTCTAAAGCACGTAACAAACCATCTAAGGATGAGATGTTTGAAGAAATATTCTACAAAGTGCGTCAAGTGTTAGGTGGCAACGTGCAAGATTTTGAACTGCATGAAAAGAAGATACTGCTCTGCTTGGACAATTTAGAAGAAATAGTGCTTGACTATGAAGATGATTTTATCGAAGAACTTATAGCCACAATACCTGAGAATTGGCATTTTCTAATTACTAGTCGTATCCGCGTTATCGGATCGAAGAATGTAAATTTAGAATGTATGAGTGATGATTCTTTATCAATATTGTGCGATTCCTATTTATGCCAGTTTAATGTAGATGCTAGCATTGGAATAAAAAATAGACTCATAATAACGTCCAAGGGAAATCCGTTATTTCTTTGGTTTGCAACACTTCTCTATTACAAGGGAGGAAAAGAATGGCCTGATGCTATTGCTGAGGCGGAAGAAGGTGTCCTTGGATTTTCATTTAGATACCTTTTGCCTAATTTAAATAATTGCGAACTTAATGCATTGTGTGCCCTTACTTTTTTTCAGTCTCCAGCTACCCGTTATCAATTAGCAAAAGTATCTGGTATAGACGCCAAAGAGTTACCACCAACTATTGCGGGTCTGGCTAAAAGTGGATTAATAGATCGAACGGAAGGCGACATTGGTACAGACGAGCTGATTGCAATAAAAGATAGGTTCCGTGATGTTGTCGCACTCAGTGAGTCTCTTCATGTCATAAAAATGGCTACAGAAAGACGCTACACTATATTTAAGAATTCAAAAGATGTTCGAAAGGAATTGTTTTCAACAAATCGCTTCGCAAAGAATTATATTTCGCATGCAGCAACGGATGATTTGGCACGATTAATTTCTGATACTTATTTTAACCCCGACTTAAATGAAGTGGCTAAGCTATTTCAACTAAGAAAATTTTCTTCGCAATTTGGTGACTGCGCCGATTATCATTACTATCTCGGACGTATTCTCAGTGGGGAAATGGCAGTCACGGAGCTTCTTCGATCTCATGAATTGGATCCCACCCATTACTATTCATTGCTGCGTGTGGCTGATGAGATTAAATTAAATGACCCCGAACGCGCATTGCATTATATGCAGCCACTTATTGATGGAAATCTACACATTGCCGAAAACTCTAGCTTGGTGTTTGCCAATAAATTATTGACTTGTTATTCTCACTCTCTTGTTAAGTCGAAACGCTACACAGAAGCTATGGAATTTACCAGAGATAAGGATAAGATTTGCATTGGCTATATACCAGAGGCTAGACTACTGCGGTTAAGAATAATGATAAGAGTGGCGCAGTCTATAGAAAAATCACAACTTACAATTGAACTGATCAACAGTCTTTTCACCGCAATCCAAGATATCTATGATGTATTTGGTATGACATCCAATATAAATTACGATACTGATTGGGACGATAGCAGAAGTGAGTTCGCCAACAGGGCGGTTAAAGAACTTATTAATCTTATCCCCAATTCAAGGCATCGCCTACCGGATTCTGTAATTACCCTCTTAAAGGATGAAACATCAAAATTAAACAACTTTATTCAGTCAGCACGGAAAGATAGCCCTCAATACTTGACTGTTGAATCTTTGACAGAAAAGGGGTTTGAGAGATTTATAGTTAAGACTATAGACCTGAGCAAAGGTTTCGGATTTGCTTATACCCTTTCAGAAACCAGTAAAAATATTTATTTTAACACCAAGGCTATGATGCCGGACAGCAGAACGAAATGGCATGAGATTAGTGTCGGAGATGAAATTTACTGTTTAATATCTTCTGAAAAAAAGAAAGATCGACTGAGGTCAGCTTCATCTTTTGTTGCTTTGTAATTATAAAAATAGCTTGTTCTTTTAAGTTGTTTTCAAGGTGATGTGAGTGGTATAAGTGGCCAAGTTCATTTAAGAATGAGTACTCCTATCCACTTAAAATATTCACATCTTGGAGGCCCTGTGGGTTATGAATAGGGCGTTACACTTTTCTGTTGGAGGCGATATGTTTGCAAGGGCACAGCCCAATATGCATATTTTAATGATACTGCCGCTGCCTGGATTCGGCAGCATGTCTCGCCGCCGACAGGATTCGCATAAATTTGTAGGTCATGTTGAAAAAACGCTTGGAGGTGCCTGGGAGATTTCCGATTCAATTGTTCATGGAGATCTTGCGCCACCAGTTAAGGCTATGTTTGGTAAGAGGCCTGATACAGAACATCAACGGTGTCGTAGTGCCTCCATCAAAGCCAAATGGTGGACTCTAAGATTTACTATTTTGCAGTCATTGTATGAGAAATCTTTAGCCTCATGCTTCGGCGATTTGTTCAACGTCGCAGCTAAACGACGGGTCAGCACTTTGCTCGGAAAAGATTGGCATGATGAAGATATCCAGGTTGTTCCGCTACGGGTTGATCTCCACTTATTTCCAACAGGCATAGCGTTTTTGGTTGTTGAATGGAGTTATTTTCTATCTTCAAAAATTAAAAATCTCATTAGAAAGGATCCTGCATTATTCGCGAAATTGATAACAGAAATTAACTATTCGTTATCACACTCTCGAGGAAAAGCCGAACAGCCCCCCGATTCTGTTATTGCAGTTGAAGGGTTTGTTGCCACATTGATCCAAAGCTTGGATTTGTCTGAAGAAGGACTATCCTATCTTCCGCGGCGACGCCGCAGTATTCTTTATACCTATTTGGCAGACGAGTGGATAGGAGTAAGTGATGACGAATTACATAATCGCTGCCAAACTTTAGCGCATGTGTTTTCATCGGACTACTCGCCAAAAGTAGACACTTACCAGAAACCTCTCCAGACTTTTACGTCTTTAATTCATTCAGGTTCGTTGGATGGGGCCTGTACTATGGTTCGCCTGAACGGTTTGCATTTCTTAGATGTTTTCTTTTTGCAGTCCATACGAGAAGCTTACCTACCATTGCTGCTAACAGTTCTGCATGAACGGGTATTCCTTAACACCATAGCACGTTGGTCATCTAGCGCTAGCTTGGCTGGAGGCCGATTGCGTCTTCAACTTGCGTTGGCGACCCATCTACAAGATGCTTTACTTGAACACCGACTTTCCTGCCGCTTTGAGTCGGGGAGCGACAATTCTATTCATGATTTAGTGCTAAGGTACTGGAGAGGATGCTTGCAAATTTCGTCTCTTCAACTGGAGGTTCTTGACGATGTTAGGCAAGTTGAGCTTCACTTAAATTCACGTCTCCGTGAATTCTGGGATCGTATCGGGAAGATTGGGGGGGCATTTGGGGTGGTCTGGTCGCTGGATGCTTTTTTTCAGATACATTTTAAAGAATATATCCTAATTGGAGTTGAGCACCTACGAATGGTGGATTTTTCGGCGCTATGGATCATGAAGTGAGAGTTTGGTTCGCCCTATGGCCTTACCTTTAGGCTCGCTTCAGAGAAAAATCAACACCGACAGATCATTTCAGCGATCAACGGCGGTTTTGGAGAAAAATTCGTCACCGTCGGCAAATGGCCGGCAACCGACCGCCATCAATTTACACTCATCGTTTGCTTTCGGCCGCGAAGCTGCCGTACGTGGAATCTGAGTTGGCTGACGAACTGGCCCACAACATACCGTCACGCAACAGCGACAAAGCCACAACAGACGCAGCGGCGGAGGCAGCTCTTACGTCTCTCTCCCGGAGATATTCACGGGTGTCAAATAACCCGCGTTCAGCCGGGATGAAAGCGTGAACATTGCCTGACGAAGGCAGGGAAT
>NZ_JBMOJE010000065.1:0-28147 GCF_049316945.1 Propionivibrio sp. | reverse complement strand
GTTCTTTAACCGCACCGTTCGTAATCAGGCATGATTTTTAAAATGAGAATTGCTGATATCGCTCGGTCAGCAATGCATTCATGATTAACCCCTCGCCATTGAGAAATCACAGGGAAAGCTTACCCTTTTTGGTTCCGGCTTGTCCGGCTTAGGTTTAGCCAAGCTGTTGCCGCCCCTTTCGTCTGGCGGTGCCTCAACAGCCTTGCCATAGATTGCCTTCGCCTGCCCTCCCTCATCAAACCGTGCATGCGCTATTAACGCACACGGCTTTCCGATGTTCTTCACACCGAGGCATGCACATTTCCCCACACCGTGCTTTACCGGCGCGACTGAGGATGTCGCGCTTGAACACTCAGTCTTTGAGTGTGTCACACAGGCAGTTTCTTGCTTGGCCTTGGCATAGAGCTTCCTCTGTAGCGTCCTGATCGTATCTGGGGTGGTTACCGATGCTGAGCCGGCTTGGATGAAGAACGCTGTCGATACGATAAACCCAACAAGATGCCGATTCATCTGCACTCTCCTAGTTTTTGGGGAAGCCTTATAGACCGGGTTGGCTATGGCAAGGGGCGCCAACGTCAGCCGTGAACACTGATAGTTCAGGCCCGCAAGCCAATGAATACGGGCGTCTGTGAGTGCAATGCCATGGAAGCTAATATTCATGCGGCTTCCATGGCAGGCCATTTAAAGAACGCCTGTTTATGGGCGTCTCCGGGCGACTGAATAATTCCGCTTCACGGCGGGCGATAAATTCCTGCTGGAAACGTCGACGCTTGATGTTTGTTCGTAAAGATGACTCTACGAAACTGGATAATGTTTCCCCGTCCTGAAGGACGCTTTCAGCCGCCTGCCTGAGTTCCGGGGCGACACCCAGCGATGGAATGGTGGCGGTTTTCATGGTTGGTCTCCTGATTTGCATTGCATTTACGCTGCAAGTCCAGCGGTTTCTGGATTTGTCGTCGTTTGTCCAAGTGAGAGCGGCATTGCGGTAAAATCGCCCCTTTATTCAAGCAGGAACACGCCGTGGATGGCATTACCATTGCCCTTTCTAAGGGCCGCATTTTTGAAGAGACGCTGCCTTTGCTGGCCGCGGCTGGCATTGAGCCGCTGGACAACCCCGAGACTTCGCGCAAGCTGATCCTGACTACCACCCGCGCCGACGTGCGTCTGGTCATCGTGCGCGCCAGCGACGCGCCAACCTATGTGCAATATGGTGCGGCGGATCTCGGCGTGGCCGGCAAGGATGTGCTGCTTGAACATGGCAGCGACGGCCTCTACCAGCCGCTCGACCTGAAGATCGCCAAGTGCCGGATGATGGTGGCGATACCGGTTGGCTTTGACTACGAGAGTGCCGTGCGTCAGGGCGCGCGCATCAAGGTGGCCACCAAGTACATCAATATCGCCCGCGAACACTTCGCCGCCAAGGGCGTGCACGTCGACCTGATCAAGCTCTATGGCTCGATGGAACTGGCCCCGCTGGCCGGCCTGGCCGATGCCATCGTCGATCTTGTGTCGTCTGGCGCTACGCTGAAGGCCAACAATCTGGTCGCGGTCGAGCACGTGATCGACATTTCTTCGCGCCTGATCGTCAATCAGGCCGCACTCAAGCTCAAGCGCGAGAAGATTGTCCCGATTCTGGATGCCATCGCGAGCGTTGTCGGGCGGTGATTGCGATCAAGCGTTTTTCCAGCAGCGATGCCGATTTCAGGCAGCGGCTCGATGCGCTGCTGGCATTTGAAAGCGCGCAGGACGAGTCGGTTGACCTTGCCGTAGCTTCAATTCTGGCTGATGTCAAAACACGTGGCGATGCCGCCGTGGTCGACTACACCAAGCGTTTCGACCGGCTCGACGTTCAATCGATGCTCGAACTGGAACTGTCACGGGACGAGTTACAAGAGGCGCTCAACGGCTTGCCCAGGGATCAGCGCGAGGCGCTCGAAGCGGCGGCCAGCCGCGTCAGAAGTTATCACCAGCGCCAGCTCCTGCAGAGTTGGCAGTACGTAGATGAAGATGACACGCTGCTCGGTCAGAAGGTGACGCCACTCGACCGCGTTGGCCTCTACGTGCCCGGTGGCAAGGCCTCCTATCCGTCGTCGGTACTGATGAATGCGATTCCGGCCAAGGTGGCGGGCGTCAAGGAACTGGTCATGGTCGTGCCGACGCCGGGTGGTGAGCGCAATCCGCTGGTGCTGGCGGCCGCCGCGCTGGTTGGCGTCGACCGCGTATTCTGCATCGGCGGCGCGCAGGCGATTGGTGCGCTGGCCTACGGCACGCAGACGGTGCCGCAGGTGGACAAGATCGTCGGCCCCGGCAATGCCTACGTCGCCGCGGCCAAACGCCGTGTTTTCGGCGTGGTGGGCATCGACATGGTGGCAGGGCCTTCGGAAATCCTCATCATCTGCGACGGCAAGACCGATCCCGACTGGGTGGCGATGGACCTCTTCTCGCAGGCCGAGCACGACGAGCTGGCGCAGTCGATTCTGCTTTGCCCGGATGCGGCTTACATCGACCGTGTTGCTCAATCCATTGAAAAACTGCTGCCGACCATGCCGCGCCGCGAAGTGATTCGCGCTTCACTGGAAAATCGCGGCGCGCTGATCCAGGTGCGCGATCTCGACGAAGCCTGCGCCATCGCCAATCGCATCGCACCGGAGCACCTTGAACTTTCCTTGGCCGATGCCGAAAACTGGGTGGAGAAGATTGACCACGCCGGCGCCATCTTCATCGGCCCGTACACCTCGGAGTCCCTTGGCGACTACTGCGCCGGACCGAACCATGTCCTGCCGACCTCGGGCAGCGCCCGTTTCTCGTCGCCGCTCGGTGTTTATGACTTCCAGAAGCGAACCAGCCTGATCCGTGTATCACAAGCCGCATCGAAGACGCTGGGGCGTATCGCGTCAACGCTGGCCAAGGGCGAAGGCTTGCCAGCCCACGCCCGATCCGCCGAGTACCGCGTCGAATCAGGCTCCTGACGTCCACCGCAAAGACGCAAAGTTGCAAAGGAATCGCAAAGAAAAGCAATAAGCCTGAAAATATTGGGTTTCCTTTGCGGCAACTTTGCGCTCTTTGCGGCTTTGCGGTGGATGTGTCGTTACGTTACTTTCCCGGCGCTTCTATCGGTTCAAGATGGGTGGTGATATCCGCATGCTGGATGGCGTTGCGGATATCGACCTCGATACGTTCTGCCCAGTCGTGACCGTATTGCACCGTCCAGTCTCCGGGCACCAGAACGTTCAGGGTTACAAAGGCGCGGCTGCCGGCCTGGCGGGTGCGCAGGGCTTTGAAATCGAGTCCCTGGGCACGGTAGCCGGCCAACAGGTTCTCGATTAGCGCCAGCTTTTCCGGGGGCAGCGAGATGTCCATCAGGCCGGCGGCCGAACGGCTCATCAGCTGAAATCCGGTCCATACGATATTTGCCGCCACGAGCAGGGCAATGGCCGCGTCGAGCCAGAGCCAGCCTGTCATCCACACCAGTCCGACGCCGCCAATGACACCGACCGAGGTCCATACATCGGTCATCAGGTGATGCGCATCAGCTTCCAGGGTGATCGAATTGTGTTCCTTGCCCACGCGCAACAGGATTCGCGCCGTGGCGAAATTGATCACCGAAGCGACCACTGAAACCATTAGCCCGAGTCCAACGGCTTCGAGCGGCTGCGGAGCCAGCAGGCGCCCGATGGCCGTATAGCCAATGCTGACCGCTGCCAGGAGGATCAGGAAGCCCTCGAAAGCGCTGGAGAAATACTCGGCCTTGCCGTGTCCGTGGGCGTGATCGTCGTCGGCGGGCAGTGCCGCCAGCGTCAGCATCCACAACGCCATCATCGCACCGGCGAGATTGACGAAAGATTCAATGGCGTCCGAGAGCAGCCCGACCGAGCCGGTCAGTTGCCACGCCACGCCCTTGAGCAGGATGGTGGCAATGGCCGCCGCGATGGAAAGCCAGGCGTAACGGGTCAGCGAGGGCGGCGCTGTACTGGCTGTATTCATGCTAAAAACCGCAGTTGACTGCGACAAATTGACCGCAAAGCCAAGTTTGACGGGGGGGTTGCCCTCACCCCAACCCTCTCCCGCGGGGAGAGGGAGTTTGCACCCTTCTCCCCGCGGGAGAAGGGCCGGGGATGAGGGCTTGCGACATTGGCATTACATCCAACTGCTGTTTTAAGGTTCATGCGCCGCGCACCATGGCCATGATCTGGGTTGCATCCAGGCCACTGGCCTTTTGCTGGATCTGTGGCAGATAGCGGGCCTGCATTTCCTTGGCCGGGCCGAGCAGATTCTGGAAGCTTTCCTTCAGCATTTCCGTGTTCATCTGTCTTCCGCCCGCGTAATAGCGCCTGGCGACCTGCCCCAGCGCATAAGTGGAGGCGAAGGAAAAGGCCATGCTGGTGGCTGACTGCCCGAGCTGTTTGCCCAGGCCGCCTGCTACTTTGCCGAACAGTCCACCCAGCAGCTTGCGGCCGAACTGCTCCAGATACTGCGAGGTCAAGCCCACCCCGAGGGTGGCCAGCAGTTCGCGAATGTGCCCCTGGTCGAGTTCGTAGCCGTGTGCCTTGCCGATGCCATAGACCATCTTGATCTGCAGAGGAATGATGGCCATCGAGGCCCAGGATTGCGGCAGCAATTCGAGGGCGCCGTTGAGGATCGCGTAGTTAAGGACGCTCTTGTCCATCTCGGCCTCGGAGAGGCTGGGGGTGGCCGCTACTACCGGGCCGGGGGCCGAGTAGGCAGTTGCGACCGTGGTTGTGGCCGCGGTTCCAGCTACGATTTTTTCAACATTCGCCACGGATGACGGAGCCGCATCGTCGGCCAGTTCGGCCATGGCCTCCGCCTGATTGTTGGCCCGGTCGGTGACGCTGCTTTCAAGACCGAGCGCGGATGCAAGTTCGGCGAGGAATTTCTTCTCTGCTTCCGTCATGCGACCGTCGGCATCGCACACACAGACAGCCATTTCATAAGCCAGTTGCCGGTGCCCCGGTTCAACCAGGGTGGCGGCCGCCTCCTTCAGGCTGGCCTGCTTCAGAATGACTTTCTGGTAGATGGCCGGCAGATTGGCCGCTCCCGGCTCGCCGCCGAGTGATTCTGCGAGGCGGCGAATCTGTTCGCGCTCGCGCTCATCGTTGGCGCCGTCGGCAAACGCGGCGAGCAGCGCAAGGGTAAGGATGGCCTGTTGTTGTTCTGGATTCATGGGGTATTTCTCCAAAGGTTGGAATAATAAGTGGGTATCGTTTCAACGAGATTGCGCTTAATCGTGCTCATCTCGTTCCTTTCTGCCTGATTTTCCTTCACGATTGCCTTCGCTTTTGCCGTGCTTGCCGCGGATGTCATCCTCTTTGGCGCTGAGGTGGCACTCGACACAATTGTCGTAGTCGCGAATGCCTTCCTCGACGTGCTTGCGGCGAATGTTCTCCGTCGTGTGTTCGTGGCAGCCGTAACAGGTATAGCGGCTGTAGTCGTTACGCACATGGCAGGTCACGCAGCCCTTGTTGTGGTCGCGGTCGAGTTGGAAATACTTGTCGTGGTCGAAGGTCGCCGGCTTCCATTTGTCCAGGCTGTGGCACTGCTTGCAGTTTCCGGTAATCTGCTTGTGCAGCGGGTCGGCCGGTGCCTTGTGGCAATCCTGGCAGATTTCACGCGTTTCCTTCTTCAGCAGGTCATGGTTGAAATGTCCTTGCGGCCGGAAGCGTTTGACGCCCGCATGATCGCTATGGCACGCCACACAATCCTCGCTGACCAGATTCTGGTGGAACGGCGTCGAGGTCAGCGGCTTGGGGATGGGCAGGCCCTTCGTCGTCAGGCGACCGATTTCTGCGGGTTTGTGACAGGTGACGCAACGCGCGGATTGCGCGCCGGTCAGCGGGGCATGACAGGCAAAGCAGTCGGTTTCCAGTGTCTTGTGGCCGGGGATCAGCTTGCCCGGCCCGACCATCAGGTTGGGGTAGACGAAAACAAGAACCGTAAAAACGATCAGATTGATGGCCAGAATGATCTTGACGATTCGGCTCATATCCAGCCCCAGAACAAAAAGACGCTGATGATGTGGCCGAGCGCCAGCACCGCGAAAACAATGAAGATCGGGATATGAACTTTGCGCCACTTGGCCATGGCGTCGAACGTCACCGCATCCCAGAACAAGGCTTGTTGCACCTCCGGCTGTGACAGACCGCGCAACTGGAAGTGCTCACGTTGCCCCTGCAAATGTTGGCGCGAACGACTCAGGAGCAGTTTTCCGACCATGCCGCTGATCACATTGACGCCCATGGCGATGGTCGCCAGCCACGGCAGGATGGCGTTGAAATGGATGCCGGCATGAATCAGGACCATCAGGGAGCCGAGCCAGGTGCCGATCTCGTGCAGGGTGAGCAGTGTTTTCGGATTTCCGCTGCTGATGTATTTGCGTTTGCGCAGCGAATAGACCAGCGAGAGGATGATCAGGATCGTTCCCGGAATGCCCAGGTAGCGGCCGACCCAGACCAGATTGAACCGGTGCAGCAGAAAGTCGCCGGCCAGCGTGGCTAGCGCCAGCAAGCCAATCAGTACGGTAAAGGGCAGGATCTGCTCCCGCCAGAGCGATTTTTCCATCTAGGACTCCAGGGTCAGGCTGGTCTTGGGCGTGCACACGCAGAGCAGGCAGGTGCCCGGCTCCGGGTCGAAATCCGGCGGCTGATGGTAGCTCACTTCGCCGGACAGGATGGTCGTCTGGCAGCTGCCGCAGCCCCCGGCCCGGCATCCGGAATTGACGGCGATACCACTATTCTCGGCAAAATCGAGCAGATTGGCGGTGGCGGGCAGCCAGGGCAACTGTTTGCCCGATTGGGCGAAGGTCACGACGAGGTCGCTCGCCTTGGCGTCACTTGTTGTCGCAGCGATCGTATTCCGCCGTTTGATCGAGGCCGGGCCGAAGGCCTCGAAGTGGATGTGCGAATCGCGTACGCCCCAATCCTCCAGTGCCGGCACCAGGCTTTCCATCATCGGCGAAGGGCCGCAAATGTAGAAGTGATAAGGCTTGATCGGCAGTTGCATGCGCAATAGCTCAACCTCGATGCGGCCACGGTGCTGGTAATCGCGGCCGACGACATCCTCGGCCTGCGGGTCGCTGAAGCATACGCGCAGATGAAAGTTCGGATGTGCCGCCGCCAGGGCGTCGAGGTGGGATTTCATCACCAGTTCGCGGCCATGGCGCACGCCGTAGAACAGCCAGATCTCACGCCCTTTCTGTTCAGCCAGACTCCAGTTGAGCATGCTCAGCATCGGCGTGATGCCGACGCCGCTACCGATCAGCACCACTGGCGCCTCGCTGCGGTCGATGTAAAAATGCCCGGAGGGCGCCCGCACCTGCAAGACGCTGCCGACTTCGACGTGATCGTGAAAATGATTCGATGAACGGCCCGCTGGAAAATCGCTGCCGGCGGGCGAAGGCACGCGCTTGATCGAGACGCGGTAACAATCGGGACGCGGTGCGTCCGACAGGGTATAGCAGCGGATGATTTGTTCGCTGCCGCCGGTGCTTGTCGGCACATCGAGGCGGAAGGTCAGAAACTGCCCGGGCAGGAAAGACGGTAGCGGCTTCCCGTCTTCCGGCACAAGGTAAAACGAGCAGACCGACTGCGAAACGTCTTCGACCGTCTTGCGCTCGACCCGGAAGGTCCGGTAGCCAGTCCAGGCGGCAACAGCAGTTTCCTCGCTAGCTGGCAGCACGGCTTGTGGCAACGGCAAATCCAGGTCGGCCGCAACGCTGCGTAGCGCCTGATAACCCGTCCAGTGGCGCCAGAAGACGATGCCCAGATAGATCGCCAGTTGCAGCCCGATTCCGAACGTGATCCAGAGCGACAGCGAGAGTGATGTCATGTATTTACGCTTTCAATGAATCGGTTGAGAGCTTGTGAAAATTATAAATCCATGGCCCGAGGCCAAGCTACGCGCCCGCAGAGCCAAAGAGGACAAAGAGGACAAAGAGTTCGCTTTGCATTTCTCTGCGAAACCTCTGCGACTTTGCGTCTCTGCGGTGGGTGTTAAGGCTTTCTCCACGGCTACTAGCGCATCTCAAAGGCTTCCTGATGGAAGCGCAGACGACCATTCCATTCATCCTTCAAGCCCTTTTTCAGTGCGTCGGCGAGGCCGCTCGGCCCGCAGAACCAGACATCGGCCTTGTTCTTTTTAGAATCCGAAAGCTTGAGCGAACCGGCCGTCAACACCTCGCCATGCTTGGCGCTGTGAATGTAAAGGCGAATCCCTGGCAGCGCAGCGCACAGCGTTTGCAGACGACCGACAAAAGGGTCGATCTCGTGGTTGCGCGTACAGTAGTGCAAATCGGCTTCCTGCGTTTCTTCCGTCGGTGATTGCAGGGATTCGAGCCAGGCCAGGAAGGGCGTTACGCCAATCCCGCCGGCCACCCAGATCTGGCGGCTATCCGATTGGTTGCGAGCCAGCTGGAAGCGGCCGTAGGGGCCTTCGATCTTGACCGTCTGCCCGCTCTGAATGTGTTGCGCGAGATTTTTCGTGAAATCGCCCAGTCCCTTGATGAAGAAGGTGATTGTCCGGTCGCCACGGTCGGCACTGGCAATGGTGAAGGGGTGTGCGCCTTCAATCCAGTCAAAGGTGATGAAGGCAAATTGCCCTGGGCGATGGGCTTGCCATTGTTCGTCAAGCCGGCAGGTGAGTTCGGTGACGTCAGCCTCCCGGTTGACGGTAATCACCGAGCCATTCACCTGACGACGACGCCCGATCATCCCGGCCAGTGACATGAAGCTGGAAACCACACCGACGGCAAGGCAGACGGCCATCAGCACGCCTACCGGTTGCGTCCAGTAAGTGAGCGGCGCCAGCAAGGCGGCGTGCAGGGCCAGCATCAGATAGAGTACCGGCATGACCCGATGCAGGTGACGCCAGAGGTGGTAGGGGAAACGCCGCCACAGGGTGACGGCAAGCATGGCCAGCGTCGCGTACAGCGCCGGTTCGCCCATGTCGTCGCCGAGTTCGCGCAGCACTTCGAGCAAGCCGTCGTATTTGATTTTCGGCAGACGCCCTTCGACTCCGATGAGCGGCTTGAGGATGTCGCTGGAGAGCTGGAGCAGCCAGTGACTGGCGCCAAAGCTGATGGCCAGGATGCCCGACCACTTGTGCAGGCGGTAAATGCGGTCAAGGCCGCCGAGCGGTTTTTCCAGCCAGGCCGGACGCGTGGCGAGCAGCATCGAGAGCGACATCAGGGCAATCGACAGCAGGCCGGTCAGATACATCCCTTCTTGCCGAACAATCCACAGGATGTGGCTGTTCGGCGGGAAGGTGGTGGCGGCCAGATCAAGCCCCCAGGCGGCGGCGATGATCGCCAGAAGGGGAAATAAGATGGTTTTCATGACGTTTTCACTTGCGAAATTATTTTTTGGACTTCTTTAAGGTATCTATTCAGCTCGTTCGGCGCCACGTTCCTTCTTCCTGTCCTGGCGTCGCGCTTCGGTTATCTCGCCGGTCAGCGCGTCGACAGAAAGCCGCATGCGGCCGCCGTGCTTGTCGTTGGCCCGGACTTCAAAAAGCTTCTGATGATACTCAATCTTGTCGATGTTCCAGTAGCCCAGGGCGCTCAGCCTGTCGTAAATCTGGGGAATCGTTTTCTCCTGCGCCGGATTGCCTTCAGGAGCCACTTTTGCGCACTGGGCGAATGCCGGAGAGGTGGCCAGTAGCGAAAGCAGCAGGCTGGAGCCGAACAGGGTGGCAATCATTGGCGACGAGCGTTGGGGAGAATAGCTTGAATTTGCATTCATTTCATCATCACTCGTCGTAATAGCCGCGTTCGGCGTCGGTGTGGCAGGCCACGCAATTGGCCTTGCTGCCGACTTCCTTGGCTTTCCATTCGGCGCTCGTAATCTCGCGGTGCTCGCGTACCCACTTGGGCAATTCGGTAATCCGCAGCGGGGCTTTTTCCAGAGACACGCCGCGTATCAATTTGCCGCCATAGCGCTGGCCACCACTGTCGGCGGCATTGGCGTCGAGGTAGCGGGCAATGCGCTCGGTGGTGGCGGCGTCGAGGCTGGCGTCGTCGCCGAAATGGTTCTTGAGGTCGCCCATCATGCGCGTCCATGACCTTTTCGGCAACATCGACGCGGGAAAGGCCAGGTGGCAACCGCCGCATTCCTCGCGCACCACCGGATCGGCGACCGGTGGGTAGTAATACCCGCCGCCGGCCTGCGCCCGCTCAAGCAAAATGCCCGAGAAGAAAAGGACAACGAGTCCCAAGACAATGGGGCGGAAGGGGATTTTCAGGGCGATGGCTTTCATGTCATTTTTTCCTTTCAGGCTTACTGGCTGATCACGAAGCTGAGCCAGTCACCCTTTTCGAGCGGTGTGCATTCGCGTCCCAGTACGTCGTTGCAATTGCGCTTGAACCATTTTTCGACCTTGGCCGGGTCGGTGTAACGCGTCGGGGTGACCGATACGGCGACCGCTTCGATCGATTTGCCGGCCGGGGTGCGTCCGGCACTGCGCGGGCTGTCGGCGTGGCAGGAGGTGCAGGCCGGCGTATCCGCCTTGCCGCCGGCAAACTTGGTGACATGGAGCTTTTCGCCACGGGCGGCGGAAAAACCGGAAAATGCCGGGGAAGCCGACTTGGCGGCTGTCGCGTATTGCTCCAGAAGGTCATCACGGGGGGTGGCGAAACTGCTGAGCGGCAGAAAAAGCGTGGCCAGAAGCAGCGTTGTGGTGGTTTTGGTTTTCATGTGGATCTCCTTTCAATTTGCGGGTTGAGTGCACTTTGCCGGAGTGAACCTGAACGGAAGCTGAATCGGTTGTTAACCGTCCGTTCAGCTTCGACGCAGCACAGTGCACGTCAATGAACGTTTTCTGCCGGCGCGATGCGTTGCCGGCAGCAGGCTGGTCTTTGCGCAATTTGGAACTAAGCGACAACCGGATGGGCGCAAATTGATACACTCGGGGAATAATCACAGGGAAGCCAAATGGCCAATATCCTCATTCTCTTTTCGTCAACCGATGGGCACACGGAAAAGATAGGCAAGCGTCTGAAGCAGGTGATTGACGCGAACTCGAATCAGGTAACGCTGCTTCCCGTCGCCAGTTTCCGCGAGGTCGATCTGGATGTTTTCGACAAGATCGTTATCGGCGCCAGCATTCGCTATGGAAAACATGACCAGCGTGTTTTCGATTTCATCAATAGTCACTTGCCGCTTCTCGAGCGCAAGGCCAACGCCTTTTTCTCGGTCAATATCGTGGCCCGAAAGCCGGAGAAGAACCTACCCGAAACCAATCCCTACATGCGCAAATTCCTCCGGCAGATCGCCTGGCAGCCCAGGAATCTGGCCGTTTTTGCCGGCAAGCTCGATTATCCGAAATACGGCTTTGTCGATCGCTTGATGATCCGCCTGATCATGCTGATCACCAAGGGGCCTACCGATCCAGCGACGGTCGTTGAATTTACCGATTGGCAGAAAGTTGATGAATTCGGTCTTCTTATCAGTGCCATGTAGCCCTCTTGATGAATGCTTGCGAGGCGACGCGATGAGAACGAGACGAAAAATGCCTGGCTGGCTGGCGCTTGGCCTGATCGTATTCTTTGCCGCGTTTCATTCCGGCCACGCCGCCGAAGTCGGCGATCATGATCGCGCGCGCCAGGCGCTTGAAGCTGGCGAGATACTGCCGCTAAAAACGGTGCTGGAAAAGGTTGGTCGCGATACGCCGGGCCAGGTCATGGAAGTCGAACTGGAGCGCGATAAAGGGCGCTGGGTGTACGAGATCAAACTGTTGCGTCCAGGCGGTTCGCTAGTGAAGCTCAAAGTGGACGCCCGTGACGGGGCGGTTATTCCGCGCCTGAATCATGGTGCAAAAACTGAGCATTGATTTGGAGGTAAACACGCATGCGAATTCTGGTCGTTGAGGATGAACCGACAATCGCGGCGCAACTGGCCGAGGCGCTGGGGGCCGCCGGGTACGCCGTCGATGTGGCGGCCAACGGTGTCGACGCTCACTTTCAGGGCGGCGACGAGAACCAGCCCTTTGATGCGGTGATTCTCGACCTCGGGCTGCCGCAGATGGACGGACTCACCGTTCTGAAGAAATGGCGGGCTGCCGGACGAAGCATGCCGGTGCTGATCCTGACCGCACGCGACAACTGGCACGAGAAGGTCGCCGGGATCGATGCCGGAGCCGACGATTACCTGGCCAAGCCCTTTCACATGGAGGAATTGCTGGCGCGCCTGCGCGCGCTGATCCGCCGGGCCGGTGGCCATGCCAGCGCCGAACTGGTGTGCGGCGAGATAGTGCTCGATACCTTGCACAGCCGCGTCACGGTAGGCGGGCAGGCGCTGACGCTGACCAGCCACGAATACCGCGTGCTCGATTATCTGATGCACCATCCGGGGCAACTCGTCTCGCGTAGCGATCTGATCGAGCACATCTACGCCCAGGACTTTGATCGCGATTCCAACACCGTTGAAGTCTTCATCGCCCGCTTGCGCAAGAAGCTGCCCGAGGGCGTGATCGAAACGGTGCGCGGTCTTGGCTACCGCCTCGTCGGCTCGTGATGTCTGCAGGCCAGGGACGCTCATCGGTGGCGCTGCGCGGCTCGCTACGCCTGCGTCTGCTGCTCGGGACGCTGGTCTGGATCGCGGCCTCGATTGCCGTCGCCGGATGGGCGCTTGGTGTCCTGTTCAGCCAGCACGTCGCCATGCAGTTTCATGCCGAACTCAATACGCATCTCGATCAGCTGGCGGCGCATCTGGTGGTCGATCAGTCCGGGCAGCCAGCGCTCTCCGTTGCGCAGAGCGAGCCGCGTTTCAGCCGGCCCTACTCGGGCATTTACTGGCAGATCGATGGGCTTGAGCGGCCGCAGGGTACGGCGCTTGGACTGTTGCGCTCACGCTCCCTCTGGGATGACGTGCTCAAGGTGCCTGTCGATGCGCCGCTCAATGGCGAAGTGCATCAGCATCGTATTGCCGGCCCAGGTGGCGCGCGATTAGGCGCCGTCGAGCGCGCCGTCATGCCCGAGGTGGCGGCCGGTCAGGCCGGCAACGCATTCCGGCTGGTGGTCGCCGCCGATGAGCGGCAAATGCTTGAGCCGGTCAAAAAGTTCAGCGGCATGCTCTGGCTGGCGTTGGGCCTGCTCGGGTTGGGGCTGGGCGCGGTGGCCGTCATTCAGGTGCTGGTCGGACTGGCCCCGCTCAGGCGTTTGTTTGGCGCGCTGGCCGCCGTGCGTAGCGGAGATACACAAAAGCTTGAAGGCCATTTTCCAGGCGAAGTCCAGCCGCTGGTCGAGGAGTTCAATAGCGTCCTGGCGCAGAACGCCGAAGTGGTCGAACGGGCGCGAACGCAGGCGGGAAACCTGGCGCATGCCTTGAAGACGCCGCTCAGCGTGATCGCCAACGCGGCGAACGGAAAGGATAGTGAGCTGGCTCGGATGGTGTCCGGCCAGGTTGAAGTGGCGAGAAAACAGATCGACTACCACCTGAGCCGGTCGAGGGCGGCAGCCTCGGTACGTGTTCCCGGTGCGCGCACCGTGGTTTTGCCGGTGCTCGACGGGCTGGTACGGGTGATGCGGCGAATTCATGTCGAACGTAATCTCGAAATTGTTGTTCAACCGGTCAGCCAGCCGGCGGTCTTTCGCGGTGAAGAGCAGGACTTGCAGGAGATGCTCGGCAATCTGCTCGACAACGCCTGCAAATGGGCCGCGCAGCGTATCGAGGTAACGCTGGCTGTGGTGAGTGACGAACTCCGGATTACGCTTGATGACGACGGGCGCGGCATCGCCGAAGGCGAGCGGGAGCGAGTACTGAGCCGTGGTGAGCGGGCCGACGAACAGGTTCCCGGCTCCGGTCTCGGGCTGGCGATTGTCGAAGACCTGGCGCGCCTCTATGGCGGGCGGGTCGAACTGGCCGACTCGCCGCTGGGAGGTTTGCGCGTAGTGCTGGCCTTGCCGTCGGCCTGACGTTCTGCACAGCAGGCCGGGCTGCGAGCCAATAAAGACGGGCATCTTCGCGGCATCGTTGGCAGCCCGGCAGGGTGCGCAAATTCTTTTCTTTGCGCACGCGGATATGAAGAATCCCGGGGTAGACCACGGTTTTCCTGGTTTTCTGTTTCTTCGGATCTAAAAACCGTGGTCCCCTCTATTTCTCTTTGCTTTTGCACTTCAGACTTGATTCCACTATATTTTCGTTGTGACTTTTTTACAGGAGAATCAGATGAAAACCAGATTGCTTGTTGCCCTCTTGCTGGCCGTGCCCTTTTTCGCGCATGCCGAATTCACCGGACCTCGTGCTTCCTCCAGCAGCGCGGGCAACCGCGCTGTGGTGACGACTGTTGCCGCCGCGAATAAGGCGGCAGAATATACGCCGGTGTTGCTGGAAGGCAAGATCACGCGTCAGTTGGCGAGCGAGCGCTATGAATTTGCAGATGCGACGGGTTCGATTCAGTTGGAGATTGACGACGATTCTCTGCCCGCTGAAAAATTCGATCAAACCACACCGTTGCGCATCAAAGGTAAGGTGGATAGGCGCTGGAATCATCGTCAGCGCTATATCGACGTCAAATCGGTACAGATCATTCGCTGAGAAGAACAACAGGGGCTACACGGTTTGCGAGAATGAAACCGTGGTCTGCCTCCTATTTACTTTTTCTTGCCATTTATTCTTTGTTCCCGATAAACGCCACGTAGCAGCGCGATTTCCTCAGCGTAGCCCGGCAGTTCGTTGGGCGTTTCGAGCAGGAACGGCAGGTGGCGCAAGGCCGGATGGTTGATGATCCGGGTGATGGCTTCCAGGCCGATATGGCCGTGGCCGATCCGGGCGTGACGGTCCTTGTGGCTGCCGATGGGGTTCAGGCTGTCGTTAAGGTGGATGGCGCGCAGTTTGTCGAGGCCGATGACCGTGTCGAACTCCGCCAGCACACCATCCAGATTGCCGACGATGTCGTAGCCGGCGTCGTGGATGTGGCAGGTGTCTAGGCAGACGCCCATTTTTTCCTTGAGCTCGACCGCGTCCAGAATCTGCTGTAGTTCGTGGAAGGTGCGGCCGATTTCGCTGCCTTTGCCGGCCATGGTTTCGAGCAGCACAGTGGTCGTCTGTTGCGGCATCAGCAAGGTGTTGAGCTGCGCGACGATCATCCCGATACCCGCTTCTTCACCCTGCCCGACGTGGCTGCCGGGATGAAAGTTGTAGAGGTTGCCCGGTAGTCGCTCCATGCGCGCCAGATCGTCCTGCATGGTGGCCATGGCAAAACTTCGGGTTTTCTCGTCGGCCGAGCACGGGTTGAGCGTGTACGACGCGTGCGCCAGCAACGTGGCAAAGTGGTGTTCTGCAGCCAGTTCTAGAAAGGCGTCGAGGTCGGACGGGTCAATCGCCTTGGCGGTGCCGCCACGCGGGTTGCGCGTAAAGAACTGGAAGGTGTTGGCGCCAATGGAAAGCGCGTCCCGACCCATGCCCATGAAGCCTTTGGATGTGGAAAGGTGGCAGCCGATGTTCAGCATGAATGCTCCAATAACGAATGTTTTGAGGGAATTGCCATGAAGTAACTGGTTATAGGCCACTGTTTCCGATTGGCTGCCCTGCGACCCGCTTCAATAGGCGATCTACAGGCAGTATGCCGCGAGTTCCCTATAAATGTTTGCTTACACGGCCTATACCTCGAAGATGCCCGTATTTATTGGCTCGCAGCCGTTCATGATTCGCCGACCAGATTGCGCAGCAGGCGCAGGTCGGTGTCCAGTATTTCCGGCGTGCCCGGTTTGATGTGCCGGAAGTCGTGATGCAGCGGGTTGATCAGGAAATTCTGCTCTGCCGGCAAGACCGCACTGGGTACGGCCAATACACAACTGCGCGCTTCGAGAAGCCACTGTGCGCCTAGTGCCTGCAAGCTCTCCCGAGCACCCAGGGTGCGCCAGTCTTGTGGTAACGCGCTGGCTTCAATGGTTTCAATACTGACGGAGTCGGTCAGGTGTGTCGGAATCAGAACGTAGCGGGCTCGTAACGGGTCGTCCTGCACCAGCATTTCGAGCAGCGCCAGCGATCTGCTTTCGGCGGTATATACCATCGATTGCCCCGGACGATTCCAGCGCCCTCCGTACAACCGTGCGCCGTCACCAGAGAAGGCCGAAGCGACAAAACGTGGCGTGGTGATCCGCCACACCTGGCGGCTGGCGGCCAGCATCAGGCGAACACGCCGTGCTCAATGCGTCCGAGTGTGTTCATTACGGCGTCGGCTCCCAATTCCGTATCGAGGAGCGAGATCGGGCTCACGCCGCCAAGAGCGGCATTCGGGGCTTTGAGCCAGTCGAGCGCGGCGTGTCCATCTTCAAATACCTCGGCCGCACGCTCGATGATCCTGGCCAGGCGTACCAGCTTGCCCGACTCGTCGCGGTTGAGTACCCCTTCTTTTTTGCGCCGTGCCAAGGTACGTTCCGGGATGTCCAGAGCTCTGGCCAATTCGCTTTGCCCAATCCCGACCAGGCGCACTGCAGCGTCAACCGCGCCCGCCGCAATGCCTTGGCGTACCAGGGAAATCCAATCCAGAGCAGAACGCGGTTGTGCGTGCAGTACAAGTTCACCACCGAGCACGGTCGCCGCAGAAAACGCTGCACGGTTTTCAATGGAAACAATTGCGATGCTCATTGACTCACCTCATTTCTGCCATTTGTCTATCAGTGTATGCACTAATGGCGGATTATACAACCGGTTAGTGCGCCCAGGCTTTAAGGACGCTATAGAACGCGCGGCGTTGGTTTCCGGGGAGGTTACTGGCCGAGGATTTCCCGTAGCGCACCGACCAGCACCTGACACTGCGCGTCGGTGCCGATGGTGATGCGCAGATGCTGGTCGATTCGCGGCAGCTTGAAGTGGCGAACGATGATCTGGCGCTGGCGTAGTTCTGCCGCCAGTTGCGCTGCATCGTGCTGCGCATGGCGGGTGAAGATGAAGTTGGCGGCCGAAGGCAGTACCTCGAAGCCGAGGCCTTCAAGGTTGGCGGTCAACTCGGCACGACTGTTCATGACGGCCAGCCGCGTCTTTTCCAGATGTTCCTTGTCGGCCATCGCGGCGGCAGCGCCGGCAATGGCCAGGCGGTCGAGCGGATAGGAGTTGAAGCTGTTCTTGACCCGTTCCAGCGCCTCGATCAGCAGGCTGTTGCCGACGGCATAGCCGACGCGCAGCCCGGCCAGCGAATGCGATTTGGAGAGCGTGCGGATGACCAGCAGATTGGGATAGCGATTGACCAGGGCGATGGCCGTGGGTATGACCTGGCCGCCAAAGTCGATGTAGGCTTCGTCGATGACGACAACGGATTGCCGGTTGGCGGCCAGCAGACGCTCGATTTCAGCCAGCGGCAGCAGCAGGCCGGTCGGCGCGTTGGGGTTGGCGACGACGATGCCGCCGTTTTTCCGAGCGTAGTCGTCCACACGCACTTCAAAGTTTTCCCCAAGCGGGATGGCGACGTGCTCCACGCCATAGAGGCCGCAATACACCGGATAGAAACTGTAGCTGATATCCGGCAGCAGGATCGGCGTTTCGTGCTTGAGCAGCGCCATGAAGGCGTGCGCCAGCACTTCGTCCGAACCGTTGCCAACGAAAACCTGTGTCGGCGTTATCGAAAACTCGACAAAGTGGGCGACGATGGCGTCCTTCAGGCGGTCGGCGTTGGGGTCGGGATAGAGGCGCAAGGTCGCACCAGCGGCTCCCAGTTCCTCCTGCATCGCCGCGACGGCATGGGGCGACGGCGGGTACGGATTTTCATTGGTGTTCAGCTTGACCAGGTTGGGCAGCTTGGGCTGCTCACCCGGTACATAGGGGGTCAGGCGGTGAACGAGGGAACTCCAGTATTGGCTCATGAACGGCTCGCAAGGTCGAATGCAGCAGAAGCGGTAAATGGTATCATGCGAAACTCTTTGTTTGATCGGGCTGGAGAGGGCTTCGGTGGTTCGATCCAGCGGTTTTTGAGTACGATTATTGCATTTTGCGACGGGGTCTCCATGCGGCAAGCCGAAGTTACCAGAAACACCCTTGAAACCCGGATCACGGTTCGGCTGAATCTCGACGGCAGCGGTCAGGGCAAGTTTGCCACTGACGTTCCATTCCTTGATCACATGCTTGATCAGGTAGCCCGTCACGGTCTGATCGATCTTGAGGTCGAGGCGCAAGGCGATCTGCACATTGACGCGCACCACACCGTCGAGGATATCGGCATCACCATCGGACAGGCGCTGGCCAAGGCGCTTGGCGACAAGCAGGGGCTGCGTCGCTATGGACACGCTTATGTGCCGCTCGATGAAGCGCTCTCGCGTGTGGTTGTCGATCTCTCCGGTCGCCCCGGCCTGGTTTTCAACGTCGAATTCAAGCGCGCGATGATCGGCGCTTTTGACGTTGATCTGACCCGTGAATTTTTCCAGGGACTGGTCAATCACGCCCTGATGACCGTGCATGTCGATAACCTGCGCGGCGAAAATGCCCACCATCAGGCCGAAACGGTATTCAAGGCCTTTGGTCGTGCCCTGCGCATGGCGGTTGAAGCCGATCCGCGTGCGGCCGGCAGCATCCCTTCAACCAAGGGTTCGCTCTGATGGGTTCAGCCGCAGAAACGATTGCCGTGGTTGACTACGGCATGGGCAATCTGCGCTCGGTCTGGCAGGCGCTGGTGCATGTGGCCGTTGGCCGCGAAGTGGTTGTTACCGCCGATCCGGCGGTGGTGGCCGCAGCCGGGCGCGTGGTTTTTCCCGGTCAGGGCGCGATGCCCGATTGCATGCGCGAACTTGAGGCGCGCGGTTTGCGGTCGGCTGTTCTCGAAGCGGCGAAAAGCAAACCCTTTCTGGGAATCTGCATCGGCCTGCAAATGCTTTTCGAGCACAGCGAAGAGGGCGATGTTCCCGGCCTGGGCGTGTTCGCCGGCTGCGTTCGCCGTTTCCCGGCGGACAAAATGCTAGGGCCGCACGGCGACAAACTGAAGGTGCCGCACATGGGGTGGAACGAAGTCGCCCATACCCGGTCACACCCGCTCTGGAATGGCATTGACGATGGCGCCCGCTTTTATTTTGTGCATAGTTATTGCGTTGATCCGATTGATCATAGTTGCATCGTCGGCATGACGGACTACGGCATCCCCTTTACCAGCGCAGTGGCGCGGGATAATATCTTTGCTATCCAATGCCACCCGGAAAAAAGTGCCCATGCAGGGCTGGCTTTGCTGACCAATTTCATTTCCTGGAAGCCCTGAGAACCTGTGAAAATATCAAGAATCCACCGCAGAGGCGCAGAGCCGCAGAGAAAGCGCAGAGGAACCCCATCGTTTTTAAAGGTTTTCTCTGCGAAAACTCTGCGCCTTTGCGCCTCTGCGGTAGATGTTCGGGCGTTTTTTCATATCCGCTGAACAGGCATTGCTCTTTTCGAACCTTTCCCGTCATTTTTCTTCAACTACTTTTAGTTCCCAAAAATGCTCATCATTCCCGCGATTGACTTGAAGGACGGCCATTGTGTCCGTCTTAAACAGGGGCTCATGGACGACGCCACCGTTTTTTCCACATCCCCTGGCGAGCAGGCGGCGCACTGGCTGGCGCAAGGGGCAAGGCGCTTGCATATCGTCGATCTCAACGGCGCTTTTGCCGGCAAGCCGAAGAACGAAAGCGCCATCAAGGAGATCGTCGATGCCCTCGGTGGAGAAATTCCGATCCAGCTCGGTGGCGGTATTCGTGACCTCGACACCATCGAACGGTGTCTGGACGATGGCGTCAACTACGTCATCATCGGCACCGCCGCAGTCAAGAACCCCGGCTTTCTGCATGACGCCTGCAGCGCTTTCCCGGGGCAGATCATCGTCGGGCTCGACGCCAGGGACGGCAAGGTGGCCGTTGATGGCTGGTCAAAGCTGACCGGGCACGACGTGATCGATCTGGCGAAGAAATGCCAGGACTACGGCGTCGAAGGCATCATCTATACCGACATCGGCCGCGACGGCATGCTCTCCGGCATCAACATCGAAGCCACGGTAAAGCTGGCGCAGGCCCTGATCATCCCGGTGATTGCCAGTGGCGGCCTGTCGAGCATGGACGACATCAGGAGTCTCTGCGCTGTTGAGCATGAAGGCATTTTCGCCACCATTGCCGGTCGCGCCATCTACGATGGATCGCTCGACTTTGCTGCCGCCCAGGCGGAAGCAGAACGCGCTACCCAGCGCTGATTCATCACCTATTGAACGATTGCAAGGGAATACCGTGGGTCTGGCAAAACGAATCATTCCCTGTCTTGACGTAACCGCCGGCCGGGTGGTCAAGGGCACCAATTTCATTGATCTGCGCGATGCCGGCGATCCCGTAGAGATTGCCCGTCGCTACGACGCGCAAGGTGCCGACGAGGTGACCTTTCTCGACATCACCGCCTCCTCCGATCAGCGTGACATCATTCTGCACATTGTCGAGGCCTGCGCGGCACAGGTTTTCATCCCGCTGACCGTGGGCGGGGGTGTGCGCTCGGTGGCCGATGTGCGTCGCCTGCTGAACGCCGGTGCCGACAAGGTCAGCATGAATACGGCGGCGGTCGACAACCCGGATCTCGTCGCCGAGGCGTCGGCCAAGGTTGGCAACCAGTGCATTGTCGTCGCCATCGACGCCAAGCAGGTGGCGCCGGGCAAGTGGGAAGTTTTCACGCACGGCGGCCGCAAGCGTACCGGGCTGGATGCCGCCGAATGGGCTTGCCGTGTGCAACAACTCGGTGCCGGAGAAATCCTGCTGACCAGCATGGATCGCGATGGAACGAAGAATGGTTTTGACTTGCCACTGACCCGCGCCATTTCCGATGCGGTCGATATCCCGGTGATCGCCAGCGGGGGGGTAGGCAATCTTCAGCATCTGGCCGATGGGGTGACAGAAGGCCGTGCCGACGCCGTACTGGCGGCGAGCATCTTCCACTTTGGCGAATACACCGTGCGCCAGGCGAAGGAGTTCATGCACAATCGTGGAATAGAGGTACGTTTATGAGTGATCTGGACACCAGTCTGGACTGGCTCGACGCCCTCAAGTGGGACGAGAACGGGATGATCCCCGCCATCGCGCAGGATGCAACGAATGGCCGGGTGCTGATGTTTGCCTGGATGAACCGCGAATCGCTACAGGAAACGATTGCCGGGGGTAAGGCAGTCTACTGGTCGAGGTCACGGCAGCGGCTTTGGTGCAAAGGCGAGGAATCCGGGCATTACCAGAAAGTAATTGCCATTCGTGCCGACTGTGACGGTGATGTGTTGTTGCTGTCTGTCGATCAGGTGGGCGGAATCGCCTGCCACACTGGCCGTGAAAGCTGTTTTTTTCTGGAACTGCAGGAGGAGCGCTGGATTCCTGCCGATCCGGTATTGAAAGACCCTAAGGACATTTATTCTGTTGGCTCATAGTGTTTCTCGTTGTTGCAATACGTTCCACTCCATTGCGACAACAATGTGTGGCCATTTACTATCTACACAGCTGAAGACATGGGAAAGCTGACAGATATTCAGATTCGATCATGGGTTAAGGCAGGCGAGCCATTGACTAAGTCAGGCGTGGCAAATCCCCCTCTCAAAAACGGGATTTATTTGTAAAGCCTGGGGATTAACGGAGGTTTGAATCACCTCCTGTGAAGTCTTGCTTGAAAGTTGATGCGCCCGATGGCGTTGGGGTCGAGCGTATTGATATCCGGGAAGGCTTCGTCGGTGCGATCGGCAATGCGCCGCTGATCCGCCTTGTCAAGATTGACGTGAAAGTAGCGCCGGCGACACTCGAATCTCCCCTCGCCTTCCGGGATAACCAGCGACTTGGCTGCCGTCTTTTGGCAGCTTGGTCGGTTGGCTATTAGTTTCATCAGAGGGGTGGGGGGCGAGGTCGGGAATTCGCGCAGCATGCTCCGCGCTCATCGAGCGATTCCGGCTGCCAAGCCGGAATGCGCCCTGCAAGTGAGGGGAACGGGCAAGTCGGTCAGTTTCCATTGCGCTATCCGCTTCGAGCTTCTACAGATGGGCGCTACGGCCCCCATCGACGTTGATGACCTGCCCGGTCACGTAGGAAGCATCATCGAGCAGGAAACGTACAGCGCGGGCGATATCCTGCGGGCTGCCGGCGCGTTTCAGTAGCGTATGGGCGACGATTTTGTCACGTGCGTTTTCGTCAAACTCGCTGTCGTCAGGCCACAGGATCGGCCCCGGCGCGACCGCATTCACCCGCACTTCCGGCGCCATTTCTATCGCCAGGGCACGCGTCAGCCCCAGCAACCCGGCCTTGGCGGCACAGTACAGCGGGTATCCCGCCAACGGCCGTTCGGCATGGATGTCGGTGATATTCACCACCGCGCCATGTGCCGACTTCAGGTGAGGCGCCGCCGCCTGGGTCAGAAACAGGGGTGCCTTGAGGTTGGTGCCGATCAGGTCATCCCAGGCCGCCAGATCGATTTTACCGAGTCGTGTGGCATAAAAAGTCGAGGCGTTGTTGACCAGCGCATCCAGACGGCCAAATTGCGCAATCGTGTTTTCCACCAGCATCGACAACGCTTCGATATCGAGCAGGTCGGCTTGCTGGCAAACGGCAGACCCCGGCCGTCCCGCATTCAATTCGGCCACCAGCGCCTCGGCCGCCTCGGTCGCCGTGCGATAGTGCACCATGATGTTGGCGCCCGCCGCATGCAGTTCGCGGACGATCGAAAGACCTACCCGTTTCGCCGCCCCGGTTATCAAAACGGTTTTGCCGATCACGCCCGACTCCAGAATATTCAACCTGACTCACACAAGGATATGGATTTTAGCGGATTTCCATATTCGGCATCCGGAAATGCCGCTATCCGAAGCAGGCGCCAAACGTCAGACTTGCTCAGACAACCTTGGCCCTGATACCCCATGATGAATGATGAAACTCCGCTCGACGCCGACGAGTTGATGAACTTTTCCGAGCGCATTGAACAACTTCCCCCGGCTGACGCCAAATGGGTGGAAAGCCTGTTCCAGGAATGCCTGCGCGCGCGAATGCACGAAGCCGAATTGCTTGTCGGCCAAACTGATGGCGGTGCGAGTGGAAATCACGGCAATGAACTGGAAGCGTAACTCGCGCAAGTGGCGCTCGATGCCGCAGAGTGGCTGCGGACGCTCTGGAACGTCGGCTACATGGGCGCCGGCAGTTTTCCCGCGCAACCGCGCTCGGCTTTTCCATTGATCGAGCTGGAAGACGTTCTCAAGTCAGCCCTGTTTGCCAGAATCCGCGAAGGCAAGCGGCCGCTTCCCTTTCCGCCACCGACAAGGCAGGGCTTGCCCTGGCATGATCTGGTCGAGAGTCGGGAAGAGACCCATGCCGTCGCGGCTGAAATCGTTCGCGATGGAGAAGAGCAGGCCAGCGGGGCCATCATCGCTGGCTGCTCCGGCTGGCAAATTGTTGAAGAAGTTGCCAGGGATCGCGAATACATCGTTCAGCATCAAGGCAAGGGACCGCTTTTCAGGCTGAATCTTGAGCCGACTGCCGCCAGTTTGTGTCGCGAACCTCCGCGCTGGACGCGCCGAATCGGAAGCCGGACACTGGATCGCAACCAAGCACCCGGAGATGTACGGGCAGGTCAGGTTCGAGCGGGTCGAATAGTCGCCAAGTAGTTGCAGGAAGGGCGTAACTGACTGCCTGCGGGGCGCACCCCAAGGGTACTTCCTGCGGGGCGCACCCCAAGGGTACTTCCTGCGGGGCGCATGGATAGGCGACTTGCAAGGCATGTGCCTGAAGAATGGCGTATTTATTGGCGATCAGCGAATATGTCTTGTACAACGCCATTGGACGCGCCTCGCCGCCACGTCGGGGGAGCCTGGCTTCGCTCAAAGGAAGATTGGTTCAGGCGTCAGTTCGATGCCGAATTTCTCTTTAACGTCGCGCTGAATCGCCTGCATGAGCCCCAGCACATCAGTGCCCGTTGCGCCACCGTGATTGACCAGCACCAAGGCCTGTTTCTCGAACATGCCGACCGGGCCAAGGTTCTTGCCCTTCCATCCGGCCTGCTCGATCAGCCAGCCGGCGGCGAGTTTGCAGCGGCCATCGAGCTGCGGGTAGCGCGGCAGACCGGGGTGAACCACCAGCAACTGGTCTGCGGTCGAGGCATCAACCACCGGGTTATGGAAGAAACTGCCGGCATTGGGGATGAGCGCCGGATCGGGCAGTTTGCGCTGACGGATGGCAATGATCGCGTCGGCGATCTGTCGGGCATTCGCCTGCTTGATGTTGTTTGCGTCGAGTTTATTGATTTCAGCCGCCACATCCGCATAGCGCGTCAAAGGTTGCCAGTTCTTGGACAGGCGGAAAGTGACATCGGTAATCACCAAGCGCCCGTCAAGATGCCAGCCTTCCTGCTTGAACACGCTGTCGCGATAGCCGAAGCGGCAGGCGTCGCGGTCAAAGCGTACGGTCTGACCGCTAAGCATGTCGCAGGCAGACAGCGAATGGAAGCGTTCGGCCACTTCCAGTCCGTAGGCACCGATGTTCTGGATCGGCGCGGCGCCGACCGTGCCGGGAATCAGCGACAGGTTCTCCAGCCCCGGCCAGCCTTGCGCCAGCGTCCAGCCGACAAAGTCATGCCAGTTTTCGCCAGCGCCGGCACGAACGTACCAGGCATCGGCATCCTCACTAGCCAGTTGGCGGCCAGTGATCGCCATGCGTAACATGAGGCCGTCGAAGTGGCCAGTCAGAACGAGGTTGCTGCCACCGCCGAGGACGAAGCGCGGCATTCCGCTCCAGCACGGATCAGCCGCCAATACCGGTAACTGCCCCGCGGAGGTGATGCTGGCCAGGTGCGCCGCACGGGCCGAAAGCGCCAGCGTGTTGAGTGGCGCGAGGTCGGTGTTGCTGGCAATAATAATGTCAGGCATGGTCAGTCAAAACGATCAATGCAATCTCGCAGCATATTGTCAAGGCGCGTCAAGCCGTTTGCCAGGGTAAATTTGTTCTACCGCTAACCCATTGATTTACCGTCATTCCGGGCTTGACCCGGAATCTGACCAAAGGAAATGTGCCCCGCAGGAAATACCCTTGGGGTGTGCAGAGCCAGTTCGTTTATCAAACAGGTCTTTGAACATCTTGATCAGATGGACGAATCTGGATTCCGGCTTTCGCCGGAATGACGGTGTATCGATAGAACAAATTTACCCTGAGCCGTTTGCTTGCCGCAGAGGCATTTTCAGCGCAGAAGAAACAGGGGACCAAGGTTTCCATTTTCAGAGTAAGAGAAACAGAAAACCGTGGTCTATCCCCGAGAGCAGTCTAGCCAAAGTCGTGAACATGCGCCTTCAAATTCAGTGGCTATGCAGCTTATCCTGAAGCCATACCTTGATCAGCGATTGATAAGGCACGTCCCTTGCGTTTGCAGCCGTCTTGATTGAATCCAGCAGGTGCTGAGGCAGGCGCAACGAAATCGTTTTCGTCGTCGGTTTCAGGTTGGGTAGCACGGCTCGATTAGCCTTCGTCCAGTCCTGATACTCAGTGGAGTCGTTCTTCTCCCAAAACGCACGTTCATCCGCCTCAGTGGCGAATTCTGGAACCGTCCTAGTTTGCTTGCTCATAAATCGTTCGCTCCTTCTGGTACAGAAAACCGTGGGCTCCTATTACAATAAGTCTAATTCCTTCTCACCAAAAGGCGTCTTTGATCGCAAAGCTTCTTTTAACAACTTTTTTGACAGAGCAGGATCAAGAAAAGCAACTGGCGGTGTTTCTTTGAATTCTGCTTCATAGCGATCCAAGAGCATCATCTCATCTCCGTCAATAGTCATTCGATCATTCATTACAACTCCTTACGTTTGTGGCAAACACGACAAAAAATGCGTTGCTGGAGAGCACTGAAATCATGAAGTCAGCGACGCGCCAGGTAGAGCGCGAATATTGAAGGAGCGATGTCGCGCAATTGCTTGCGTTTGTCGACCAGCGTTTGCGTCGATCCCTTGCGTTCGCCGATCAGCAGATCAATGAGCAAGGCCGCGCTGCGCGCCGGGATCGAGTCATTTGGCTGGACAGTGCGCAGACAGGGTAACAGTTCCGGGTGCTCGACCAGCAGCCAGGCGGGAAACCAGGTGCTTTCGTCGTTTTCATCGTCATCAAGTTCGGCATCAGTGCTGAATTCACGGCAGAGGCGAAGAACAGTGGCGGGGGCGGCGCGGGGAATTACGGCGGCAAGCAACGCTGGGGCGATCCACGCCAACTCGGCGACCAGCGGCCAGTAGTCGTCGGGAACGCCTTCGCGCAAGGCGATTTCGGCCATCCAGGAGAGCGGTTCGGGGATGCGTCGCCAGGACGGAATTTCCGCCACGGCGGCACGCGCTAATGCGAGTTCGCCCGCACGCAGAAAAAGCCCGGCGGCGTGTCCGTTAGCCAGGCTGCGGTTGAATGCTTGCCCAGCAACAGCCCGTGCCAATTCGCCATAGACCGGTTCAATCCAGCGCTGTGCAGTGTCGCTGCCGATCAGCTTTTGCAGGGGCGGCAGCAGGCGGGTCTCGATACGTTCGACCTGCCGGGCAATGGCCGTTGCCGAGCACCCCGGTTTCTCCAGCGCCAGCAGCTCGAAGTAAAGATGCTCGAAATTATTCAGGTTGCCGTCACCCGGAAAATGGGCGTGCACTTGATCGATGGCTGCACGCATGGCGACCGCGTCGCGGGCGCGGAGCGCGGCGATAACGGCGTTGCTCCGGCTAACGTCGGCACTGTGCGCGAAGAGATCGAGTTGCATCGCTGGGTCCTGAATATTGCGGGCGCTGATTACGGTCAGGGCAGCAACGGCGCCAGCCAGCGCTGGGCTTCGGCAACGCTGAAGCCGGCGCGTTGCGCCCAATCCTCAAGCTGGTCGCGGCCAATCTTGCTGATGGCAAAATACTGCGCCTGCGGGTGCGCCAGATAGAAGCCGGAAACAGCGGCGGCCGGGGTCATGGCAAAGGATTCGGTGATGCCCATGCCGGCGTTGGCCGGTGCATCGAGTAACGTAAACAGCGAACCCTTGGCCGTATGATCCGGGCAGGCCGGATAGCCGGGGGCCGGACGAATGCCGCAGTATTCCTCGCGGATCAGCGCGTCACTGCCGAGCGGCGTGTCTATCTCGGCTACCGCGTAACCCCAGTAGTCGCGGCGTACCTGGGCGTGCAGCCACTCGGCGCAGGCTTCGGCGAAGCGGTCGGCGAGCGCCTTGAGCATGATCGCGCGGTAGTCGTCGTGCGCCGCTTCAAACTCGGCAAGTTTTATCTCGATGCCCAGACCGGCACTGACGGCGAAGACGCCGATCCAGTCGGGGGCGCCGCCCTCTGACGCCTTGGGCGCGACGAAATCGGTCAGGCAGTAATGCGGCTTGCCGGACGGGCGTTCGTGCTGCTGGCGCAGGTTGTGCCAGGTCATCAGCTTTTTACCGCGCGACTCATCGGCGTAAAGCTCGATATCGTCGCCGACGGCATTGGCCGGGTAAAGGCCGAACACGGCGTTGGCGGTAATCCACTGCTCTGCGATGACTTGCTCCAGCATGGCCTTGGCGTCGGCAAAAACCGAGCGCGCCGCTTCGCCGACCACGGCATCCTCAAGAATCTTCGGGTAGCTGCCGGCCAGATCCCAGGTCTGGAAGAAAGGGCTCCAGTCGATGTAGTCGGCCAGCGTTGCCAGATCGACATTGCGCAGCACATGCAGGCCGGGCTTGTTTGGCGCAACGGGCTGGTAGGCCGGGTCGCAATTCCAGGCGAAACGATTGCGGCGCGCTGCGTCCAGCGAAACGAGCGGAACGCCCTTCTTGTTGGCATGCTGAACGCGCAGCTTTTCGTAATCGGCAGCCACTTCGGCCTTGAAGCCGGCGGCGTTATCGATCGACAACAGTTTGGTCACCACGCCGACGGCGCGCGAGGCATCCGGCACGTAGACCACCGGGCCGTTGTAATGCGGGGCGATCTTGATCGCGGTGTGGGCGCGACTCGTCGTCGCGCCGCCGATCAGCAACGGGATGGCGTCGCCTTCGGCAAAACCGAGGCGCTGCATTTCGGCCGCGACGTGGCTCATTTCCTCCAGCGAAGGGGTGATCAGGCCCGACAGGCCGATGGCCTGCGCGCCGTGTTCCCTGGCGGCGTGCAGGATCTTGTCGCAGGACACCATGACGCCGAGGTCGACCACATCGTAGCCGTTGCAGCCAAGCACCACGCCGACGATGTTCTTGCCGATGTCGTGCACGTCGCCCTTGAC
>NZ_JBMOJE010000064.1:0-28192 GCF_049316945.1 Propionivibrio sp. | reverse complement strand
CAACGAGTTACGCCGGCCTAGTCGGCGCTATCAACACCTTAACGTAACGGCTAGGGTAATACCATGCGGGGGTTTTTCTTTGTGCGTAATGAACGGGCTGGCTGTTCACCCGCGAAAATAGTGGCACAATGAATCCGTTTTGCTTGTCGCGGAGCGAATCGCCGATGGCATCAAGGTGCGCGTCGGTGCGTCGGCAAAAGCATATTGGGGGTAAAAAATGGCGGGGAGCGCCCGGTGCAGTTTCAGGCACTCCCCGAGTTCAGGCCGAAACCAAAACTCCTAAGACCATAAAGGAGAACAGCGTATGCATCGTAAAAGCGGCGGCTTACAAAAACCTTACGAGCATCAGTCATTGAAAGGAGATCATGCGAATTCTGCTGGCGGAAGATGATCAGATTATTGCCGACGGGTTGGGGCGTTCGTTGCGCCAGTCCGGCTATGCCGTCGATTGGGTCGCCAATGGTGCCGATGCCGACAACGCGCTGACTACCGGGACGTACGATCTGGTCATCCTTGATCTCGGCCTGCCCAGGCTGTCTGGCCTTGATGTGCTGCGCCGCCTGCGCTCCCGCAAATCGAATCTGCCGGTGCTGGTCCTGACGGCACTTGATGGAACCAGTGATCGGGTCAAGGCGCTTGACCTTGGTGCCGATGACTACATGGCCAAGCCCTTCGAACTGGCCGAGCTGGAGGCACGCGTGCGGGCGCTGACGCGACGTTCGACGGCCACCGCGCCGGTGATTCAGTGCGGTGCCCTGGCCTTTGACCAGACCGATCGCTGTGCGCTGCTGAATGGCGAGATGCTTGATTTGTCGGCACGTGAGCTTGGTTTGCTCGAGATTCTCATGTCACGTGCCGGGCGGCTGGTAAGCAAGGATCAACTGGTTGAACACATGTGTAGCTGGGGCGAAGAAGTCAGTCACAACGCGATTGAGGTTTATGTGCATCGCTTGCGAAAAAAACTGGAATCAAGCGGTGTAACAATCGCTACCGTGCGCGGTCTTGGGTACTGTTTTGAAAAGTCTGCACAAACACCCAAATACTGAGACCCAGCGCTCGCTGTTCGGCGAAATTCTGGACTGGATGCTGGCACCGCTGCTCTTCGTGTGGCCGATCAGTATTGCCGTCACGCACTACTTTTCCACCAGTGTTGCCAACTACCCCTACGACCAGGCCCTGCGCGAACAGGTGACGGCGATTTCGCGTCAGGTAAAGTTTGTCAAAGGCAGGCCGCAGATATCCCTGCCAGGGTCGGCACGCGCCTTGCTGCGCTCGGATGAGGTCGACAGCGTCTATTTTCACGTGCTTGGTCAAGGTGGAAAGCTGATCGCCGGGGATTCGGAATTGCCACTGCTGAAAACGGCTGGAATTCCCGAGAAGGTTGATCCGGGAGAAGTCTATTTCCGTGATGACGAGTTCAATGGGCAGGACCTGCGCGTCGCTTATGTATACCTCGGCGAGCCGGACTCCCCACCGGAGAACTGGGTGCTGGTCGAGGTCGGCGAGACGCTGGAGAAGCGTTCGCAGCTTGCCAACAAGATAATCGCCAGCGTGATTCTTCCGCAATTCGTGATCATTCCGCTCGCCGTTATTCTCGTCTGGTTCGGGCTGTCACAGGGTTTGCGCCCCTTGACCCGTCTGCGCGAGCGCATCGAGTCGCGCCGTGAGGCAGATCTTTCTCCGATTGCCGTGGGTCGCGTTCCGGAGGAACTGCAGCCGCTGACCGAAGCCTTCAATTCCATGCTGGCGCGCATGCAGCACAACATGGATGCGCAGCACCGCTTCATTTCCGACGCCGCACACCAGATGCGGACACCGCTCACCGCACTGAAAATGCAGGCCCAACTGGCCATGCGCGAAAACGATCCGAAGCAACTGCACTATGCGATGAAAAACATTTCGAGCAGTGTTGATCGTGCCTCGCATATGGTCAATCAGTTGCTGGCGCTGGCGCGTGCGGAAGCGAGCGAGCATTCCGAACAGGCGCTGGTGCCGGTAGACCTCGATAAGTTGCTGCACGAAATCGTTGAAACCTGGGTTATCCGTGCGCTTGATCGGCAAATTGATCTCGGTTACGAGCCGGCGGGTCCAGTCTACATTCTTGGCAATGTCTTCCTGCTGCGCGAGATGATCAACAACCTGCTCGACAATGCCCTGCGCTACACGCCCGATGAGGGAAGGGTTACCGTCCGTGTCGTTGCCCAGGGCGATTTTGTGTTGCTTGAAATTGAAGACAGCGGCATCGGCATTTCCGATGAAGACGTACACAAGGTGTTCGACCGCTTTTACCGGGTCGAGGGCACCGGTGTCGAGGGCAGCGGGCTTGGGCTCGCCATCGTGCGAGAAATCGCCGAACTGCACCGAGCCGCAGCGAGCCTTCGGCCGCATACGCTCGACGATCAAGGCCATCGCGCTCCCGGATCGATTGCCCGGCTGGTATTTTCTGCGTATCGTTTGTCCCCGCCAAGGCCGGCTATTCCCGAGTCCATTCCCCCGGTTTTCCCTGAACAGGCTTGAAGGATGAATGCATCCCGGCGTGCATTCATTAACTCATGTGGCTGATTGAGGAATCAAGGATAATCCGGTATCGTTTTTGATTGTCGCGCCATGGCACCGCCCACAACATGATCAATGATCGTATCAACCTGTTGCGAAAACGCTGGGAGCGCTATGTCGCTGACGGATTATTCGAGCATTTCATCGAATTCACGGTGGCCGTCAACTGCCTGACCGAGCACTTCAGCCGCATGCGCCTGCCTGGTCTGCTGCGTATCTGCGAAGGGCTGGAGAACTCGGCGCTGACCCATCTTGGCACGACTGCATCACATCCGGTCAGCGCGCAGAACATCACGGCGCTGCAGCGTCAGATTGATACCCTGCTGGGGGCGGTGGCCACCTTGGGGCTACCCGCTGCCGAGCGACGCTCAGAAGAGCGTCCTCGGGAGGGGCCGGGCATCGAATGGATCAAGCAACGTTCAGTGTGGCTGGCCGTCATGCCTGAAATGCGTGCGCTGTCCAGCACGCTCCGGCAACAGCTCGATTTTTTTGGTTTTCAAACAAAGGAAATTCTCTGGGGAGAACAAATTCCGCCTGGCGCTGTGCCTCTGGCGGTTCTATTCATTCCGGCCCCAGGTCCATCAAACGCCGATGAACTCGCCTTCATTGTCGCCGTTCGCGCCCACTGTGCGGCCAGCCAGCTGATTTATATGGGCACGCATCAGGCCATTGAAACCACTGTCGTTCTGATGCGCTCGGGCATTGACATGACGATCCCCCAGGAGGACGGGGCATCGGCGGTGCTCAATTGCATCCTTGACCTCGTGCAGAACTACGAACCGGAGAATTTTCGCGTTCTGGTCGTTGAAGACTCCCGCGTCGCCGTCGCATTGATCCGGCGCACGCTTGGCGAGCACGGCATCGACAGTCATGCCATCTGTGATCCCGGAACGCTGCTCGAAGAACTTGAATCCTATCGTCCGGACCTGATCCTGATGGACATGTACATGCCGCGCTTCAATGGTGTCGAGGCCACCCGCGTACTGCGCCAGATGCCGGCCTACACATCCTTGCCCATCGTCTATCTGTCAGGCGAATCCGATGTCGGCATGCAGGTCGAAGCCTTGCGTCTGGGTGGTGACCATTTCCTGATCAAGCCCTTTAATCCGGTATTGCTGGCCGCGGTGGTCAAAACGAAGATCGAGCGCTTCCGTGAAACACGGCGCTCGACACGAGTCGACGGCCTGACCGGCCTGCTGAATCACACGGCCAGCAAAGCACAACTGAAAGCCATGGTGAAGAATGCGGTGTCAGCGCAGCGGGCGCTGACCGTCGTCATGATTGACATTGACCACTTCAAGTCGGTCAATGACACCTACGGGCACCCGGTCGGTGATCAGGTCATCCGCGGCCTCGCCTGGCTGCTCAAGGGACGCCTGCGCTCGTCGGACATGATTGGTCGATATGGTGGCGAGGAGTTTCTGATTGCGCTGCCCGACGTCTCTCCCGAGCAGGCCATCCCGGTTATCGAGCGCATCCGGGAAGACTTCTCATCGCTGCCGCATGTTCATCCGGCCGGCGCACTATTCACCACCTTCAGTGCCGGAATCGCCTCCTCTCAGAATTTCGACACGGCACAGAGCCTGACCGAAGCGGCCGACAATGCCATGCTTGATGCCAAGCGTCTTGGGCGAAATCGTGTGCAACAGGCACTGGCGCAGGTCTGCGAACTGTAGCGCGACCTAGAAAAAACAGTTCGTCCACGAAAAACACCAAAAGCACGAAAAGAATCAAGGAGATAATAAGCTTAAGATCGCCACCCAAAAGGTGAATGGAGAAAACACATCAAGCGCTTGATTTTGTTCGTGTCTTTCGTGATTTTCGTGGATAGACTGAGATTTTAGGGTTCAATGGGCTGGGAGCCCCTGTTTACGGGCATCTCCGACCGATGCTCTCAATCTCGCCAGCGCCAGCCAATGCCGCGCCGCTCGATCTCCTGCCGTATATCTTCCATGACCTGATCGACCAGCGACAGTTCGCCCTCGACACCGAGTTCAAGATGCCGGCGTTGACCGTCATCGCCAACCGAGGGCAGGCTGAACAGGCGTAGCGCCGGATAGTCGGCGACGATGCGCTGCATCAGGTCGAGCAGTGCGCTCTCGTAGGCATTCGGCCCGGTCAGCAGAAAGGCCTTATCCACCGACGGATTGAGATTGAACAGATGCGGATAAAAGGTATCGAGCGCCCACTCGGCCATCGGATGCGCCATCTGCGGGAAACCGGGCAGAAAGTAGTGATCGCGCACGCAGAACCCGGCAATCCGGTTGAAGGGATTGGGAACGATATCGACCCCGCGCGGAAAGGTGCCGAGCAGCAGACGAACATCGTTCAGATCGGCACCGAAACGAGCGCGCAGTTCGCGTTCGGCATCCGGATGCAGTACCAGATCGACGCCAAGGGCAAGGGCCGCTGCCTGTCGCGTGTGGTCGTCCGGGGTATTGCCGATGCCGCCGAAGCTGAATACCACGTCGCCGGCCGCGAAGCTGCGTCTCAGCGTTGCCGCGATGCGCTCGCGCTCGTCGCCCAGATACTCGGCCCACGAAAGCCGCAAACCGCGCGCGCCGAGCAGCTTGGTGATTTTTGAAAAGTGCTGGTCAATGCGTTTGCCCGACAGGATTTCGTCGCCGATGATGATTGCCCCAAAGTTCATGCTTTACCCTCCGGAAGTTCGATGATGGTCACGATGGCGCCCTGCCGCATCCGGCGCAGCGCCTCAAGACAGAAGTGAACATAGGCCAGCGCCGCCAGCGATGGCGCGAGCAGCCCCATGAAAGGAACGTGCGCCAGCAAGGCCATGACCAAACCCAGCGCCAGCAGCGGCATCGCCTGTCGGCGCCGCAACTCGCGCCACTCCTGGTCAGTGGCATGGACCGCCAGCGCGTCGTAGGCAAAGGTGCGGCGGTTGAGCCAGGCCATCCAGAAAAAGGGCAGCAGCAGCCCAAGCCCCGGCACCAGCCACAACGGCAAGGTCACCAGCCAGCCGACGATGAACAGCAGCGCCGCCCAAAGACTGTTCCAGGTCGATGCCACGATGCTGTCGCTGCCCATGCGCGCGAGTTCGGGATAATCGAGCGCCGCAACCAGGTTGAGCAGCAGCGGCAGAACGATGACTGCCGCCAGCACCATGGCGATCAGATAGCTGGCGGAGAGGATCAGCAGCCAGCCGCCCAGGGCCGCCAGCAGTTTGGCCAGCCACAATGCGCCCCACGAGGCGACCCAGCTCATCGGCGGCTGCTGGACGAAACTGGCAATCAGGCCCTCCAGCAGAAAGAGCGAAAGGCCGATCATGACCAACAGGGCCAGGACCGCCGGGCCAAGCATATAGAGCCAGACGCGGCCATGGCCAAGCGTTACAAAGCTGCGCCGCAGCGCCAGCATGACTTCAGACACAGTTGCTTCCTTTCAACCTGGAAAAAGCAGTTGACCACAGCGACACGGCGGGCACAGCGGAAAAACAATGATTTGCAATGTTTTCATGAATCACCCTTTGGGTGAGCCATGAAACCCTGAAATGCTGAGGATTTTCGCTGTGCCCGCCGTGTCGCCGTGGTTTGAACTGCGGTTTTTAGGTTCAAACTGCTTCCCACATTTTCTGCAGCCGCTTGGTCGACACCGGTGCCGGTGTGCGCAATTCCTGGGCGAACAACTGAACGCGCAACTCTTCCAGCATCCAGCGGAACTGCTCGACTTGCGGATCGCTGACGCCTTGTTTGGCCAGCACGATGGCACGCCGTTCGTAGTTCGTCCACAACGGCGCATATTCTGCCAGCAGGCGAGCGTCGCGCGCGGCGCCTTCGGCACCTCCGGCCTTCAGTTTGTCGAGGCGCATCGAGATGGCCTTGAGATAGCGCGGATAGTGTTGCAGCCGTTCGAAAGGCGTCTCGGCGATGAAGCGTTTGCCGATCAGGCGGCCAAGCTGCTTCTCGACATCCTGCAAGGCCGCTGCATGGTTCTTGAACGCCGGGAGTTTCTTCTGCAACACCTGCCAGTCGGCCAGGATCTGCCCGACCAGTCGGCAAATTTCCTGCGCCAGCAGGCCAAGCCGCGATTTCGCCTCGGCACAGCGCGCCTTGAAGTTTGCCGCATCGGTTGGCCACGGTTCGACCAGGCAGGCGCGGGCGAAAGTGAGGTCGATCAACTGCCGGCGCAGATCGTCGAGCGAACCGAGCGGCATGAAGGCCATGCCCATTTGCGTCAGCCCGGGCAGGTTCTTTTCGAAGTATTTGAGCTGGTCGCGGAATTGCAGCATGTACAGCCGCAAGAGCCCCGCTGCATGCGCCTCGCGCGCCTCCTCGGGCGAATCGAAAACACACAGCGACACGCTCTCGCCATCGTCGGCAAGGCCGGGGTAACCGAGCACCTTCTGGCCGCCGCCACCAACCTCCACCTCCATCAACTCGGGCAACTCGCCGAAACTCCAGTCGGTCATCCCGGAATATTCGGAAGGCGTTTCATGCAATTCCGAGAACTCCTGTTTCGCCTTGCCGCCCCATTCGCCGCGCAACTCGGTCAGGCTGCGGCTCATGCCGAGCTGCCGATCATGCTCGTCAACCAGCTTGAAGTTGAAGGAAAAGTGCGCCGGCAGTGCATCGGGGCGGAAGGCGTCGGGGGTGATCTCCCAGCCGCGTGCATTGAGCCCGCGCGATTTCAGGATGAAATGGATCAGCGACGGCACCAGCGGCTTGTCCGAAGCTTGCACCGCCTCGACAAACTCGGCGGCGAAGTCCGGCACCGGCACCAGTTTCGAGCGTATCTTCTGCGGCAGCGTCTTGACCAGCTGAATGACCTTTTCCTTGAGCAGACCTGGCACCAGCCACTCGCAACGCGCCGCCGGAATCTGGTTGAGCTGGGCCAGCGGCACCGTCAGCGTCACGCCGTCGCGCGGGCTGCCCGGCTCGAAATGGTAAGAGAGTTCAAACTCGACGCCGCCCAGCCGGATCTCGTGCGGAAAAGCCTCGGTGGTCACCCCGGCCGCTTCGTGGCGCATCAGGTCTTCGCGCTTCAGGTAGAGCAGTTCCTTGTTCTCGCGCTCGGCCTCGCGCCGCCAGTGATCGAACTCCGCCCCGTTGCTCAGGCCCTCGGGAATGATCTGGTCGTAGAAGGCGAAAATCAGTTCGTCGTCGACCAGCACGTCGGGGCGCCGCGACTTGTGTTCGAGCGTTTCGATATCCAGCATCAACTGGTGGTTGTGCGTGAAGAACGCCCAGCGCCGGGCATATTCCTCGCTGATCTCGCCGCCGACCAGCCCTTGGCGGATGAAGATTTCGCGCGCTTCCTGCGGATTCATCGGCCCGTAATTCACCCGCTTTTTCGGATTGACGACGATGCCGTACAACGTCGAGCGCTCGAAGGCGACGACCTGCATCGCCTTCTTCTCCCAGTGCGGATCGAACCAGCTGCGCTTGATCAGGTGCGCGCCCACCTTCTCCAGCCAATCCGGTTCGATGCGCGCCACGCAGCGGGCAAAGAGCTTGGTGGTTTCGGTGAGTTCAGCGGCGGCGATCCACTTCCCGGCTTTCTTGTTGAGCGCCGAACCGGGGTGAATCAGGAACTTCATCCCGCGGGCGCCAAGGTAATGGCCGGAATCCTCGGACTTGCAGCCGATGTTGCCCAACAGGCCGGCGAGCAGGGCGCGATGGATGGCGTCATAAGTGGCGGGAATCTGGTTTTCCTTCCACTCATGCTCGGCGGCCAGACCGTGCAACTGGCTGTGAATGTCGCGCCACTCGCGCATGCGCAGGGCAGAAAGAAAATTTTCGTGGCAAGCCTCTACCAGCTTGCGTTGCGACTTCTTGTGCTCGACCTCGGCCTCGTACCAGTTCCACAGCTTGAGCCAGGAAAGGAATTCCGACTTCTCGTCGGCAAATTTCTTGTGTGCGGCATCGGCCGATCCCTGCCGTTCTTGCGGACGCTCGCGTGGGTCCTGCACGGTCAGCGCGGCGGCGATCACCAGCATCTCGCGCAGGCAGCCTTCTTCTCGTGCAGCGACGATCATGCGCGCGACGCGCGGATCGAGCGGCATCTTCGCCAGTTCCTGCCCGATCGGCGTCAGCGCATGGTCGTCCGTGACCGCGCCGAGTTCGAGCAGAAGCTGGTAGCCGTCGCTGATCGCTTTTGGTGGCGGCGCCTCGATAAAGGGGAAATCCTCGACATCGCCGATGCGCAGCGCCTTCATGCGCAGAATCACCCCGGCCAGCGACGAGCGCAGGATTTCAGGGTCGGCATACGGCGGGCGCAGGCTGAACTCCTGCTCGTCGTACAAGCGAATGCAAACACCCGCCGCCACCCGCCCGCAACGCCCGGCGCGCTGGTTGGCCGAAGCCTGGGCGATCTTCTCGATCTGCAACTGCTCGACCTTGTTGCGGTAGGAGTAACGCTTGACGCGCGCCAGCCCGGAATCGACGACGAAGCGAATGCCCGGCACGGTGAGCGAAGTTTCGGCGACGTTGGTCGCCAGCACGATCCGCCGCCCGTTGTGCGGCTTGAAAATGCGCGACTGCTCCTCGGCCGACAGGCGGGCGAAAAGCGGCAGGATTTCCGGGTGCATCGCCGTCCGCGTAAAGGCGTGCTTGCGCAAGGCCTCGGCGGCTTCGCGGATCTCGCGCTCGCCGGGCAGGAAGACGAGCACATCACCGCCGGTTCCGCCACCTTCTCTGTTCAGTTCGTCGCAGGCATCGACAATGGCGTCGTAAAGGTCGCGCTCTTCCTCCTTCTCGGCCTCCTCGTTCTGCACCGGGCGATAACGCACCTCGACCGGAAACATGCGGCCCGAAACCTCGATCACCGGCGCCGCCTTACCGTCGAGGGTGAAATGCTTCGAGAAGCGCTCGGCATCGATCGTCGCCGAGGTAATGATCAGCTTGAGATCGGGACGCGCATTCGTTCTGCCTTGTAGCAATTGCTTGAGATAGCCGAGCAGGAAATCGATGTTCAGGCTGCGCTCGTGCGCCTCGTCGAGAATCAGCGTGTCGTACTGGCCGAGCCACGGATCGCCCTGCGTTTCGGCGAGCAGAATGCCGTCGGTCATCAGCTTGATGTACGAATCCTTCGACGTGCGGTCGGAAAAACGGATCTTGTAGCCGACATGCGCGCCGAGTTCGCTGTTCAGCTCCTGCGAGATGCGCGCCGCCGTGGCGCGGGCGGCGATGCGGCGCGGCTGGGTATGGCCGATCAATCCGGTGACGCCGCGTCCCAGTTCAAGGCAGATCTTGGGAATCTGCGTCGTCTTGCCCGAACCGGTTTCACCGCAAACGATCACCACCTGGTTATTTTTGATCAACTCGGCGATCTCGGCACGCCGCATATTTACAGGCAGATCGTCGGCAAACTCGGGCTTGGGCAGGCGAGCGCGACGAACCGCGACAAGCGTGCGCGATTTCTCCAGCAGTCTGTCGTATTCGGCTTGCAGCTGATCGCGCTTGGCGCCAAAGAGGTGGCGCAGATCGCGTGCAAGGGAGCGCAAATGGCGCTGGTCGACTGCCAGGCAGTCCTCAAACTCGGATTTACGCTTCAATGAAATTCCATGGCGTAGGGGCACGGCGCGCCGTGCCCCTACTTAAAGTACCGCCAGCGATCAACACCAGCGAATCCGTCATTATCGTGCCGGGAGGCATCGAAAAAAAGCCCCTGGCTCATTCCCTACGATCCAAAAAGGATGTCGCCCAAGCCAGCACTTCAGCAACAATCCGACGCGCACCCTTTGCGTCAAGCAGCGCAATCGCAGCATCATCGTAACGAAACTCGACGGCATAAGGAGTCAGCCGTCGCAGGTCATCGAGCGCAATTGCTGGCGGACAACCAGCGTCGCCCAGTTGCCCGGAAAGCTCTTCAAGGTCATGGGTACGACGAAACTCCAGGCCAAGCAGGCACATTACTGCTTTCAGCGCTTTCTCAACGGCTTGTTGGGCATGAAAACACGCAATCGAAAAATCTATAGCTGGAACTTCCAGTAATGCCAGAAATGCAGCCTCGTCGCGCTTGGCCAAGCGCAAGTAGCGCTCGGCTTCCTCACGCTGCGGGGTCATGGAGAACCTTGCCTTCTTTTTTTGCCCAGTAGGGCACTGTGCCTGGAACCTGGCTGCGGCGTTGAAATTCGGGCTCGGTACATAACAATAAGTCGACGCCAACACCCAGTCGACCAATCGCCTCTTTAAGGCGAAGATATTCACCTGCACGGTCATCGAACTCCGGCTCGACCACCATCAGATCCACATCGGAAGCAGCGTCGGCATCGCCTCGGGCATAAGAGCCGAAAAGAATCACCCTGGCCGGCCTGGCAGCACTGGCGGCCAGTCGCCGCGCCGCAGACTGCAGCGCCTCATCTGTTAGCATGCAAACTCCTTTTCATCCGAAGCGCACTGGGTACCGACTTCATGGAAATTGCCATTAGCCGACACGCCTTGCGCTTCAACAAGAGGCAAATTTTACGGCTTTAGGGCCTTCGCCGGTTAAAATACAAGGCTTCTGAAATCAAGGAACATGCCGTGAGCAATGCCCTGCAAGATCACCTGACCACCCCGCACGGGGAGCACGCAACCGCCACCCCTGCCACCAACTTCATCCGCAACATCATCGACACCGACCTGGCCGTTGGCAGATATGCCCAGCGCCACTGGTCCGGGCAGCCCGGCCTCGGCGCCCAGCAGTTGGCCGGCGGGCTTGACCCGGCGAAGATTCGCACGCGCTTCCCGCCGGAGCCGAACGGCTATCTGCACTTCGGCCATGCCAAGTCGATCTGCCTGAACTTCGGCCTGGCGCGTGATTATGGCGGCCGCTGCCACCTGCGCTTTGACGACACCAATCCGGAGAAGGAAGAAAAGGAATACGTCGATTCGATCATCGACTCCGTGCGCTGGCTCGGTTTCTCGTGGGAGGGCGAAGGCGAGAACAATCTCTATTTTGCTTCCGACTATTTTGACTGGATGGTGGCCAGCGCCGAGTGCCTGATTCAATCGGGCAACGCCTACGTCGACAGCCAGAGTGCCGACGAAATGCGCGCCTGCCGCGGCACGCTGACGCAACCGGGCCAGGATTCACCCTTCCGCGAGCGCAGCGTCGAAGAGAACATGAACCTCTTCAAGCGCATGCAGGCCGGCGAGTTTGCCGACGGGACCTACATCCTGCGCGCCCGGATCGACATGGCCTCGCCCAACATCAACCTGCGCGACCCGGCCATCTATCGCATTCGCCACGCCACGCACCACAACACCGGCGACAAGTGGTGCGTTTACCCGATGTACACCTTCGCGCACCCGATCGAGGACGCGCTGGAGAACATCACGCACTCGATCTGCACGCTGGAGTTCGAGGATCAGCGCCCCTTCTACGACTGGCTGCTTGAACACCTGGCCGATGGCGGCCTGGTGCAGCGCCCGGTGCCGCAACAGATCGAATTCTCGCGCCTCAACCTGACCTACGTCATCCTGTCCAAGCGCAAGCTGATCCAGTTGGTCGAGGAAAAGCACGTCAACGGTTGGGACGATCCGCGCCTGCCGACGCTGGTCGGCGCCCGTCGCCGCGGCTATACGCCGGAGGGCTTCCGCCTGTTCGCCGATCGCATCGGCGTTTCCAAATCCGATTCGCTGATCGAATACACGCTGCTTGAAGAAGCCATGCGCGAAGTGATGAACGAAGCCGCCGAACGCCGCGTCGCCGTGCTCGATCCGCTCAAACTGATCATCGACAACTATCCGGAAGGGCAAAGCGAGGAATGCTTCGCGCCCAACCACCCGCTCAAACCCGAACTCGGTAAGCGCGCCATGCCCTTTGCTCGCGAACTGTGGATCGAGAGCGAGGACTTCATGGAAGTGCCGAGCAAAGGCTACCGCCGTCTCTTTCCCGGCAATATGGCCCGCCTGCGCTACGGCTTCGTGGTCAAGTGCACCGGTTGCGACAAGGATGCGGCCGGCAAGGTCATCGCCGTGCATTGCGACTACCTGCCCGATTCCAAGAGCGGCACACCCGGCGCCGACAATTACAAGGTCAAGGGCAACCTGCACTGGGTTTCGGTAGCGCACGGTTACGCCGCCGAAGTACGTCTGTATGACCGCCTGTTTTCCGTCCCCGCCCCCGGCAACCGGCGCGAAGGTGACGCGCCTGAACTGGAACGTGACTTCCTCGACGATCTCAACCCGAACAGCGTGAACGTCATCACCGCCTGGCTCGAACCGGCACTCCGGCAAGCCAAAGCCGAAGACCGCTTCCAGTTTGAACGCCACGGCTACTTCGTCGCCGACCGTTATGACTCGAAGGACGGTGCGCCGGTATTCAACCGCACGGTGACGCTGAAGGATTCATGGGCGAGCAAGCTCGGCAAGTGAACGATGATTTATCTTGAATCGAGCACCTTGAGCGACTTCATGGCCGCTGAGACGAAATCCGCCAACGCCGTTTTTCCCCCTCTCCCACTTGTGGGAGAGGGCCGGGGAGAGGGGCTTTTCAGGCGTGGCAAGGTCGAAATCACCCTCTCCCCCAACCCCTCTCCCACAAGTGGGAGAGGGGAGAATATGGAACTCTCCAGGCTTGAGCGGATCGTTTGAACGCGCTTGAATTCAGTGACCGCCAGACAAAGGAAACACCATGAACTTCATCCAATCGCTCAACGCCGCCTGGACAAGCAACAACTCGCTGCTCTGCGTCGGCCTTGACCCCGACCCGGCAAAATTTCCCGCGCACCTCAAGGGGCGACCCGACGCCATTTTCGAATTCTGCAAGAGCATCACCGATGCCACCGCCGACCTCGTCTGCTGTTTCAAGCCGCAGATCGCCTACTTTGCCGCCCAGCGCGCCGAAGATCAGCTCGAAGCCCTGATCGCCCACATCCACGCCAGACACCCCGGCATCCCGGTCATTCTCGATGCCAAGCGCGGCGACATCGGCAGCACCGCCGAGCAATATGCCGTCGAGATTTTCGAGCGCTACCAGGCTGACGCCATCACGGTAAACCCCTACATGGGACGCGACTCGGTCGATCCCTATCTGGCCTACCCGGACAAGGGCGTCATCCTGCTCTGCCGCACCTCCAACCCCGGCGGCAGCGACCTGCAATTCCTCAATGTCGGCACAGCAGAGCAACCCGAGAAGCTCTATGAACGCGTCGCCCGCCTGGTCGCCAGCGAATGGAACAAAAACGGCCAGTGCGCCCTCGTTGTTGGCGCCACCTTCCCGGTCGAGATCGCCCGTGTGCGCGAGATCGTCGGCGACCTGCCGCTGCTCGTGCCCGGCATCGGCGCCCAGGGCGGCGATGTCGAAGCCACCGTGCAAGCCGGTCGCACAAGCAACGGCTGCGGCCTGATGATCAACTCCTCACGCGCCATCCTCTACGCCAGCAAGCAAGAGGACTATGCCGATGCCGCCCGCCGCGTTGCACTGGAAACGCGCGACACGATCAACCGCTACCGCTGATCGGCGTCCATCTGGAGTCGCAATGGATCAGGTACTTTCGACAGGGCGCTCAAATAAACTGCCCTGGAAAGCCCGTCAATAGGCGATCTGCAACGACATGCCCTGAAAGCCGCATGGATATTGGCTCTCAGGGCGTAACCCTGTAGACGACCGTGCTTATTGGCTTCCAGCGCGTAGGGTTGGCAAACAGCAAGGTTCGCGAACGCGGTTCGATGGCTCGGATAACCGCAGATGGCCGCCATTGGCCCGCGTGCGCAAACGAGATTTGCACACCCTGCAAGGCGGCAAGTCACCTATTGTCATTCCGGCAAAATCAACTGCAGCGTCGGGAAATAAGTTTGATAGCGCGCCGCATCGCGAGTCAGCAGCATCAGCCCACTGGTTGCCGCGTGGGCGCCGATGTAGAAGTCAGGAAGTGGCGAACGCCGGTTGCCGCCGCGCAGCCGATAGGTTCGATAAGCCGCGCCTGCCAGAAAAGCAGCTTCCCAGGGGAGTGATAGCTGCATGAGATCAAACGGCGCAAGGGCTCTTCCAGCCTCAGCCGGGGTGTCGTATCCTGACGATAGTTCGGCGAAGATGATCTGGTTGATCGCCAGCGGGCCAGTCGCATGCAAGCTGATCAGCTTTTCCAGTGACCATTCGTACCAGTCGCTTTTTTCGGCGAGCAGGTCAATGATGATGCAGGAATCGACCAGAACCGGCGGCATCGTCATTCGCCTCTCAGAAATTCCATGATCTCGTCTGCGGATTTACCTTGAAATGCCTTGGTCAGTGGCACGGCGCGGGCATTCTTCAGAGCCGCTTCAAAAATCGCTCGCGATTCGCGCTTGGCGGGGCGAAGCAACACCTCACCCTTTTCGTAAACGAACTCGACGTCGGTATTGGGCAGCAGGCCGGCCGCATTGCGAATGGCTAGCGGGATCGTCACTTGCCCTTTGCTGGTGATGCGCATGGTGGGATCCCCAAAGTAAGAAATTGAACAGTAAGAATCTTACCGCGCGGCGGCTGTTACGGCAACGGTGTTGTTATGAGGCTGTCCAGAAGAAATCCGTGGTCTTTCCCCAATCGTGTGGATCAATGATTCAGATAGCAGCAAGCATGGCCGACATTTCCCAGCGTGCATAAATGAGATTTGCACACCCTCCAAGGCTATTATTCGAGGGCATCAGGCACGCAGTCAGACCTCCCATACCCGCACATCGGGTGTGATACCCGCTTCTCGCGCCACTTTGCAGAAATCCCGGTCGAAGGTGTGCATGACGGCTGAACCGCAAACTGCCAGATGCAGTGCGTCGGCAAAATCGGCTCCATGTGCATACCAATTAACCGCTTGGCTAACAGATTCGGCAGACTCAATTACTGTGTTATCAGTTTCCAGCAGGGCGACAAGGAATTCGAGTAATTCAGTTCTTGGCTTCTTGTAACGGGTTCGTAGAACCCATTCGGTTTCAAGCAACACAGTGCGCGAAATGAAAACCGTATCCTCGGCAATCAGATGCCGGACAACATCGACCTGCTCGGGGTTATCCGCGACCAAAGCCCGCACCAGAAGATTGGTATCGAAGGCGATCATCGGCAACGCTTCTCGGATTCATCCCAGTCCGCACTGTAGTCAACTGGCCGGCAAAGTTCCTCGGTTGAAAGTGGAGGGCCGTCGTGCTTGAGCAAGCCAATCAGATCTTCCAGGCTTCGGCCGGACTTTTTTGGAACAGCCTTGAGCATGACGCCGGAAGCACTTGAAACCAGTGTGATCCGTGTTCCAGCCTCCCAATGCAGTTCGGCCCGAATTTCTCTGGGGATCACGATTTGCCCTTTGCTGGAAAGCGTGATGGTAGCGATAGTCATGGCTCACCTCAAAAAGTAAGACGTAAAGTAAGTCAATTATCTACGTCTCGCCGCCGCGTGGCAAGCTGAGGATTGAGAGCGGCAAGCGGGTAGTTTCCGCAAGGTTTGCGAACGCGGTTCGATGTTCATTTTGATTTGCTCACCTATGAAACAACGGTGGTCATCAGGGAGAAACCACGGTTTTCAGAGCCGAAGAGACAAAAAACCGTGTCCCCTATTATCCTAAAAACCGCAGTTCAAACCACGGCGACACGGCGGGCACAGCGAAAAGCCTCAGCATTTGAGGATTGCATGGCTCACCCAAAGGGTGATTAATGAAAACATTGCAAGTCATTGTTTTTCCGCTGTGTTCGTCGTGTCCGCTGTGGTTAACTGCTTTTTTCAGGATTATTCTTCGGCAGGCTGTTTGAACGGCCGGCCAGCCTTGCCTCGCTGTGTGCGGCGGCCAGCCAGCAAGGCGACTTCCTGGGCAAAGTGCTCACTCCCGAGCACCATGCCGCCGTGAGTTGCACGACGAATCTCATCCACCAACCCCGGATCAAGCTCATGGCGGAACAACTCACGATAGGCCGCCTGCCGTTCACCATCCGTCAGCCCGAGGCCCCCATAAACCGGATGTGGGCGAATTGTCGGCGAGGCATCACCCTGCCCATTCGCCCCATAGCTCGACCACCGATATTCTCCAGGATGCTTCACCATTTCAGCACGAACCGGGTTCAATTCAATGTAGCGCTGGCAACCGAGAAAGTACGCCTCTTCACCCACCACGCAGGAGCGGAACCGCCCTTCCCACAACGTACCGGTGCGACGGTAGGCGCGGTTGAAATACTGTACATAACGCTGCCCAAGGCGCTTCATCAACTGCGACACACCCTCCGCATTCTGAGGGGTCGCCAGCAAATGAACGTGATTGGTCATCAGCACATAGGCGTGAATAGCCACTCCGACCTTGGCGCTGATCGCGGTCAGATGCTCCAGATAAAAGAGGTAATCCTCATCAGCGCCAAAGCAAGCAGCACGATTGTTGCCGCGCTGGATGATGTGCAGCGGCGTATTCGGTAATTTCAGACGGGGCAGGCGCGGCATGATTATTCGGCTGGTTTTTGATCGCTGAATGGCACCGAACGCTCGTAAAGCGTTTCCGGGTCGATATCGATATTCCCCGGCCACACCACAGTCCCGTTTTCAACAAAAGCGCCCATGAAAGCATTGCATGTTTTGAGTCGAGCCCAAGGTTTTTGGTCAAGATAACAAGCCATGTCGAAAGAGCGCCGTTCGCCATTTTCAAATTCAAGAAGCAGTGTGAAATCAGGCTGCACTGCCACGCGGGTCACATCAAGCAACATCACCACACTCCTTTATTTAAGTGGATCAATGCGGAAAAGTACAACAAGCCCATACCAGAACCATTTGCATTAGTATATGTGAAACAATAGGAGTCTGTCCCTTATTGTTAGTGGATCAATGCGGAAAGGTTCAATACCCTCCTTGGCAAGTTCCCAATCTGCCAGCAACTCATCACGATGCAGATCAGCCCATACCTGAACCATTCGCTATAGGTGAAACAATAGGAGTCTGTCCCCTAAAATAATATAGCAGAAACAGGCGTTGACGAGACGAAGAGGCAGGAGGTTCAGTAATGCGCCCTTTGGGAGGAAACAATAGGAGTCTGTCCCCTATTATTCTTATTTGATAAAAAAAAACGAGCGCCGAAGCGCCCGTTTTGAATTTCAATAACGCTGTTAGGCGATATTAGAACGAGTGACGCAGACCAACACCGTAGACTTGCGGATCAGCACCAAGTGCCGAATTAACGGAACCGTTACCGTTGCTGCTGTTCAAATCAAACGCTGCATTCGAGTTGTTGGAGATCTTCGTGTAAAGAGCATAGGCTTGGGTGCGCTTGGAGAAATTGTAACCATAGCGCAGGGTGAATTGCTGTGCGCCCGTGTTGTTATTGCCAATATTCGAACCAAGCACCGGGTTATACGTGTTGCCGAGAGTCGTCATAAGCGAACCGCTCGTGCTGGCTGCGTTCTGGTAGGACGCAGCGAACTCATTCGCACCCATGACGTGTTTGACACCCAAGAAGTAGGAGTTGCGTTTCAGGGTCAGATCGTTGACGCCGGCAGCAGAGCCCAGGCTAATCTTGCCATTGAAATTCTGCCATTGAGCAGACACTGTTGTACCTTGACCGAAGGCATACAAACCCGACAGCAAATTGGCATTGTGCTTTTCAGAAGAGCCTGAACCGATGCCGACGTCATTAAGGCCGAGATAGCTGTATGAAACCTTCGCGCCACCGTTGGCGTAATTCAGGGCAACGTTCCAGCCGTAGGGATTAACTTGGTTGTTGGCAGGAATGGCAGACGGGTTCGCTAGGGTCAAGCCTTGCAGGTTGCCTGGGATCCTAACGGTGTTAGCAAGTGCGCCTGTCGTGGTGTCCTGGCTATTGAAGGAATTCGGCACATAAGCGATCCCGCCGTTGAAACCGGAGAAAGTCGGTGAGATGTAGGCGATGGCATTGGTGCGGAAAGCCAGATTGACGTTGCCATTAGCCTTTGCGAATACGCCATTGTTGTTGCCCGCACCGGCTGAGCCAGGAACCACGTCAAAAGCAGCGTTCTGGCTACGGTAAAGTGTTGAAATCCAACCGCCGATGACGGTACCGAAACCACCAGCTACGCCGACGTAGGTATCACGTGCACCGGTGAAAAGGCCGTTGGCGATACCTGTACCGGGTGGGGTCACGCCGGTCTGGTTGGCGTTCTGTGTCTGGTTAAAATTGACGCCAGTTTCAATTTGGAACACGGCGGTCAGGCCATTACCCAACGCTTCCGAACCCTTGAAACCGAGCAGCGAAGAATTGGACTGAACGCGGGCACGATTGCCGATGTTGGATTGTACCGCTTGTTGTGCGGCGGTAAGGCCTGGGTTAGCAAGGGTGTTAGCACCGGTAGCGAACGAAGTGGCACCAGTAGCCGACGCGCCTTCAAACGACACATCGCCAACGCCGTAGACGGTAACGTTGGTCTGAGCGAAAGCGGCACCTGAAACCAGACTGGCCACAGCCAGAGCGATAAATTTCTTTTGCATTTGTGAATCTCCTCTAAGTTTGAGATCGATGGATTTTTTGAGAGCTCCACCAAACTGCACCTCTCATGGATGAGAAGCTGAACGAATAGTCGCAAACCGAAAGGCCGAGGGCAACCATGAATTTAAATTTCCGACGCTTGTTTCGCCGTTCTGTTGCAAAATTGCAACAACCCGCCCACCCGGCCTTGAAAACACACGCCGTCAACCCGGTTGCGGGTTTCCGGATTCCACCACTGCAGTGAGGTTGCCAAGACAACAGGGGACAGACTCCTATTGTTTCCGCGCCTGTCCGCCAGAGCCAGCGCTCTGCTATTATTCAGCGGTGGTTACATCAAGTTAAGGAACCGGAAAATGAGCACGATTACTTTCGATACCCTTAGATTCGCCGAGCGCCTGAAAGCGGCAGGCGTACCGGAGGCGCAGGCGAAAGCCGAGGCCGAAGCTTTGCGCGACGTGTTGTCTGAGGCGCTGGATACCACCCTCGCCACACGTACCGACATTTTCGCTGTCAAGTCAGAGTTGAAAGTCGACATTGCAGCCCTTGATGCCAAGTTCGACAAACTCACCTGGATGATGGGTATCCTGATCGCCTTGGCCGTCGCCAACTTCGCCAAACAGTTTTTCTAGCCACAGACTATGTGCGCAGTTCCCGGACAACCGGGGACAACCGGGGACAGACTCCGATTGTTTCAAGCGCGAACGTTTTCTGTCTTTCACGTGAGATGCCAATGGCGCATCCAGTCATCTGAGCCCGGCGCGCACCCCGATACCGATTGGCACACTTGCGCAAATGAGATATGCACGCCCTGCAAGGCTGCTATTTCCAAGACAATAGGGGACAGACTCCTATTGTTTTCCGCTAACGGCTTTGCGCATCAGCACGGTGGGTGTCAGGCTCATAGCCTGACACCGTCGAGTGCAATATTTTTCAGCAGGCGCGGGTTGGCATAGGTTTCGGGATGCTCCCATTCGTCAAGCCAGACAGGCAGCGGGGAGATATTGATGCCAGTTTCAAGCAGTACGTCAAAAGCCACATCCGACATGGCAAGTTTTGTTTTCAGAAATAATGACAATAACAATAATAATAGGGGACACTAATAATAGGGGACACACGACACACGACAACAGGGGACACGACAACAGGGGACAGACTCCTATAGGACAACAGGGGACAGACTCCTATTGTTTCCGCGCCTGTCCGCCAGAGCCAGCGCTCTGCTATTATTCAGCGGTGGTTACATCAAGTTAAGGAACCGGAAAATGAGCACGATTACTTTCGATACCCTTAGATTCGCCGAGCGCCTGAAAGCGGCAGGCGTACCGGAGGCGCAGGCGAAAGCCGAGGCCGAAGCTTTGCGCGACGTGTTGTCTGAGGCGCTGGATACCACCCTCGCCACACGTACCGACATTTTCGCTGTCAAGTCAGAGTTGAAAGTCGACATTGCAGCCCTTGATGCCAAGTTCGACAAACTCACCTGGATGATGGGTATCCTGATCGCCTTGGCCGTCGCCAACTTCGCCAAACAGTTTTTCTAGCCACAGACTATGTGCGCAGTTCCCGGACAACCGGGGACAACCGGGGACAGACTCCGATTGTTTCAAGCGCGAACGTTTTCTGTCTTTCACGTGAGATGCCAATGGCGCATCCAGTCATCTGAGCCCGGCGCGCACCCCGATACCGATTGGCACACTTGCGCAAATGAGATATGCACGCCCTGCAAGGCTGCTATTTCCAGGATAGGAGCTATAGGATTCAAACGTTGCATAAAAGTGAGCCAGTCGATATCGTGATATCTTTTATTGTCTTGCGAGGTGTCGTATGTCTCAAGTCGTCGTGCGTAATCTTGAAAATGGGGTGAAGGTCGGGCTCAAGCAGCGTGCGTTGCTCCATGGCTGGAGCATGGAAGAAGAGGCGCGCCAGATTTTGCGTAAAGCAGTGCTGGCGGATTCTTCCCCGGTGCCGCTGGGTTCGCGTATCGCTGCCCGCTTTGCCGGGTGCGGGATCGCTGAAGATTTGCCCGAACTGCATGGTCAGGCAAGCGAAGGGATGGACTTCGGCGCATGATTGGAAATAGGGGACAGACTCCTATTGTTTTCGCGCTACAAGGCACGTTCCTTGGGTTCTTGATATTTCCACAGGCTATCAATGCCAGTTGTGCGTTTTTGGTTTGCTCTACTACAATTGTTTCACTCGTTTTATTCAAGGTTTGCCATGCCGACAATCAGTATGTTTTACGGGATTCTCGTGTTGATGTACTTTCGCGACAATCGACGCCACCATCTTGCGCACATCCATGTTCGCTACCAAGGCGAAGAAGCTTCAGTATCCATCGACGACGGATCACTGCTTGATGGGTCATTACCGCCGAAACAACTGAAAATGGTTCAAGCGTGGATCGAAATACACAAGGAGGAGTTGTTACTCGACTGGGATCTGGCGGTCAATGGTGAAGAACCATTCCGGATTCCACCACTGCAGTGAGGTTGCCAATGCTGATCGATGTAATTTCTGTTTGTACTTGCCCCGAATTCCAGCTCGACCTCGAATTCAAGAACGGCGAGCGACGCCGCTTTGATATGCGCCCACTTCTTTCCATAAAACCATGGAATCGCGTTGCTGCACCCGCCATCTTCAATCGTGCGCGCGCGGATTATGGAACGGTAGTCTGGCCAGGTGAAATAGATATTGCGCCCGAAACGCTCTACGACGATTCGGTGCCGTTCGGGAAACAGTAACAACAGAGGAAACCCCAGGGACAGACTCCTATTGTTTTTCCGTTAACGGCCATGACTTATTGATATTTTCACAGGCTTTCAGCGCTGGTCGGAGCCATTCCGTATTCCACCACTGCAGTGAGGTTGCCAATGCTGATTCTCCGGCGCACGGATGGAATCTAATTGAAGTAGCGCAGTGCTTGGTGCAGGCAACGAAGGATAGAAACCTTCGTTGCCTGAACTCGGTAAACGAGAATGTACGGGAACCGCCGCATTACATATTCCCGCGTTCCTGAGCGTTTGCCTTCTCGATATGAAAGGGGCCGCCGAAGAATGCGGCGAGCCGCTTCAATGATTTCGTGGTCGGCTTCTTGCGCTATGAAAAGAGAGGCTTCCTCGCTGTAAAAACGAGCAATCTTCTTGCGGTCTGCAATCGACCGTTTTGACCACTCAAGCTGCCTTGTTGTTTTCTTTTTCAAGCTCTGCAAAGAAGCTCTCCATGTCAGCAGTAGCTTCAGCGTTGGTCAGGACATGGCCCGCATCGCAATCGGCCATTCCTTTATCGACTTCCGCGACAAACCAGGCATCGTAAGCGGCCTGCTTTTTTGGCTGAGTCATTGGCTGGTTCATCAAGCGTCCTCCATGTGTGTGCCCAGTATACCCCTTGCGCGTAGCAATCTCGGTGCTCAAAACAATAGGGGACACCTATTGTTTTCCGCGTTCCGCTACCAAACAGTAGTAAATAGGGGACAGACCCCTATTGTTCTCACTAATGCAAACTGGAATAAAATATGTGTTTTCTCAGAGGAATGTTATGCCCACTATAAGCATGTTCTACGGAATTCTGGTTACCTTGTTGTTTGAAGACAATGTTCGCCACCATCTTCCGCATTTTCATGTGCGCTATCAGTAGTAAATAGGGGACAGACCCCTATTGTTCTCACTAATGCAAACTGGAATAAAATATGTGTTTTCTCAGAGGAATGTTATGCCCACTATAAGCATGTTCTACGGAATTCTGGTTACCTTGTTGTTTGAAGACAATGTTCGCCACCATCTTCCGCATTTTCATGTGCGCTATCAAGGCGACAAGGCGTCTATCGCCATTGACGACGGGCGTGTTCTTGCGGGCAGCTTACCCAACAAACAACTGAAACTGGTTCAAGCCTGGGTAGAACTTCACCGCGATGAACTTTTTGCCGACTGGGATCTTGCCGTGAATGGTGAAGAACCTTTTCGGATTGCACCGCTCCAATAAGGGTATCTTTATGGACAGATTGCTGGATGTAGTGAGTGTCACGGTTCGGCCGGGTTACCGATTAAGGCTCGAATTCGAGAATGGAGAGCAACGCCTTTTCAATATGTCACCCTACATGAGCAAAAAACCGTTCAACCGGCTCAAGGATTCGCCAATTTTTAACTGTGCTTACGTCGATTATGGAACTGTAGTGTGGCCAGGCAATATCGATATTGCACCCGAAACGCTCTACGACGATTCGGTACCGCTCGACGTTAAATAGGGGGCAGACTTCTATTGTTTTCCGCTAACGAACAGTATCGCGCCAGCCACCTCGTAAGTAATAGGGGTCAGACACCTATTGACGCTGGTCTTGCTGGCGAAGCTTGCATTTACCCTGCCGCACTAGCCGGATGTCGGGCTAGCGCAGCGTAACCCGACCTGCAAAACTGCCTGCACTTTGATTCGCATCGGGTCAGAAAAACTGTTTCGCGAAATTGGCGATCGCTATCGCAAGAACAGCGCCAAGCATCCACTTAACCAATGCCATCTCTCCGCGTACATTGGCAATCTCGGTTTTGATCTCTGCAACAGCAAGCGCTACATCCTTGCGCGTAGCAATCTCGGCTTCGCCACTGGCATCTTTGAAAGCCTCTGCCATGGCGGTAGCTTGCTCACGAGGAATGCCGGATTTTTCCAGGCGCTCAACGAATTTAAGCGTATCAAATGTAATTGTGCTCATCAATCAGCTCCGTTCTTGGTTACTTTATTGTACATAAATATCTGCCTGGGTATTTTCCAATTCATGTTTTCGCCCTGACGGGCATGGCTTTGAAAGTCGCCCCCAAATTATGAAAGTCATGCCCGTTTCCCTCACCCCCGACCCCTTCCAGAGGGCGAGGGGAGGTTCAAGAGTCGCTGGGGCGACTTTCGTGTTAAAGAAGTGCATGAAAGTATCGCCTGCCTGAAAATCGCGGTCAAACTCCGGTACGGCGCAGCAGGCCCCTGAGGAAATCAGGCATTGCTGTTTGACAGCGCATGGCCTATATAAAAGGTGGCTCACGGCATCCGTCACGAATCAGCTTCCCAAGGTAGTGATGCTGCAGTCGCCGGCGCCAGGATCGAAACTTATCAGCCACCGTGGAGTCCTTACCCGTAGCAAACATGTCCAGGAGACTGCCATGAGCACTAATACCGCGTTGTTCGGACGAATTCAGTTGCAACATCTTTCCGTAAATAATCTCATCCAGTGGGGCGATCACCTTTCAGTCGAGCATCCCCGGATCGATGCCCAGCACAAGGCGATATTCGATCTGGGGACCAGGGTTTACGAAAGCTGGCGCGGAGGAGGAAACGTCGATCTTCTCCGTCCGGCAGTAGACAAACTGGAGAATCTGCTCAAGGTTCACTTTGCCTACGAAGAGCGACTGCTTGCCGAAATAGGCTACGAGGGACTGGAGCAGCATGCGGCGGAACACCGTGGCATGCTCGTCGAAATGGAAAACCTGCAACTACGATTCCACGCTATCAAGCAGGGCCACGAATTTTCGGGCGGCTCTTTGCTGGCCCCGGGCTGGTCGATCATGCAGTTCATCCTCGGCTTTACCATCGGGCATGTCATGAGCAGCGACATGAGCTACTGCCAGACTCTCATTGCCAGCCGCAACCAGATACAAGGAACAGCCTGAGCTGTTGTTGCCGTGCTTCAGCGCGAACGGGCCAGGTCGAAGTCGGCCGCATTGCGTTCGTCGACGTAGAGGCTCGTTTGCTGTGGCTGATTGCCGTTGTGGCAGGTCACGATGACATTGCTCAAGGCTTGCGTCTTGTGCAGCACCTCGACGGCGCAACGACCATAGACGCTCTCGATGGTGGCCAGCAGATTGACCGCGTAGGGCGTGGCGAGTTTGCCATCGAGAATCAGGTTGGCAATCATCACGCCTTCGTTCGTCAGCACACGGCGCGTGCTTTGCCAGAACTCGCGCGTAACCAGATGGCCGGGAATCGAGCTGTGTGAACTGTAGACGTCGATTATCGCCGCGTCGAAACGTCGCTCGGTACTCACCACGAAATGCCGGGCATCGTCGACGATGAATTCGCCGAGCGCCGCCTCGCCCAGGAATTTCCTTTCGGCAATGCCGCGGATGGCCGGGTCGATATCGACGTAGGTGTAGTGGTTGTCAGGCTCGCGGTGCGATAGCGTAAAACCGCCAGCGCCGAGCACCAGAATCTGGCGGTCGTGGAAGTCGAGTTCCTCAAGCAATAGGCGGCGGATATGCTCCACATAGCGCGCGTAGTGGCGCGGTTCGCCTTCGTCGATCAGCGAGGCCAGCGAATTGTTGTTCTTGAACGCACGCGGGTTGAGCGCGCCGGCGATGTTGACCGGGATGACGCTGTAGTTGGCGTAAGCCGTTTCGATCACCGGGCGCAGCCAGGTGTTGCAGACCACGGCCAGCGATATGACCGCCGCGCCGGCAACAGCGGCGCGCCAGGTGCGCGGGCTGAGCAGGGCGAAACCGACGACCAGCAGCACCGCACAGATGGCGACCGCCGCCGAAACGCCGAGCCACTGCATGATCAGCAGCGAGAGCGAAATCGAACCGAGGAAGGAGCCGAGCGTCGAGTAGTACAGCGCATAACCGCTGGCCTCGCCGGTTCGCTGGTGCTGCATCAGGTTGGTCAGGATCGGTACCGTCTGTCCCAGCAACCAGGCTAGCGGGCACAGCACGGCGCCGATGAACACGAGATAGGCCAGCGCTGGCGGATCGAATGCGGCGAAGATCAGATCGACGGCAATCCCGGCCAGGCCGGCGCCGGTGAGCGCCGCGGCGATCAGGAAGTTCCTGGCGACGACGGGCAGATAATGGCCGTCGACCTTGGCCCCGGACTGATAGCCGAGTGCCAGCGCCAGCAGAAAGAAGCCGATGGTCGGCGCGGTAACGACGATCGAACTGCCCAGGTGCGGGATGATCTGGCGTAGCGCGATGACTTCGGCACCAAGCGAACAGAAACCTTCGATGAAGACGATGGCGAAGAGAAGAGGGCGGGAAAGGGTGTTTGGCAATGGATTTGCACCGAGGTAAGCGGCTGTGAACTATAACCGGGCGCATGCGTTTGTTGTCGTTGATCCCTGCGCTGCCCCCAGCCAATGCAGCAATTCCGGAGCCCATAGCCTGGTTTGGAGCCTCGCCTGCAAGCCAATAAAGACGGCGACCTTCGAACATCATGCCGTGCAAGCCTTTATTCATTCGGATCTTCGGGCATGCCTTGCCAGGAACGCCTATTGACAGGGAGTTCGGGGTTAACCGCGGGCTCTCCCCGGTTACCCCGTTTAATCATCAATCTACGGCGCTATGTACCGAGAAGCGAATCCCCGTGGCAAAACCGCTTCGCTTATTGCTATTCGCCCACAAACGCGGCGAGTTGGTTATTTTGCAGCCAGTTCACTGGCTGGCAGAAGTCGCCGCAGTGCTGGCGCGCATCAGCCCAATCACCGTTCAGGACGACATGACCGATCTCCAGTCGCTCCAGATCACCGTCGCAGACACCCCGGCGATCTGGCAAATCGCTTGCGCACTATCTGTTTCCCTGAACCATCACCTGTTCGACACCCCCTACCACGCCGTAGCGCCAAGCACACCGGAAACTACGCTGGTGACGGCGGATCGGCGCTATTACGAAAAAGCTGCCAGCAAAGGCGCGATTGTGTTGTTAAACCCAGAAAACTCTGTTTAACCACGGCGGCACGGCGAACACGGCGTAAAAACAATGGCTTGCAATATTTTCATGATTCACCCTTTGGGTGAGCCATTAAATCCTGAAAAACTGAGCACCCCAAGAGTATTTGCTTCGCAGCAGCTTTTCGCCGTGTCCGCCGTCCCTCTGCAGGGAGGCTTCGCGCTGTCGCCGTGGTTTGAACTGCGGTTTTTAGGTTAAACGATTTACAACTTTAGAAAACCCATAGAGCCACACTGCATGTGGCAACGTACCTACATTACACACAGACATGAGGTGTCGCCATGACCATTACGACCCTTTCAAGCCGCCAGTTCAACCAGGATGCCAGCAAGGCCAAAAAAGCAGCACTGGCGGGACCGGTGTTCATCACCGATCGAGGCCGGCCCGCGCATGTGCTATTGACGTTTGACGAGTACAAAAGGATTACAGGAATACATACGAAGATCGCCGATCTCCTGGCGATGCCTGGTATCGAAGACGTTGATCTTGAGATTCCCCAATTGCACGATCTCGCCCAACCGGCGGATTTTTCCTGATGTACTTGCTCGATACCAATGTTGTATCCGAATTACGGAAGATCCGCCACGGGAAGGCGGATAGCAACGTCGCGCTTTGGGCAGACAGTGTCGATGCCGCCGATTTGTACCTGTCAGCAATCACCATCCACGAATTGGAGATCGGTGTATTGCTGGCAGAACGCCGTGATCCAGCGCAGGGAGCAATCTTTCGGGCATGGCTGAACGGTCATGTCTTACCGGCCTTCACTGGCCGCATCCTGGCTGTCGATAGCGCAGTTGCCCTGCGTAGCGCGCGACTCCATGTGCCAGACCCGCGCCCTGTTCGAGACGGGCTTGTCGCTGCCACCGCGTTGGTGCATGGCATGACCATCGCAACGCGGAACATGGCCGACTTTGAGCCAACCGGTGTTCCGACTCTCAACCCGTGGGTTAGCCAGTAGTCAGTCAACCCGGAAGCTGACCGAAGGAAATGTGCCCCAGGAAATACCATTGGGGTACAGAGCCAGCATGGCTTGACCTGGTGCTTTACGCTGCCGATCTGGCGGCGATCTTCCCGCCAAAACAACATTAAGCCCGCAATCAGGAATCATCCTGGCCGGAGTGGCGATCCGCAAGCCATATACCTGAAGCGTGGCGTATTTCCTTGCTGTTCGGCATGACTCATTGCAGAACGCCAATTGGCGCGGCTTCCAGAGGTGCATGCCTATATTGGGCATGGCCTGATCGGCAAGCCTTCCGAAGCTTTCCTTTGCTACGCCAAGCAGATTCCCCGTGCGCAAAGAAAAGAATTTGCGCATCCTGCCGGGCTAAGGTTCCCCTCTTCGATTACCTCTGTTTTGCAAGCCTTAGCAACTTGACCTGCGCTTCGTTCAACCCCGTCCTGGTGGCAATAGCAACATCGTCAAGAATGTCCAGCAGGTTTCTCGCAACCTCCAGAGCTTTGGTTTGCTCCCCGAGTTTTCGGCCCTCTTCCAGCCCTTCTTCCATCCCTTCTTCCATCCCTTTTTTCATCCCTTCTTCCATCCCTTTTTTCATCCCCTTTTCCATCCCCTTTTCCATCCCCTTTTCCATCCCCTTTTCCATCCCC
>NZ_JBMOJE010000063.1:0-28335 GCF_049316945.1 Propionivibrio sp. | reverse complement strand
CCGCCTCCAAACCCTTGCGCCATCAGGGGGGCGCGGTTCGTGCGTCAGGGTTGATGATGTCACTGAAAGATTTACTAAAAAAGCTGTTCAGCGTATTGTTCTGGCGAACGTCCTGCAAACAATGCACGCTGCCCGGCGTCCGAGCAGATGGGCATCCCTAACCGTGACGATTGTGGGTATCAATAACCGGTAGGGAAAAGAAATCATGTCGAAACTAATACGTGTGGGCCAGCAGTTACGACTCGCCGTGGCGCTGCCGATCCTGGCACTGCTGTCAGCTTGTGCCAGCATCGGGCCAGGCTCCATGAACCGCGATCGGCTGGACTATGCCGAAGCGATCGGGAGTTCCTGGAAGCAGCAGATGCTGCTCAACATTGTCAAACTGCGCTATGCCGACGCGCCCATGTTTCTTGATGTATCGTCGGTGATCAGTTCGTATCAACTGCAGAGTCAGGTGAGCCTCGCCGGCACCGCCTCGACCGGATTGACCGCCGGCCTTCGAGACGCCACGGGACATGCGCTCGCTGTCGGGGCGTCGGGCATGTACACCGACAAACCGACCATCGCCTACACGCCGCTGCAAGGCGACAAATTCACTCGCAGCCTGCTCAGGCCGATTCCACCGGCGGCTTTGTTCCAGTTGGTTCAGGCCGGCTACCCGGTGGATCTGATCTTTCAACTGGCCACGCGTGCGATCAACGGTGTCTACAACCGCACCGACCGTCCGAGCGGGAGCCGAGAGGCCGACCCGGGGTTCTACCAGGTGCTTGACGCGCTACGCCGCCTGCAGTTGTCTGAGGCCATCGGGTTCCGGCTCGAAAAACGCGGCACCGAGGAAACGTCAATCTTCGCCTTTAGCGGCAACAAGCGTAACCCGTCTGTCGAGCAGGACAGCCTCTTTCTCCGATCCACGCTCGGCCTCAAGCCGGATGCGCGGGAATTGAACCTGACCTTCGGAACCGTGCCGCGCAATAATCAGGAATTGGCCCTGCTTACCCGCTCCGTAATCGAAATTCTGCGCGAGTTGGGTACCCGGGCGGAGGTGCCACTCTCGGACGTCCAGTCAGGAAGTGTCCTTCCCTCCCCGCAGCCCCGTCCGGACAGCGGGCCGCGCGATCTTCCTCTGGTTAATATTTACTCGGCTACTGAGCCGCCGGCGAATGCGTTTGTCGCGGTGCAGTACAGCCAACACTGGTTCTGGATCGATAACCGCGACTACCGCTCCAAGAGCCTTTTCAGCTTCATACTCTTGCTGACGTCGCTCGCCGAAACCGGCGTGACGCCACAAGCTCCGGTGATTACCGTGCCGGTCAACTAAACGCTGCCAAAAAATTCTGGCAGTTTATAAATCTAGCAATTGCTCTGTAAGGCGCATGAATAGGCCGTCTACAGCTTGTACACCTGAAGAGTGGTGCAATTCCACGAGGTCTGGCCTGACATCCGACACGGTGGAAGTGCCTATTCTTCGCCGTTGATCTGATCGTTTGTTCTGTATTTTCTGCGTGTTTTTTTATCTGTGCCAAGTTTCGAGGATTGACTGGCGGCCTACTAGAAAAACGGTATGAATTTCGCCATGAGACGCTATAATGAGCAAACTAATCTTCATCGATTGCGAAAAATTATGCTTATATCTCCGGCCCCCTCCGCTGAGCATTCGCTCCTCAGTTCTTCGATCAGGATATTGTCCTGCCTGCTGATTTTGCTTGGCATGGGGTCAGCGATAGCGCAAACCACCCAATCCACCGTTCCGGAAGTCCGCTTCGACCGGGTGCAGGGCGTGATCGTCGAAACCAATCCGCAGCAGCGACGGCTGGTCGTTAAAATGCCGGGCGGCAAGACCCAGGTGCTGAACATCGCCGGCAATGCGTACCTGCACTCCTTGCGCCAACTCGATGAGCGGCAGCGGGTCCTCGACCCAAAGGCGGTAGACGGATTGCAGCCGGGAAACTGGCTGGCGGCGTCGGGGCTAATCTACTCCGACTCCTCCGAACTGCTGGTCAAGGAAGTGTCGCTGTTCGGTAAAACAGAGCAAAGCCTGGTTCTCGAACAGCCCGACTGGTGGTCATCGCAGGCGCGTGACGTCGCCGAGTTCTGGGTGCGCACCCAATTTGGCGCGGGCGAGGTCGGCGATGCATCGGGCTACCGTACAGCGATCACCAAAAGCGGTGAGAAGCGGTCTGACTCGGTCAATCTGCAAGAAACAGACACCATCTCCCGGCTCATTTACGGCCTTTCGTCGGCCTACCTGATGAACGGTAATGCACGCGTCCTGCGCGCCGCCAGCGAACTGGTGCGCTATCAACGCGAGCGGTTGCGCATCGAGTCGGCCGACGGGCGCACCGTAAGCTGGCTGCACGCGCTGCGCGACGGACGCCCAATCGTCGCCTCGCGCTTTTCCGACGACGAGGGAACCATTCCGCTCTACGAACAGATCTACGCGATCGCCGGGCTGACCCAGTATTATCGGGTGACGGGCGACCCCGAGGTGCTTGCCGACATCGAGAAAACCGTCCGCTTCATGGATGAGTACTATTGGGACAAAACCCCCGGCAAGGCTCAAGGCGGCGGCTATTTCTCGCATATCCATCCAGGAACGCTGCGCCCAGAGGATGCGGGCGGCCAGAATGCGCGCAAGAAGAACTGGAATTCGGTCGGCGATCATCTGCCGGCATATCTCGAAAATCTCTATCTCGGCACGCGCAAGCCGGAGTACCTGCAACGCATGCGCGAACTGGGCACGCTGATTGCCACACACTTTCCCGACCCGAAGAGTCCCTTCGTTTTCGAGCGCTTCGACGCCGCCTGGCAGCCCGACTTGACGTACTCCTGGCAGCAGAATCGCGCGGTCGTCGGTCATAACCTTAAAATCGCCTGGTGCCTGACGCGCCTCTACCATCTGACCGGCGATCGCGATTACCTCAGCGTTGCGCGTGGTGCCGCCGACAAGATGCTGGTCTACGGCCAGGATTCGCGCCGCGGCGGCTGGTACGACGTGATCGAACGGATGCCCGACCCGGTGACTGGTCGCTACGAGCACGCCTGGCATGACCGTAAGTCGTGGTGGCAGCAGGAGCAGGGCATCCTCGCCAACTATATCCTGTTCGCCGAGACCGGCGAGGGGAAATACCTCAGCTCGGCACGCACCGGCTCGGGCTTTTTCAACCTGGCTTTTCTCGACCACGATGATGGCGAAGTATTCTTCGACGTCCAGTCCGACGGCACACCCTACCTGATCGGCGACCGCGCCGACAAGGGCAGCCATTCGAAGAGCGGCTACCATATTCTCGAACTCGACTATTTCGCACATCTGTATACCAATCTGCTGGTGCAGAAGCGGTCGGTGGTTATGAACTTCCGGCCTGCGGCGACCTCCGGCGGCACCCGCTTCGAGGTGCAGCCGATTTCACTGCCGCCGGGCAAAGTAAAGATCACGGCGGTAACGCTTAACGGCAAGCCGTATCGCGATTTTGACGCGCTCGCGATGAGCGTCAATCTGCCGGCGATGAAAGAGCCGCAGGCTCTAGCCGTCACGCTGGGGCCAAGATAGGTAATGCGTTTCCTTGATATTCGCGGCAACGAGGTTGCCAAGGTCGGGATCACCTGGGCGATGGTTGCGCTGATCTCGATCGGCTATGCGATCGGTTGGAGTGCCGTGCACTCGATGCTGGTCAAGCGCATGGGGGTTGAGTATTTGCCCTATACCTACATTGGCATCAGCCTGCTCGGCATGGTCGGCTCGACGGTCTATTTGTCGTTGGCCGATGCGATACGGCGCGACCGCTTGTTGATTCTGTTCTGCGTGGCCACCGGGGCGACGCTGATGGTCGCGCGTCTGCTGGTCACTGCCCGACCTGAGGGAGAGGCGGGGGTGACATTGCCGCTGCTGATCTTCTTCGCTGCGGTTTTCTTCGCCCAGGGAGTTGGCAACGCGGTTCTTGGCACGCAGATATGGACCATAATCAACGACCTTTTCCGCCCATCGCAGGGTCGGCGTATCTATCCGATTCTGGGTACCGCGGGAACCATCGGCGGGATCGCCGGCGGCGCCTCGATCCATGCGCTCGCCAACCTGCTCGGAACCGCCAATCTGGTCGTCGTCTGGGCACTCTGTATCTTTGCTCTGATCCCGCTGACTTGGGTGTTGCGCGCGCGTTTCGGCGCCGAGCTGCGCGGCCAGCGTCCCGGCGAAGCGCACGCTGAAGTCGGCAACAAACGCTTGAGCGAAGGGTGGAAATTCTTCAGATCCTCCAAAATGGCCATGACCCTCGGCTTTGTCGCGGTGATGTTCTGGGTCGTCGGTTCGGTGGCCGATTTTCAATACACCCGCATCATGAACGAGACCTTCCCCTCCGAGGACAAGCTTGCCGGTTACTACGGCATCTACATGATGGCGATCAACATTAGCGGCCTGCTGGTGCAATTGTTCTTCAGCAGCTACCTGATTCGCCACATCGGTGTCGCACGTGGCCTGCTGGCCCTGCCCGCTACGGTACTTGCCGGCTTCGCATTGATCTCCGTCTGGTTTTCCTTCTGGCCAGGCCTGATCATGCGCTACTCGTGGGACATGATCGGAATGACGATTCAGGGCAATTCTTACCAGTTGGCGCTCAACGCCATCCCGGCCGACCTGCGAGCCCGAGTGCGCGGATTCATCGAAGGCGTGCTCAATCCGCTCGGCGGAGTGCTCGGTGGTGTGGTCATCATTGTCCTCCATCATGCCTTCGATTCGACCGCGGGCCGTGGCTGGAGCGATCCGATCACCTTGGCTGGCACCCTGCTGGCTACGATGTGGATCGTTGTGGTCTGGAGTTCGCATCGGCATTATCTGCAACTAGTGGCGGAAAACCTGAAGAGCGCCGACAAAAGGACAGCGATGGATGCGATCGATTGCCTTGAGGAGCACGGGAACGAACGCGCCATCGAGCTCCTGAAAGAAGTTAGCACGTCGCCCGACACTGAAAAACGCGTCGCCGCACTCCGGGTCTGGGGCAATCTCGGTGGCGCCAGCGCCTTCGCCGCGTTGACCTCCGCCTGCGCCGACCCGGAAGTACAGGTCCGCCTTGAAGCGTTGCGCGCCATGAGCCACGCCTCGGCTCGTCATCCCCTGCCAGCCGAAGCCCGGTCTGCGCTTGAGTACCTGCTTGAAAGCGATCCGGATGCGGCAGTGCGGGCTGCCGCTTTCCAGGCACTTCTCCCCATACGTCTGCCTGAGCAGGCCAGCGAATTCGCGCTGCGCTGGCTCGCTCATCCCATGCCGGAAATTCGCACCTACATCGTCGAGGCTGTCGGAAAGAGTGACTTGAATGTGCGCGCCTTGCTTATCCCTCACCTCGAAGACCAGGACTTCGCTGTGCGCGCCGCCGCCGTTCAGGCCTTGTGGCGCTACGAGGATGTTCGTAGCAGCGCCCGTTCCGTGCTGAGCGGCATGCTGGTGGCAACTCAGGCTAGCCCTAGCCCTAGCCATGCGGCCGTTCTCATTGCCTGCCACCGGGTCGGGGAATGTCCTCCCTTCACGGTTCTTGAGCCTCTGCTCGCGTCTCCCGATCCGATAGCACGCGTCCTTGCGGGGGCGTTGATCCTGCAGGAATTTACTGACCCCGAAGTCCGAAAGCACGCCCTCGACACCGTCTTCATGGTGCTTGCCGACCCCGATCTTGCCGAGCGCCTGCGGCGCGAACTCCTGCCGCACATTCCCGATTTCCATGAAAACGCCGCCGACGCCATTATCAATGCGGTGAACTCGCTGCCTGCGGACCAGCGGGCTCGTGTATCAACGGTGCTGGCTGACTGGTATGGCGTTCTGCAGGTCCGCTTGCAGACCGAGCAAAACTAATCCTCACCAAAAACAGTTTAACCACGAAGAACACGAAGAGAAGCCATGAGTGAGTACGCGTTGATAAATAACCGATTGGGCAAAAACAGTTTTTCAGGAGCCTTGTTTTTCGCCGTGTTCGCCGTGGTTAACCTGCTTTTGATTCTTTTGACACGAAGAACAGTTAACAACGGTGGGCACGGCGCGCTGAAGCCACTACGAACGGCGGGCACGGCACGCCGTGCCCCTACTATGGATCACTGCTATGACTAATTTTCGCGAGACCGTTCGAGGCGACTGCCTCGTTATCGAGTTGGAGGGCAAGCTGGATGCCTCGACCACCCCGGAAATCCTGGCCCGGCTGCTGGAGAAAATCCATAGTGGCCAGAAATACCTGGCTCTCGACTTTGGCGCCGTAAGTTATATGGCCAGTAGCGGGCTACGAATGCTTCTGGTTCTGGCGGCCACGACGAGTGAACTCGAAGGCCGGCTCGTCCTGTGCGGGCTGGACAAGACGATACTGGATACCCTCGATGTCGTTGGTTTCCTGCCAAACTTCCAGGTCGTAGCAGATCGTGATGCCGCGCTCGCGTGCCTGGAAAAATGATGCGCTCCTTGTTTCTTCGGTCGCTGTACTGCCTGGTGCACGCCGCACTGCTGCTTGGCAGCCAGGCCTTGGCGGCCCCGACCAGCGCGCAACTTGTCGGTACGGTACATGACAGTCGCAGCGCCTGGAACCCGTTCGCGCGCGCCAACGATATGCACCGACAAGCCGACCAGACCTTCGTCGTCGATCTTGCGCTGCGTGCGGATGGCGGACGCAATCGTGACGGCATCTATGCAATGCGGTTTTTCACTGACCAGGAATTGCGCAAGGTCTTCAAGCGAGGTTCCAAAGCCGGCACGTTGCGGACCGGACGCGCTGCCACCTTCGCCCAAAACATCATCTTCCGGGTGCCGAGAGACGGCGTGTACAAGGTTCATTTCGACCCACGGGCGGCGCAATACCGGATCACCCCCGCCGTCGTCGAGCAAGAGCGAATCGAATCAATGCAGATCAATGGCTTCGTCCATGATCAAGAGGGTCTGCTAGAGGTCTTTGACGGTCGCCGTACCCGTCCGGCCGAGATATGGGACGAAGGCGTTCCCGCACATGAGCTGACGAAGGGCACCGATGGCTCGTGGACGATCGATCTTCACCTTTCAATGCTCGGAGGTCATGAAAAGAATGGAATTTATCAGTCCTTGCTTTCAGCCAACAACAACGGAGACTGGGGTTTCGGCGCCATCCTCGATCAACCGGGACGCCTTGCCGGAGGCAACGGCTACAACAGCCGGGTTGGTCATATCGAGGAAAGCGCCATCGTTTTCCGGGTACCCCGTGACGGCACCTACCGCCTGACCGTCTGGCCCGAGGACTATCGATTCGAGATCAGTCCGCAGGTCGAGTTCTTTGCCGGCAAAACCTTCCAGGTCAGCGGCAATGTCGTCAGCGATCCCTGGACTCCCGGCCAGCCCGCTCATGCCATGAGTCCGAACCCGGATGGCACCTGGTACAAGATCCTGCAATTAAGCAAGGATGGTGGCGGCGACGGGAAAGGTCTCTACACCATGAATTTCTCGATCGATGGAAACTGGGCGCTGGACAGCATCGGTTTCGGCGGGGTATGGGGGAAAACCTGGCATTCGGCACCACAGGAGTTGAACATGCTGTTTCGGGTACCCGCCGATGGCGCTTACCGTGTGACGCTTGATCCGGAAAATGGGCGTTACACGTTCGAACCACCCGTTATCCCCGTTACCCGGATCGAATCCCTGCAGCTTTGCGGCGATTTCGAATTCTTCGCCGCAGACGGCCAAGGCGGCTGGAACAGCCTTGATCCGATCCACGATATGAAGGTTGATGCAAATGGTGTTTTTACCCGTGATCTGCAACTCATCGGTGGGCGTACCTACAGCTACAAGTTTTCCGCGAACCACTCCGCGTGGGGGTGGGCCTTTGCCGATTATCCCTATGACGGCGAGCGCCGCCTTGCGTCTCATGGGAATCCACCCCCGCTGCGCTTCGCAAGTCCGCGCAACGGGATTTACCGGTTCACCGCCGACACTGAATCGGGGTTGTACTCCGTCATACTGCTCAAGCATCTTTAGTAGGCGTAGGGGCGGGGCGCCGTGTTCGCAGTGCCCGCCGTTCGTAAGGGCACGGCGCGCCGTGCCCCTACATTGTTTTCTTCGTGGTTTGACTAAAAAGGGAACTCTTCATGAACTCACCAGCCGCCCGCTCCAGGTTTTCGTTCTTTATCCTGCTCGTTCTGGCCTTTGTCCTGGCCCAGCCCGTGTTCGCCGCCACACCGGCAGCGGCACCCCATAAACGGGTACTCTTCGTTCTCTCGGAATATGGCTACTGGGGCGAGGAACTGGTGGCCCCGCTTCAGGCATTGGATGCAGCCGGGTACCGATCCGATTTTGCCACGCCGAAGGGGACCAAGCCCCTCGCCTTGCCGCCAAGCATGGACCCGAGCTATGTTGACCCGCCCTTGGGCAAGACGGTAACTACGCCGGAGATGGCAAAGAAAACCAAGGACCTGGAGGCTTCGGATCGTCTCAACAAGCCGATCAACCTAAGCAACTGGCTTCCCATGAAGCCTTACCTGAGTTCCCCGACCTATCTCAACGACCTGTTTGCCTACAATGACGCACTGGACAAGGTCGCCACGGAAATCTCTGGCTACGATGCGCTGGTTATCGTTGGCGGCTCGGGCCCGATCCTCGACGTGGCCAACAACAAGCGCGTTCAGGATCTCGTCCGGATGTTCATCAAGCAGGACAAGCCGATCCTGGGAATCTGTTACGGCGTCGCCGCGCTCGCCTTCACCCGTGACGAAGTGACCGAAAAAAGCATTCTTTACGGAAAGCGTGTGACCGGACACCCGATCGTCCATGACTACAACGACGGTCACGGTTATCTGCGGGTCGACGGAGGTTTTCCTGGCGCGCCCTATCCGCTTGAATACGTCCTCAAGGACGCGGTCGGGCCGGAGGGGCAATTCATCGGCAATGTTGGCAAGCGTTACTCGGTGATCGTCGATTTTCCAGTGATCACTGCCCGCACGACCTTTGACTCCGCCTTGGCCGGTGAAAAACTGATCGAGGTTGTCGCCAAGGGTCTGCGCCGGTACGGCTGGTAAATAAAACATAAAGCACTGATCATGGGCTTTGACCGGTTCCTCCCCCGACGACTGAGGGCGCGATTTACCGTTCTGGCCCTGGCCTGCACGGCCGCCATTTTTCTAGTGATCCTGCCGTTCGTGATCAGCATCGAAAGGAAGGTGCTGTTTACACAACAGATCAACGAAATCGAGAGTTATCTGGACACCACGGTCAGCCGCAGCGACTCTGACATCAGAGCCACACGACAGGAGGCCATGGCCTTGGCCGACGAGATTCAGCAATGGTCGCCAAAGGATCGCAAGGTCTGGTTTGAGATGATGGAGCGCGCACTGCAGCGATTGCCGAAGGCATCGGGAATTCGCGTGGCTTTCGAACCGGATGGCCGGATTGGTCCCGCCGACACGAAGGGGCTCTATGTGCGGCGCAGTGGGAAAGGTCAATTCGAGCACAGCGAACTCGCCTATTCGCCATTGGACGAAGCTGCGCCGGGTACTCACTGGTATCTGCCCTTGCACCAGGTCAGCGGGGAAAAATGGCTCGACGGCCTGTGGAGCGACCGGTTCGTTGCCCCGGAAACAGCAGGAGAACCCGTTGTTGCCTGCTCCGTACCGATCTACCACCTGCGTGGCGCCACCAACCACTTTGATGGCGTGGTGTCCATCGACATGAGCACGGATGTCTTCCGTGACTTCTTTCGCCGGATCGACCTCTACCAGGAAGCGCAGATCTACCTCATCAGCCCGGACAAGAAGGTTGTGCTCGTGGTAGCTACCGGGCGCCAGGGTGGCAGTGACGCGGAGAAGCGCATGATAGCCAACGTGGCAGATCGTCGCGACGCCTTCAGCGAGTTTCCGAAAATTCAGGACCCGGGCAATCCGGAGGGTTGGTTTGTCGCCGCCAATCCCTACAGCGGTGAAAAAACGCTGATCATGTTCAAAAAGCTGCAGCACAACCCAGCCCAATTGCTCTATGCGATCCCCGTGCGTGCCGTCCAGGAAAAAAGCTTGTCGCTTAGCCTGTGGATTGCCTTCTTCGGGCTCTTTTCAATAGTCGGCATAGGGCTGCTGCTTCGCTGGAGCGCTGGTCAGGCAACGCGCAACCTCGACGTCCTTAGCCTTGGCGTCCGCGATATGCAGAGGGGAGCCGTTCTGGTCAAATTGAAGCCCGCCGTGGGAAATGACGAAACGGCAGATGTCATCGATGCTTTTAACAGCATGGTCACCGAGATTGACCGTTCGATGCGTCGCTCGGAGCAACTGGTCAGCGAGCGCGAGCGTGAGGCCGCCGAGCTCAATCTGGCCCGGCGTATTCAGGAATCCTCCTTGCCCAGCCCGATCTATCTGCCGGGTGGCGACATCCTGAGCCGGATGCTGTCGGCCAGGGAAGTGGCGGGCGACTTCTACGAGCACTTTCCCCTGCCGCTTGGGCGAGTAGCTCTACTGGTCGGCGACGTTTCGGGCAAGAGCGTCTCGGCCGCGCTGTTTGCCGCGCGCTCGGCCCAACTGCTGCGCAGCCTGGCGTCTGTCCTTGAGCCCGTTGATGCCTTGGCTCAGGTCAATGCCATGCTGGCGCGCTCGAATCCCGAACTGATGTTTGTCACCCTATTTTTTGCCGTTTGGGATCCCGTCCAGCAAACCCTGCGCTGGATCAATGCCGGCCACAATCCGCCGCTGCTCGTCCGCGCAGATGGCCGCATCGAACGCCTTGACCGGCGGGGCGGACCCGCACTCGGGCCGTTCAAGGGGAAAAGATACACCGAGAGCGAATCGTCTTTCGCCGCCGGCGACCTGCTTGCCATTTACACGGATGGCATCACCGAAGCGCCGGCGCCGGACGGCCAGCAGTTCGGCGAGGAGCGTCTAAAGGAGATGCTGGCCACCCACCGCGATAGCACCTTGGCCTGCATCAGCGATGACGTGCTGGCGGCGGTCGGGGCCTGGCAAGGCGAGGGCAAGCGTTTTGACGATATCACGCTATTGCTGACGCGCGCCTTCGGTCCGGTCAGAGCACTGGAACTGGCGGCGGACCTGGCGAATATCGAAGTGGTGGTCGACGCGCTTCAGGACTACGCAAGGCAATCCGGGATCGATGAGGCGTCAGCCAAGAAAATCGCTCTCGCCGTTTGCGAAGCCGTCACCAACATCATCATGCACGCCCTCGGTTCGGACCCGAGTAGGCACTTCCGCGTCTTTTTCGGTTGTACGTGCGAAGCGCTCGTTATCAGGTTCGAGGACGAGGGACCCGTCTTCGATCCGCAAGAATTGCCCTCGGTCAACCTCGCGTTGCCACTTGCCAGGCGCCCGATTGGTGGGCTTGGCTGGGTGCTGATCCGGAACGTCTGCGACGAGGTTCGCATGGAACGTATTGCCAATACGAACATTTTGACCCTTGTTTGTCGCCACAAAAGGCATGATGCGCCGGATTCGGCAGCCTGAAATTCATCAACCGTGCGGAGATTTGCCATGAAAGCACTACTTGTTGTACTTGCGCTGCTGATGGCGCCAGCGTTTGCCAGCGAAGCGGCCAAGCCGCTGACCGAGACGATGGTCAAAAATGTCATTCTCAACTGGTACTCCATCACCAATGAGCACCGTCCGGTGGCCGAACTGCTGTCGCTGGCGACCGATGACATTGAATTCGTCTATCCAGACACCGCCGGTAACCAGCGCGGGCACGCCGCCCTGCGCGCCTGGTACGAGGATGCGCTGGCAAAATATTTTGACGAGACCCATGCCATCGAGAACTGGCAGGAAATCAAGATTACCGGAAACCAGGCGAAGGTGAAACTGATCGTCCGCTGGGAGCGGCGCGAATGGAATCCGGGCGATGCTCGCAGTCGTTATCTCGCCAATCTGGCTTGGCAAACCTACGACCTCGTTCGCGATCCCGACACCGGCCGGATTGCCGTCAGCGTGAAAAGTGTCGGAAAATTCACGCCCACAGCCCCCATCCATGATGTTTCACGATAAGAAAAAAGATATGAATATCTCGATACGTTACGACACAACGATCTGCATCGCGGCCATTGACGGGGACGTGACCCATGCCAATGCGGGGAAATTCCTCGAGCAACTTCTCGCCGAATTGCTTACAGCAAAGGCCTTGGTGCTGGATTTTTCCAACCTGAACCTGCTGACCAGCGCAGGGCTGAGAGCGCTTTTGCTGCTCCATCGCGAGGCGGAGAACAGCAAGCATTATCTGGTGCTGGCGGCGGTGCCTCCGGGCGTCCGCGATGTCATGGAGGTTACCGGTTTCTGGGATCAGTTCGCCATTTCGCTATCGGTAAAGGAAGCCTACAACCTGCTAGAGGAACGTGAACAATGAGCACGCGCATCGATCACTATCCGACCGAAGAAATTGCCGGGTGGAAGGTTCGCCCCGGACGCGTTATCCCGTACGGGCCGACACTGGTTAACGGAGGCGTGAATTTCTCGATTTTCTCCTCGGTGGCGTCTGCCTGTTCGCTCTTGCTGTTTGACAAGGACAGTGGTGAAGCTCTGCCCGAAATTTCCTTGCCGGCGTCTTTCCGTATTGGCGACGTCTGGGCTGTCACGGTCTTCGAGCTTGATCCCGAACGTTTCACCTATGGTTTTCGTATCGAGGGGCCCAACGATCCGAAGGCCGGCCACCGTTGCGACCCTGAAGCCATCTTGCTCGATCCGCGGGCTCGCGCCATCACCGGCCGTGATCGCTGGGGTGCGACGCCGGACCATGGCGACCCCTATCCCTATCGCGCCTTGCTGGTGCCCGAGGATTTTGATTGGCGCGGCGACCAAGCGCCCGACATCGCCGCCTGCGATCTGGTAATCTACGAAATGCATGTGCGCGGCTTTACCCGACATCCCTCCTCGGCGGCAAATCATGCCGGAACCTATGCCGGGCTGGTCGAGTGTATTCCGCATTTACTCAAACTCGGGATCAATTGCGTCGAACTGCTTCCCGTCTTCGAGTTCGATGAGTTCGAGCAGTCACGCCCGAACCCCCTGACCGGCAGCATCAACTTGAACTACTGGGGCTATAGCACGGTCGGTTTCTTTGCGCCCAAGGCCGGCTATGCGGCGACCGGGTCGGCGGGTATGCAATGCGATGAATTCAAGACGATGGTGCGCGCCCTTCATGCCGCCGGAATCGAGGTTATCCTTGATGTTGTCTTCAATCACACCTGCGAGGGCGATCACCGCGGGCCATCGATCTCGTTTCGCGGACTCGACAACAAAACCTACTACATGCTGACCCCGGAGGGGTATTACTACAATTTCAGCGGCTGCGGAAATTCGCTCAACTGCAATCATCCGGTTGTGCGCTCGATGGTACTCGAGTGCCTGCGCTACTGGGTTTCCGAGTACCACATCGACGGTTTCCGCTTCGATGCCGCCGCTATTCTCGGCCGTGACCCCTGGGGCGGGCCGATGAAAAACCCACCGCTTCTCGAATCTGCTGCAGCCGATCCGGTGCTGAAAAAATGTAAGCTCATCGCCGAAGCTTGGGATGCCGGCGGACTTTATCTCCTTGGCAACTTCCCCAATTATGGGCGTTTCGCCGAATGGAACGGCAAGTTCCGCGACGAGGTCCGCGAATTTCTGCGCGGAGAGCCCGCCTGCGCGGGCAATCTTGCCACGCGCCTGGTCGGCTCCCCCGACCTCTATGAGTTGAGCGGACGAGGGCCGCTGGCTTCGGTGAACTTCATCACCTGCCACGACGGGTTCACGCTGCGCGATCTAGTCAGCTACAACATCAAGCACAACGAGGCGAACGACGAGGGCAACCGCGACGGCAACGACGACAACCGAAGCTGGAACTGTGGCATCGAAGGTGACAGCGACGATCCCGATATTACCGCCCTGCGCCTGCGGCAAACAAAGAACGCTTTGCTCGCGCTGTTCGTCGCACGCGGCACGCCGATGCTGCTGATGGGTGATGAAATGGGGCGTAGCCAGGGCGGCAACAACAACGCCTACTGTCACGACAGCGAGATGAACTGGCTTGACTGGTCCCTGACCCGTCGCGAGTCAGACTTGCTGAGCTTCACGCGCGGCGTCATTGCCCTGCGCCATGCCCATGCTGTCTTGCGCTTGCCCAGCCATCCGCGCGGGGATAGGCCTGGCTCCCTTGGTTTCCCCGAAATTTCCTGGCACGGCTGCCAGCCGTGGCAGCCCGACTGGGCTTCACGGCTGGTCGCACTGGTCTTCGCTGCCGAGACAGCGAGCGGGCCGGACGTTGTCTATTTCGCCTGGAACTCCGCTCATCTGCCGACCTGGCTGACCCTGCCGGCCCTGCCCGAGGGCTGGAACTGGACGCTTGAAGCCAACACTGCCCAGCAGGCGCATGAGGATGTGTTTCCGCCCGGCCAGGGTCCGGCATTGGATGGAAAGCCATTCCTGCTCGGGGCGAGGAGCGCCATCCTCCTGTCCCCGAAAATCGATGCTTGAGTTTGCCATGGCCGCATTACCTCGTACAGGCACGGCGCGCCGGGCCCCTACTGCCGCGATCATTTTCTGAAATGGAGAAATCTATGGATAGCGCTTTCACCTCGTACGGGCACGGCGCGCCGTGCCCGTACCATCACATCCGCCAGTTTGCGGCGGGTCTTTTTTTGGCATCTGGGCTGGCTTGTTCGGCCCTGTGCCTGGCGGCGGCAAGCGCCCCGGATGCGGCTCCCGCCCAAGCCGTCAGCCAGCCTGGAACGACTGCTTTCAACGCCGCCGACCGGATGGCCATCACCAATTTACTGGGTGCTTTTATTGATGCGATGGACGAGAGAAACGTCGATCTGCTGATCCAGTATCAGACCCCCGAGTTTACGGCCGAATACCACGTCTTCGGAAGCCCCAGCGTCACAGTCGTCGGGCGCGAAAATTTCAGAGCGATGATTGCCAAACGCTTTGCCTACTTTGAAACCCAGGGCATTGGGCGACGTCATATCTTCACGCCGCCTTTCTTCAGAAAACAGACTGAAAGTTCGGCGCGCATCGTCATCCAGTACCTCGTGACCTCGTCAACCCACGGGCAGAACTGGCGCCCCACTTCATCGGCAAAGGCTGAGTTTGGCGCGGTCAAGAGGGCTGGCGTCTGGTATTTCGATTCGTTTACCGAACGTACTGACGCCGCGCTCGATCTGCCGCTCGAGAAAATGGTTCCCGCTCCGGCCCCAATCCAACCCTCGTAGGGGCACGGCGCGCCGTGCCCCTACCAACCGGAGTTTGTTTTCGATGAAATCGCGCTTTGTTTTCCTCATTGCTCTGCTCTGCGCATTGGGTGGTTTCAATTCAGCATGGGGTGCTGCGCCCGTAGAAGACGCAATCAAAGCGGCAGCACGGGGAGACACCAACTGGTTGCTCGACTGGATCGCCAATGGCGGAAATCCAGACCAGGCGGATGCTCAAGGCTGGACGCCGCTGCTCATGGCTTCTGCACGGGGGCGTGCTGCTTCAGTGGACGTGCTGTTGAATAACCCGAAGCGCAAGGCCAATCCAGGCATCCGCTTTGCCCCGTCTGGAGCGCTTCCAATTCATTTGGCGGGACAGTCTGGCGATGTAAACACCGCCAGGATTCTTCTTGCGGCCCGCCCCTCAGATATCAACGAAGCCTGGTTGCTCAACGGGCACACCCTTCTTCTTCAGGCCGCATTTTATGGCCATCTTGATTTGGCAAAGTTCGCCCTCGAACATGACGCTAATCCGGCAGCCACAACGGTGAGGGGGCTGACAGCTCTTGACTTCGCTCGACAGTTTGACAACCGTCCGCTCATCGAAGCGCTCACCCCATCGGCCCCCTCCCCGGAGGCCAAAGCGGCCAACTACAAAGCTATTCTTGGGAAGATACGCGAGCAAGAGTCCCCCGGAGACGATGAGACACAGCGCCGCTCCGACTCTGCCGCGACGGCAATTTCCGATGCTCTAAAAAAGGTCGGTGATACGCCGGAAAAACTGGATGAGCTCACTGCGTCCATCACAGCCAAGCTTGAAGGCGTGGATGTAAACGCGCTTGCTACTGATCTCCGCCAGCCTTTACTTGTTGTGACAGTGACGGGAAACAATACCGGTCCGCACCCGGAAGCTGCTGCCACGCTTCGCTTACGGATCGCCCGGCTATTGCTGGATCGTGGTGCCGGACCACTGGTCAAGGAGAAGCACCCGATGGGAGCGCACGCGATCATTCGTGCCTCGGTTTTCGGGTATCTCGACATTCTCAGGCTGATGGGATCGCGAATTTCGTCATCCGAACTTGCCGATGCTCTAAACGAGATACCCGTTGTCAATGGCCTGACAGCCCTTCACGATGCCGTCCTTCGTGCCAGTACCATGCCGGATAATCGCCTTCCCGGTTACCTCGAACAGATTCGATGGGAAATTGCCAGCGGAGCGCGCAGCGATATCGAAGATTTTTCCGGCCGAACCCAGCACAAATATGCGGAAGATATCGCCGATCCCGTTCGCCGCAAACTCGTTCTCGACGCATTGGATTCCGTGCAGACCATACCGCGGTGGAACCATATAGCAATACTCGTTCCTGCTCTTGAGCCCGCCATGCAATGGTATTCCGATATCTTTGGTTTTGTACCCACAACCAAACCATTCATCCACACCCCGGCTATTGGGGAGCGCTGGAAAACCGCGACATCAATTTTCGGCGAAGATATTTCCGAGATTCATTTCGTACGGATGCGTGCGCCAGGTGCCCCATTTATGCAGGTGATCGAACTTTTTGAAATTCTTCCTGCACCGCCGCTATCCGTATCGGTAAAGCGAATATCAGGCTATTTGCATGCAGGCATAATTGTGGGCGATCCATCTACAACCGCCGAACGGATCAGCGCCAGGGGGGGCAAAATTTTAAACCGGATTGGTTTTTCCGGCATCACGATTATTTTTTGCGAAGATCCCTACGGAAATATTATCGAACTTGCCTCGGCTCCTTGGTGACAAGTTGATTAACTCGCTTTTTGGCGACTATATGAAAAACTTTTTCTCCTGCCCTTGGGCTGCTATTGGCATTCTCGTCCTTCGACTCGGTATCGGATTTGAAATGGTTGTTTATGGCTGGCCGAAAATCACGGCCGGGACAACGGTTTGGGAACATTCCGGTGCTGCGCTGTCCGGAGTTCTTGGCATCCATTTCATGCCAGCTGTCTGGGGGTTTTTCGTCGCGCTCACTCAGGCACTTGGTGGTTTACTCATTGTTGTTGGTCTTTTTACAAGGCCTGCGGCATTCGCCTTGGCTTTTGTAATGGGTCTTGCTGCCGTCATGGTTTTTCAAACAACCGGCGGCAATTTCAAAGAATGGTCGCACCCGGCGGAAGCAGCTGTTGCCTGCCTTGCCATCGCGCTCATCGGAGCGGGAAGGTTTGGGCTTGATTCCTATTCACTTTGCGCTTGCAAGGCCATAGCGCCGAAAACCCCGACGATCTGAATTTGTCTCCCGTACAAGTTTTTTTAATTATCCGACGCATCTTGAGGTGACGTCCAATATCCATACCTGACATTTCCAGCGCAAGATGTTCGTTATCTCCAGTGTTGTTGTAGAAGGCAACGATCATTTAAGCGTACGAGCTTTAGCGCGCCGTGCCCGTACATGAGTTGAATTTCTTATCCTTAAACAACTTGGAACCAGTTGCCATGAAAAATAAAGAAACCCTTATCATCAGGCTCACAGCACGTTTTGCCTCCATTATTCTTCTCCTGCTTGGACTTGCGCTGGCACAGCAACCCGCAGCGGCTTCTGAGCCAGCCGATGGAGCATCCCCAACGGGAAGCACGGACTTCAATGTCGCCGATCGGCTCGCCATCACCAATCTCTTCGGTGCCATGATCTATGGCCTGGACGAAAAGCGCCTTGATCTACTCGTCGGAACGGTGGCTCCAGAATTCGTAGCCGAATTCAATATCCTCGACAATCCGACAATAACCGTCACAGGCCGTGATGCGTTTGAAAAGATGATGGCCGCTCGCTTCGAAAACTTCAGGCGTATGGGCATCCATCGCCGGCACATCACCTCCACACCCTACTTTATTGAGCAGACATCGACCACCGCTCACGTTTTCATCCACATTTTGAATTGCTCGATGACCAACCGCGAAAACTGGCGCCCCGTCGATTCAGCACTCGGGGAGTTCAAATTGGCCAAACGGAACGGCGTATGGGCTTTTACACACCAGATTGAGTCCGTAGACTCCAGCATGGACATCTCACTCAACGACGTCCTTCCGGTCGGTGCAGTAGTCAAGTAGCCTGGTAATGCTCAGACATCGGCAGTCAGATCCCAATGAAAAGGAGAAATTGATGGTGATGGTTCTACCCTTCCTCATCGCCATGGTGGCGATCGTGGGCATCTTGCTTGACCGGACCCAACTGGGTATCTGGGCGTGGGTGTTGTTGATGGGCATCTATCTGGCTTGGTGCAAGTACCATATGACCGATGCCCTGGCGCTCACGCTATGAACTCTACACTGACGCCATTGACGGCGGCGCGCCTAGTGCGCAGCTACAACCTGATGGCCCTGTTTGGCATCAATCTGGTGTTGCTGACTGCCCTGTTTGATCAGCTCATCTTGGGGGAATTACCCTGCCCGTTGTGCTTGCTGCAACGGGTTGCATTTATCATGGTGGGCATCGGGTTTCTCCTGAATGTCCGATGCGGCGCGGCTCCCTTGCACTATGGCCTGATTGTCCTCAGTGCCTTGGCGGGCGTTATCTCTTCGGGACGTCAGGTTCTGCTGCATATCGTACCAGGTAGCGGATCGTATGGATCAGCACTATTCGGCCTGCATTTATATACCTGGTCGTTCATTGCCTTCATGCTGGTCCTGCTCAGCGTGGGTGTGGCGCTGCTCGTGGATGCGCGCGTCGGAGAAGCGCGAGCGGCAACCGCCGGAGGACGGGTTGGTCGATGGGCCGGCTTGCTGCTTGCAGTTATCGTGCTGACAAACGTGGCGGGATCGTTTTTACAATGCGGCCTGGGTCCGTGCGAAGACAGCCCGACTCGCTATCAATTGCTCGGCGGCAAACCTTGAATACGTGCGGAATGAGCGGCGGCTCACCTTTTTTCTGTGATGCCCCGTATCTGATCATGGTGAGTTGGTTTAGTGCGCCGGATCCATCGTGCGCACCGACTCGGCAATCGCTTGACTCATTTGGGTCAGTGCCCGCTCCTGAGCCGACACTAATGCACCGTAGTCACCTGAAGTAGAGGTTTCGCGGATCAGGCTATGCCCTGGTTTAAGATCACCCTTGGCTCCACGTTGAATTGACCAGAGCGCTTCAAGTATCACCTCCTGCTGGCCGGGTGCTAATTCGAAACGCTGTACGTCGACCAGGACGCGAAAGTCGGGGTCGGGTGAGATGGTTTGCGGGTACGTATACACTTGGTAGGTGCCGAGTTGCAGCGCGAGGTGCGCCGCAATCACGCGCGGGATAGCTTTTTTCAGTGGCTCCGCCCAGCGATTCAGTTCGCTAACCATGACCTGGTTGGAGCCGGTGCGCAGAACAAATTGCGGACGATCAACTGTTTCAGGGACGCTTATTGGGCCGACAACAACGCTATAGCTAGCCGTAGCTACCGGCGCCTTTCCTGTGTCGGCCGTTCCCAGAACATAAAACCGCTCCTTGGGTGTGCTACCGCAACCTGCCACCAGCGCCACGCAAGCAATTAAAGCTAAACTTCCGCGGATCATTTCTGTACCTCCTCTTGTTTGCCACGGATCAGGGATTCAGGGTGACGTTCCAGATAGTCGGCGAGGTCACGCACCGCCGCCGCCGCACGCGTAACTTCGCGCAGGGTCTCGCGGGCGTCCTGCTGCAGCGGGGAGCCGGCCGAAAGCACCTTATCGGCGCTGAGCAATGCCTTGTTAGCCGATTCAAGCGTGGCTCGCAGTTCGGGGGTGACATTCTGGATGGCGCCACTGGTGCTTTTTAGTGTTTCATCGAGCGAAACGAGTGCTTTGTGCAAGTCGGCGCTGATCTGTTCGACGGGGATGCTCTCCAGCTTTTTCATCAACTTGACCAGCGAATTCTGGAGACTCTCCAGGGTGCTCGATATGGTTGGAAACTCGACCGGGGATTTCGACCAGTCTAAAGGCGGCGATTTTTTCGTATCAGGGAAAAAATCCAAAGAGACATAGAGTTGGCCGGTAATGAGGCTCCCTGTATTTAGCTGGGCTCTTAGCCCTTTGGCGATCAGCGTGTCCCATAACTGCATCAGCGCCGCCTCCGTTGTCGGTTTGGCTCCGCCACGAACGCGCGCCCAAAACTGCTCCGGGTATAAATTGACTTCGACTGCTGCGCGGACGTTCTTCCGTGCCGTGTCCAATTCCAGTGAGATGGATTGCACCTCGCCCACCTGCACCCCGCGAAAATCAATGGGAGCGCCTGGTGATAGACCACGGACGGATTGATCGAAGAAGAAAATTCCCGGTACGACCTCATGGGTTGGCTTGCGCATTGCTGCTTCTCTTGAGGCATAAAGATCGAAGGCAGAATCTTCGGGCGCAGCACCCGCCGTTAGGCTGGCATGAGACGGTGACTGAAATGCGATTCCGCCGACAATGAGGGAGATCAGCCCCTCGGTACGGACGCTCAGCCCCTCGGAACCCAGCGCGACATCTACGCCGCTGGCATTCCAGAAGCGGGTGTTGGATGACACATACTGATCATAGGGTGCCTGGATGAAAATATTGACGGTAACACCTTTTCCGGCGTTCTCCAGATCATAGGCCGTGATCCAGCCCGCTTTTATTCGCCGGAAATAGACCGGGGCGCCAATATCGAGGGAGCCCAAGTCATGTGCGTGGAGGATAAAGTGCCGACCGGGCAAGCCACCGGTCATGATGGGTTGTACCTCCAGGCCGATAAATTCATCTCGTTCGATTTCCGACTTCCCAATATCAACGCCGATGTAGGAGCCTGACAATAGCGTATTGAGCCCTGAAATCTGCCCGCCGGCGATGCGTGGTTTTACAACCCAGAAGCGTGAGTCATCGACTAGAAAATTTTCTGCATCCTTGACCAATTCGGCAGTGACGACGACCTGGGTATGATCTTTGCTCAGCAGTACCTCTTTGACTTCACCAATTTTGACTTCATTGAATCTAAGCTTGGTTTTGCCGGCCTCGATGCCTTCTGCGGATTTGAACGTGATGGTAATGGTTGGCCCCTTATCCAGGTGGGTCTTGATGGCAATCCAGCCACCAATAATCGCCGCAATAAACGGAATAAGCCAAACCAGCGACAGCGACCGGGTTGATTTGCTGGCCGTTGCTTCGGGAAGATCAGTCAAGCCGGGTTCATTGCCAATGTTTGTCATATCATCATCCATTATTATTATCGTCTCCAAGAGGATCCCAAATCAGACGCGGGTCAAACGCTTCGGCGGCGAAAATGGTGAGCACGACTACCGCGCCAAATGCCACGACACCCGGGCCGGCGGAGATAGTTGCCAATGATTTCAATTGAACCAGTTGAACCATCAAGGCAACGACAAAGACATCCACCATCGACCAGCGTCCAACGAGTTCAATCATGCGATAGAGCCTGGCACGCTCCATTGGGCGCCAGGTGGAGCGACGCTGAACCGAAACAAGCAATACCGTGAGCGCAATCATTTTGCTCGATGGCACCAGGATGCTGGCGATGAAAATGACGAGAGCGATCGGCCAGGAGCCGGAACTCCACAAATAAATGATGCCACTCAGGATGGTGTCCAGTTCGCTTCCGAACAGCGTGCTGGTTTTCATGATGGGCAAGAAATTCGCCGGTATATACAGAATCACGGCAGCGATCAGTAAGGCCGAGGAGCGATTGATACTGTCAGGTTTCCTTAGATGCACGACCGCGCCACTGCGCCGGCATCTTTCGTTGTGGCCTTTGTGCTGTACCGCGTTAAGCAACCCGCAAGCGTGGCATACGAGCATGCCAATTCGGGCGGCGGTTAGGGGCGCACTCATGCGGAAGAGGATGACGGTCCGATTTCATGGCCCGTATCGATGGGTGTCTCGGCGGTGCTGACCTTCTCCCACAGGGCGTGAGGATCGAACGACGCAGCGGCAGCAGCAAGCAGAACGATCATTGCCCCAAAAGACCATAGAGCAATGCCTGGAACAATATCCCCAAGATTGGCAAGTTTTACCAGTGCGACCAGCACGCCGATGATGAACACATCGACCATGCTCCAGGGCTGGACGGCTTGAACGAGACGAAAAGTCGGGGCGAAACCGGGGGGCGTGTAACCAAGGTGTGTCGGGATCAGCAGGTAGAGTTTAGCCATGATTTCAATGGTTGGCATCATTAACGTGACCATGAATACCAACATGGCCATTAGCGCCATTCCCTGCGAATAGAGTGCACGCACGGTTTCAATCAGGGTCGCAGTGGTGACAATCCCTTGCAGGTTGAGACTGACGATAGGGAAAACGCAGGAGACAACGAACAGAATCGCCGCCCCGAGCAGAAAGGCCAGCGTTCGTTCAAGACCCTCCGGGACGTTCTTGAAAAGTACGGCGCCGCAGCGGTTGCAAAGCAATGCACCGCCAATGGGTACGGCCATCTCGCGCTGGAGCAGATCACACTCATGGCAGGCAATGACAGGCCTTGCCTCGCTGTCGGAATGTAATTGCGTCATTGCATCAATTTCCGAATGATCAATGCGGACCCCATGGTTCTTGAAGTCCGCGACTTGTCTGACTCTCTAAAGTAACGGGTCAGTTTCATGAGCCCCGCGCCAACGGTTTTCTATCGAACTTTGGCAATCTGCGCGCGTACCGGGATGTTCTTGGAGTTCAATCCGGGTGTTTGGCCATGCAGATCGAAATCCAGATTGACCTGTGGCCTGAAAATCAGCGTATGCGTTGAGCCACCAAAATGGAACATGCCGAGTTGATCACCTTTCTTTACATGCTGACCTTCGTAAACGGTGATTTCGTTCGATGACACTTCTGCCATGCCGACGAACATCACAGCCATCAAACCGATCTCAGAATTGTCGGCTTCAATGAAGACCAAGGCGCGTGACGCAACTTGCGTGATGTATCCTTGGGATTCATTAGGTCCGGCTGGATCAAAGCCAACGGCCGGTGTCTGCGCATAATACGAACCATCGATCAGACGGGTTTTGACGATCCGTCCACTGACCGGGCTGTGCCAGCGGTGATAACTCAAAGCGCTCAAGAACGCCTGATACACAGTCCCACCCGCGAACTGCTCGACGAGCGGGTCACCTGCCATCATGTGCGAGAGCGAATAGGGCTGATCCTTGATCCAGAATTGATCGCGCAACTGCACATTTTTAGCCAGCCGATAGGGCGCCGATTCGCAGGCATTTGCAATCACACGATCATCGGTCGGACTCGCCACCGGTCGGCGGTTTTCACGAAAGCTCCGGGTAAAAAAGTCATCCCACGATACGAAACCATGATAGGGCAAGCTCGGATTGGATTCAAAATCCTTGTCGAAAGTAGGCATCGCCAGGCGCGCATCTCGGCCAAACCAGCCCGTCTTGGGATCATTGGTCAGTACCGTACGTGAATCGGGCGACCGCAAGAATACTGCCCACTGATTCAGAATTTTCTTCAATTGGCGATTAACCTTCTCGTTCAGGAATGCCGAAGCGCCAGCCGGCGTGCCCATGGCCCAGTTGACAATCGCATTGATCGGAAAGCCGACCAGGTCTGTCTGGTTGAATTCCGGTGCCTGGGTCAGTACCTGGTTCATCACGCGCAGCATTTCGCGATAATCCCGCACCTGCGGATGACCCACGGGGTCTTCGAGGTACGGTGCAGTCCGCGGAATCTGGTCGAACATTTGCGTAAACGACATAAAGAGTTCCGGGTCGTTTTCGATCATCACCTTGAACTCCTCAATCACCGGCAGTAATGGTTTGCTGTCGTCGTGGGTCTGTAGAGACACCCGATGGCGAAAATCCTGCAAAGCATGCTGATCCGCTCGCAACCAAGCTCCGGACGGCGGTGTTGCCGTCACCTCTGGCGGCTCTGCCCATGCGACTGAGGTGGCTAAAATGAACGCTAGCAGGCCCGTAAAAAACCATTTTGACTTCATCATGTTTTCCATTGATCCCTCGTTAATGTCGGATGGTTTTCTTTGAATCGTAGCTGGCGAATCGTCGTGTCAACTCTGTTTTATTTGCCCTGCCTCTGGCCGGTCTGTAGTGAGCGTAAGGATATCTGCTTCGTCTATCACGAGGGTCGGGGTACTAAGTGCATAAGTGCATTGAGCAGATTTTCGGTACCCTCTACGGGGTTGGAAAAGAGATTCGTGAGCGCCGGTTTGCTTCGTGCTTCAGGAAGCGGAGATAAATAGTGGCAGTTTCGTTGGCATTTTCCAGTAAAGGCAGATGGCCGGCTTTGGGCAGTTTGACCAGCTTTACGCGCGAGAAGCGATTGCGAAGCCGGTCGGCGCCCTCGATTGCGAAAATCTTATCCTCTTTACCCCAGATAATCAGCGTTGGCACCTCAAATATAGGATGGTCAGAGAGTGCCGTATCGTAGAGATTTACGATATTCCAGATTTGCTGATAGTGTCGGTTGCGCTCCACGTAATCCTTGACCAGCGACTCCTTGAGCGATTCTGGAAGCGTAGGCGGATTGACAAAAAGCAGACTCATTTCGTTATCCAGCTGCGGAATATCTATAGGGATGAAGGGATTGACGCCTCGGTAAATCGCTTCTTTGACACTTTTACCCCACTCCGTAACTCCCAGTGGTGACCCGATAAAGGCCAAGCTACGAATCTGCCGTGGATGCCTCTCTACGTAGAGCGTTGCGATCGCGCCGCCCATGGAACTGCCGGCCAGATTGAAACTGGTGATGCCAAGTATGTTCATGAACTGATGGAGTAGAACGACCTGATTTTCCAATTTGTAGTCTGCTATGGGAAAAGCGACGCTTTGGCCATAACCGGGTAGATCAGGGGCAATTGCGGCAAAGCCCGATGCTGAGAGAAGGCACATAATGCTGTCCCACTGCTCTTTTTGCGCAAACAACCCGTGCAACAGCAGGATATGTGGTCCAGTTCCCGCACTACGGTAATGAATGACACCGCCATCTACTGCGACTTCCTGAGTGGTTATATGGCAGCTTTTGGCGCTATCGGGGTTGTTTGCGTAACTTCGGCCGCTCAGCACGAAGAACAGAAGCAGGATCACGAACCAATTGGCTGTCTTTTTAGTCATTTAGCTTCCCTGCGGTAGTTTAGGTTCGGTGAGATGAGGCTTCGCCACCGCGGTGTAAAAGTCCCGAACTGCTGATATATGTAGTAGCTGTATATGTTCAGCCGTCAGGGGGTGCGTTCTTTTTTTCGATTGATGATCTGCAACCGAATCAGATTAAGTGCACTCTTCATCGAGTAGAGCCGGTTCATTTCTACTGACGAAATGGAGCTTTCACGGCTTTGGGCATCAAGTGCATTTAATTCATTAATAAGCTCTTGCAATTCTTCATTAGTCTGAGCTTGAGCCGCTTTTTGATCAATTGCCTGAATCTCGGTGTACGCATCCGAGATCAGAATGGATGATCTTATGAGTCGATAGCTTGGGAACAACCGAAAAAGTGGATAAATGACGGCAACCGTTCCAACCAGTAGAAACCATATCCGGTCTACGTAATTAACGAACCAAAGAGGCAAGCTATCAATAAAGGGAGGTGGCCCCGTCTCGTAAAATCGTTTGGCAACCGGGCTTAGCGCAACTGCATGATCAATGTAGGCGGGGAAAAACTCAGGATTGGCAAAGAACTGATCCACCTCATTACCTATTTTATTTGCTGCCAAGAGAAATATTTGTTGAATGACCGGATGCATATCGTCTTCAACAAGCAAGGTGACCGTAGAGGCCAGCATCTGAATGTCTTGTTCCGGGCGGTTGTCTTTCAAATCGAGCGAGCCCATAGGAATCACAACCGTGTTGAGAAAAGGCAGTTTTTTGACATAGGCCGGGGCGTATGCAAAGTTGGCGATGTGGATATCTTTCTGACTCAGCAGCCTTTGTATCGTTGGCCCATCAATGCCGTCCATGATGCATAAGGCATCAATTTCGCCGCCAATCAGTTTCTGAGCGGCTTCCTGGTTGTTAATTCTTAGAAAGTTTTCTCGATAATCAGGAACGATGCCACTGAGTGCCAGAAGTTTATTGATCATGATTTCTTCTGCGCTGCCTTCGACGCCTAGAGCAATGCGTTTAGAAGAAAAATAGGCAAAAAGCCCTTTGCCCTGAAACACCGAGCCACGATAAAACAGCCACAATGGAGTATGCTCAATGCTGCCGAGCGAGAGCAGATTCGGGAATTTACCCTTGGCAACAACCCCTCCCACCATCAAGGCCGCATTTGCCTTAAGGTTCTTATCGGCAAGCTCAGCTAGGCTGGACGCTGAACCTTTCGTATTGATCAGGTGAAGTTCAATCCCCTCCTGTGCAAAGTAGGGAATGAATTTTTCCCCAAGTAACGCAAAAACCGAGCCTTGCTCACCAACCGCGAGGTAAACCTCTTTCGGGGGTAAGGGCCGAGTAAATGCGATAAGGACGACTAAGCCTGAAATCAGGGTCAGTATCCACTTCCACTCACCTTTGACCAGACCCGTCCAGGCCGCTAATTCTTGTGTCACTGAATCGCGGGTGTGACGAACAAGGGATGGTTTTTTTCGGGATGTTTTATCGTGCATACTCAAAACCGGTGACCGGATTATTTAGGCACAATAACGCATTTACGCTGCTCTTGTGAAAAAAATGAGTCTCCTCTGGCGAAGGGCTGCTTAAGAGAGTGCGAACCCGGTCAACGGCAGTTTTGGAGAAGAAACGCCATCGTCCGTTGATGGCGATGCATCATTCAGCAGAAGCGGAATCTTGGCTTCACAGTCGGACGTTATCAAGTGGAATCGCGTGTGGGTTAGCGGTTAAAGCGAACGGTGGTTTTTGTCGTAATCCGCAGCCCCGTCCGGAGAGTTATAAGTACGGTCTGTGCTTATCCGGTTATCACAGGCATCAGAAATACATGCCAATTTTCAGGCCAGAAGTGGGGATTTGCCCAGTTTCAGATGGCAATTGGCAGTCGCTACGCCGTTTTCGCCGCGACTTTAGCTGGCAAGTGGGCTTTCTCGTCTAGTGTCTGTGACAACCGGATAAGCACGGTACGGTCATCTTCAGGCTCTATTACGTGCTATTGATAGCGGGTTTTCGAAACTCGCTGGAATTTAGGTTCCGTCGCATTAACGCCCCTCTTGCAATAAATCGACTATGCTTTCGGTTTGCAAAAAACGGGACAAGACAAGATGTTGAAGATGAAGGTGATACGATTTACTTCTGGCAGAACCTAACCGAGGTAGATTGGCCGGATTGAACCAAGCGTTCTTTCTTTAGGATCGCCGGTCGCCAATTACTTCAATCCGGGCAATGTGAAGCTGAATGGCTTGATTCTGTTTTTAGTTGCCATTGGGCATGGCAAACGTCAGGGCAGGCCCCCTTGTAGTCTGGATTCATTCACCGCTGAGACTCCACCGGCCGTAAATGGCCGAGACTTGCCAATCAAGTTTCGTCAACGACTGCGACCGTCAGCTTTCTGCTGCGAAGCGGACGGCCAAGCAAAATATAATAATGGCATATCAAACGGCTGCTTCGGCGATTTCATCGTTCCCAGCGAATGGCCTCTTTTCAAAACCCCGACTGACTCCTTTGGGTCGGCAACGGCCAGTGACTTACAGAAATTGAACGGCTGCTGCACAGCCTGAAGCAGGCATAGGCGCCACTGCTCATTTTCAACCAATTGAGGCCTCGAGAAGGTTGTCAACAAAATGCTGATTCCAACCTTCGTCTTGATTGCATTTCCAGCCGGATTGAAGCTGGAAATCGACTATTCCAACCATTTATTGCAAATAGCCGTTATAAAACAATGGGGCTACACTGCCCCACGGGATTTGCTTCGCGGCACGTTTTCTTTGCTCACTTCCCGGTTACCTTCGCACCGGCGGCAAACGGCGTGGTCTTTGGCCTGGTCGGCATCGAGCCAGGACTGCTTGGGTCCGCAGGTGTTTCAGGCCGCGCCAAGAAGCAAAGTGCTTATGATGTTCTGTTGATCCTGCGATGTCTTTCAGCCAGCAAATCACGAAGCGTTCGCGTGGCTGGCTTGAGTGACGTTCGGCTCACCGTCCAGCCCGATTGCATCGGCGGTGTCAGGAAGCGAAAGCGCGTCGCCAGCCAGATGAAACTGCGATAGAGCGCCGGACGTGAATACAGCGCCGCCCAGCCGCCCCAGATGGCATCCATTCGCGCACTCTTCGCCGCGCCTTGACCGACCAGCGGCGCGTGACCGGGCCGGGCGTCGTGCGTGGCCTCGCCGCGCAGGCGGACGAGCAGGTCG
>NZ_JBMOJE010000062.1:0-29836 GCF_049316945.1 Propionivibrio sp. | reverse complement strand
CGCCGGACTGGTTGCCACCAACTCGATACGCGGCGGCGCGAATCAAACCGTGCTGTCCAGCATCTGCGCCAGCACGAAAATCTTCAATGCCTGGAGCGATGAAGCGTGGATCAACGAAGGGGCAGCGGTACGGGTGTCACTGGTGTGCTTCGGCGGTAACGAGGGTGCGTTACTGGATGGTGAAACGGTTGACAGCATTCACGCCGACTTGAGCACAGGCGACGGACTGAATCTCACGCAGGCCAAGCCGCTGAAAGAGAATGTGGGGGTATGTTTCATGGGGGCATCGAAAAAAGCCCCATTCGATATTGAGGGAGAAAAAGCACGCCAATGGCTGAAGCTTCCCAACCCGAATGGTCTGTCAAACAGCGCGGTGGTTCGCCCTTTGTGTAACGCGATGAACATAACCCGCAGGCCTTCCGATACCTGGATTGTTGATTTTGGAACGGATATGAGTGAAGCCGATGCGGCACTTTACGAATTACCTTTCGAATATGTAACGCAATACGTCAAGCCGGAGCGCGAAAAAAACAATCGGGAGGCTTACCGGAAATTTTGGTGGAGACATGCCGAAGCGCGCCCAGGTATGCGTACAGCGATCAAGCCGCACAATCGATTCATCGCCACCCCAGCCGTTTCCAAGCATCGCTTATTTATTTTTCTGGATGCCTCTGTATTGCCTGATCAAGCAACATTGGCTGTCGCCCGCGCTGACGACACCAATTTAGGCATCCTGCATTCCCGTCTCCATGAACTCTGGGCTTTGCGCCTTGGCACCTCGCTTGAAGACCGACCGCGCTACACCCCGTCCACCTGCTTCGAAACATTCCCCTTCCCCGCCGGCCTGACGCCACGCGATACCCTTGACGGTGTGCCGAACAGCGCGGCGGCAATAAACATCGCCAGTGCGGCGCTTGAATTGAACCGCTTGCGCAACAACTGGCTCAACCCGCCCGAATGGGTCGATTGGGTGATCACCCCGGAGGAAGAAAGTGCCGGCTTCCCGAAACGCCCGCAGGCCAAAGCCGGCCATGAAGCCGAATTGAAAAAGCGCACCCTGACCGGCCTCTACAACGCCCGCCCTGCCTGGCTCGACAACGCCCACCGGAATCTGGATGCCGCCGTCGCCGCCGCTTACGGCTGGACCGATTACAGCCCAGCCACCACTGACGATGAAATCCTGCGCAAACTGCTGGTGCTCAATCTTCAGCGATCCGCTTTAACCTAGCCTGCGAACCGCATGGATAAACGATCTTCACAATGCATGCCTGGAGAGTGGCGTATCCATTGGCTCTACAGCTTGTTGTCCTGTAGATCGCCATTTGATGCTGATTACAGCGATGTTCAATTCTTTCAACCCTGCTAACACTTTGCTGCGTGCGCTTGGCGCGAGGCGTAACAATCCATATCCGCATGAACTATTGACAGACAAAGGCCCACTTATCATGTCCGCTCCAAATGATCGCTGCCCCTGCGGCAGTGGTAAAAAATACAAACATTGCTGCCAGCGCGATAGCGCCTACCAGAGCCCGGTTGACGCACCCCCGGAAGATATCGATTCACATGCCGGCGCGGTCGGAAAAGCCATCGACTGGCTGAGCAATCGCCATCGCAAGGGCTGGCAAGTGACCTTTGAGCGCCTGCGCGACGAACTGCTTACCCCCACGGAGATTGAAAAATTGGGGCAGCTTGACGATGAAACCCTGAGCGCCATACATATCAACCTGGTCGAGTGGGTGTTGGCCGACGGCGAGATACAGGTTCAAGGCACGAACAGGCGCATATCCGACTACCTGACCGGCCCGTCGGGACCAAAATGGTCGGCTGGTCAGCGTGATTGGCTGCAGCAGTTGGGCCAGCGCCCCTTGCGCCTGTACAGCGTCACCGATGTCGAACCAGGGAAACAGATAACGCTGTGCGACACCTTGAACGCCGACGCCCTTCCCGTGGTGGTGTGCGAGCGCTCGGGCAGCCGTGCGCTGGAGGCCGGCATGTATCTCGGCTGCCGCATCATGCGCGTGGGCGATCACTTTGAACTCTCTGGCGCGGCCTTTCCGTTTTCAATGTTGAGCGGCCCTGCCGTGGCCGATCTATTGCGCGCCACCGCCGAAGAGTTTGGCCCATTGCTTGAACTGGCGCAGGAACAAAGCTTTGTCCTCATGTCATCCTGGCTACAGTTGTATGTGGCACCAGCGACCATGCCGACGCTGGTTGACCAGCATTCCGGCGAACTGATCGTACCCATCACCGATCACTACCGCGTGCTGGACTGGGATGCACTATCCCGCGCGCTGCAAGGCTGTGCCGACGTGGAAGGTGATCGCACGAGTGGTTGGGCGCGCCACATCGACTGCGAGGATGGTCAGACACGCCCGATTGCCAGCATCAATCTGAGCAAGAAAAGCGACCAGATTTCAGTGTTTTACAAAACACAGGCCCATGCGGATCAGGGTCGCCTCTGGCTCAAAAGCCTGGCGGCCGGGGCGTTATTGTTGCTGACGCGAAAAATCACCAACCCGCAAGCCATGATGCTGCCGGGTCGAAAGCCCAAGGCGGGTGGCGGTGGCAATGGTCCGGCCGACCTCAGCCCGGAGGTGGTGGCGCAGGTGATTGAAGAGCATATCAAAGGCTATTACAAAAACTGGGCCGATGAACCCATTCCCGTACTGAACAACAATACCCCGCGTCAGGCGATAGCGAGCGCTGCCGGACTGGAACGAGTCAAAGGCTTGCTGCGCAGCTACGAAGCCAGCGAGAAAAAGCAAGCCACGCTGCAGAAGCGACGCGAAATTTCATATGATTTTTTGTGGGAGTCGCTTGGACTGTCACGCTAGTTACGCGGCAGGTGCGGACTAAACTGCAGACCGCAGTAGAGTAGAGATGTGGCGCGGTAGCATTAGGTTTGGCTTATCTGATCCGTCCCTTTCGTCTGACGGTGCCTAAGTAGCCTTGCCATAACCCCGTTTCCACATCCCCCTCATCGAACCGGACAGGCGAATTTCTCGCATCCGGCTCTCGGACAAGATGTCACACATTCGCCCACGGAAAGCTGCGGGTTCTTGTCGGCAGATGCACCAGCCCCAACTGCTCATGGAGATACTGGTCGGGGTATCGTGACCACCCCGTGCCTGGAACCTTGTGCTTCTTGCACAGCCACCCCCCTGTGTCAGGCTAGTTCTGCCCTTTAGCTGCTCAATTGGTTTACGACGTTGACATACGATTCGTTACATATAAAAAATCCTGTAAAATCAATAGGTTCTATATTTTCAACAAAAACCAGTGGAAACTCAAGCCAAATCCGCAGAAATCCAACGAAATATGCGAACGGTCTGTTAGGTTGAGAGCATTGGCTACAGCCGTGCGCAGGTCACCCGGCTGGTCACTCAGTGGCATGGCAACCGTTTGGCGGCCGTGCCACTGAAGAAGCGCTATCGGGCGCCTGTCGTCCCCTTTGCGCGCAAGTACACCCCTGGCGACATCAAACTACTCGTCGAGATGGACAAGGCCAATGAGGACGTCTGTGGCCCGGCCATCGCCCACCTCCTGCAGCGCGCCTACCTTGACTATGGTGATGAGCGCTATGAGCGCTTGGCGACCCTGTCGGTCTCGCACCTGTACAACCTGCGCAAGAGTGCAGGCTATCAGGCCCAGCGGGTGACCTTCACCAAGACCCGTGCCGTGTGCAATGCCATCGGCGTACGCAAAGCGCCCCAACCCAACGGGAGAGCTGGGTTTGTGCGCATCGACACCGTGCACCAAGGCGACCTTGACGGCGTCAAGGGCGTGTATCACATCACGTGTGTTGACGCGACCTGTCAGTGGCAGGTCGAAGCGTGCGTCCAAGGCATTAGCAAGGCCTTTTTGTTGCCCGTACTGGAGTTGGTCATTGCACAGTTCCCCTTTGTGATTGAGGGCTTTCACTCGGACAACGGCACCGAGTACGTCAATGCCCCGGTGGCGGAGGTTCTTGAGAAACTGCGCATCGAGCAATCCAAATCACGCTCGCGCCAGAGCAACGATAATGCCTTGGCCGAGAGCAAGAACGCCAGTGTTGTGCGTAAGCATATGGGCTACGCGCATATCCCCCGGCAGTATGCAAAACCGATCAATACGTTCTATCAGGAAATCTTCAATCCTTGGCTGAACTTGCACCGTCCGTGCCTGTTTGCCACCGAGATCATTAACGCCAAAGGCAAGATCATCAAGCGCTATAAGCACGAGGATGTAAAGACGCCGCTGGAGAGCTTGGCGCAGTTGTGCGAGAAGGGTTTGGCCACCCTCAAACCGGGCATCACGCTGGAAGCTTTGCAGGCGCTGGCGAAGTCGCAGGCAGACTTGGCGGCCGCCCAGGCCATGCAACGCGCCAAGAGTGAATTGTTCGCACAGTTTGTAAAACCAACGCTCCGAGCATCACCCTGAGGAAAACGGTATGACTGCCGCGCTTCGCTTGCCGGACAAACGGATTGCTGCGCAATCCGCCTGCCGGGAGCCCTGCGGGCGCGAACCCCAAAACCCGCATATATATGCTCTTGAAATCAAGATCAAAAACAAACCGTGACGACTGACTACCTGCTTTTGACGTAAACCCTTAGACTTGATTCTTAACCCGTCAACCCACACAAGCAAGCCACCTACTGCATCCCCGCTTCAGGCTCATACCTGGGTTGGAAAATACTGCCGGCATGTTCGCCAAGTTCCTTAAAGAACCCTCTACACCAGAGGCTTCAGCCGCTTCGTTACCTCCACGACTGCTCTAGTTGCTACCGGTCGGAACGAAAATTACCGGGCGGGATTCGCACCCGCTGGAAGACAGCGCCTTGGCACGGCGCACTGGATAGGTGATCTACAGGCTATGCACCTGAAGAGTGAGGTATTTAATGGCTCTCCGGCAGTGTTGCTTGTAGAACGCCGGTTGACGCGGCTTACAGAGAGGGTGCTTTGCTTATCGTGACGAAGAACAACCAATCGCCTGCAAATTTGAACGTTTTCCCGACATTTCCTGGCCCGTGACTTACTACGACTTTCCTGCAGAAAATCCATTGCCCCTGTGGCGGCGCAGTGCCGCCGCGACGGTGGTTGCCGGCTTGCACGTGCTGGCCCTGCTCATCGCTTTCGGGCTGGCGGTGCGCCCGGAACTGGCGCAAATGCCACAGGCGCTGACCGTGCGCATGTTTGAAGCCGTACCGGTGCCTCCCCGCACCGAGCCAATTGTCACGCCTCGCCCACAACCAGCGCCGCCACGCAAGGCACCGGCGGCACCGCCACCGGTGCTGACGGCTCGCGCTGCACCGACTACGGCATCGAGTTTCACCGTTGCGCCGCAACCCGAACCACGGGCTGTCGAAGCGCAGCCAGCACCGCCAGCACCGCCCGCGCCATTCACTGCCGCCCGCTTCGATGCCGACTATCTGCATAATCCCAAACCGGTGTATCCGCCCATGTCGCGTCGCCTGGGAGAAGAAGGGAAAGTCGTTCTGACGGTTCGTGTCAGTGCGCACGGGACTTCGCTCGCGATTGAAATCAAGCAGTCGAGCGGCTTCACACGGCTCGACGAAGCGGCCCTGACGGCCGTTGAAAGATGGCGCTTCGTGCCGGCCCGACAGGGCAGCGAAGCGATCGAATCAACCGTGCTGGTGCCTTTGCGCTTCAGCCTGGACAACTAAGGAAACACAATGCCAATGGAACTCGGACTAACCCACTTCTGGGCGCAAGGTGACGCCGTCAGCCGCTCGGTGGCGGTGCTGCTGTTTATTTTGTCGGTCGGTAGCTGGACCATCATGGGCGGCAAGATCATCGCTTTCTGGCAAGCCCGGCGCTGCCATCTGCGCGCGCTCAATGCATTCTGGGGTGCCGACTCGCTGCCAGCCGCGATGGATGCGCTGCGTACGGAAGACAAGACCGGCATCCTTTCCAGCCTGGCCATCGCAGCCGCCAATGCCGCCGAGTTGCATCGCCAGCACGCCGCGCGCGGCATCGGCGCCGGCGTTTCGGTCAGCGACTTCGTTACCCGCGCGCTGCGCAACCAGATCGTCGAGTCGCAGGCGAAGATCGAATCCGGCCTCACCTTCCTCGCCTCGGTCGGCTCGACGGCGCCCTTCATCGGCCTGTTCGGCACCGTGTGGGGCATTTACCACGCGCTGGTCGGACTCTCCGGGGCGACGCAGGTGGTGCTCGACAAGGTCGCCGGCCCGGTTGGCGAAGCGCTGATCATGACTGCTGCCGGCCTCTTCGTGGCCATCCCGGCCGTGCTCGCCTACAATGCCTTTACGCGCGCCAACCGCCTGACACTGGCCCGGCTTGACGGCTTTGCCCACGATCTGCATGCCTACCTGGTAACCGGCCTGCGCGGCCGCCCCGGCGACAAGCTGATCGATCTCGATTCAGTGCGGGGACAACACCATCCGCGCATTGGCTAAGGGGCAAGCATGTCTTTCGGATCATTCAATGAAAACGGCCCGGCGCAGCCGATGGCCGAGATCAACACCACGCCGCTGGTCGACGTGATGCTGGTGCTGCTGGTCATCTTCATCATCACCGCGCCGCTGTTCCATCAGGCGGTGCCGGTCGACCTGCCGCGCGTGGCATCAACCAAACTTGAAGACAAACCGCTGGTGGTATCGGTGGCGCTCGACGCCGAAGGCAAGGTCTTTGTCGATGCGGTCGAGATCGATCGCTCGGCGCTGGCGGCACGATTTGCTGCCAGCACTGCCAACGGCCTGCAGCCGGAATTGCACTTGCGCGCCGACCGCGGTACGCGCTACGAGCGGGTTGCGGAAGTTCTCGCCGAAGCCCAGCGGGCGGGGATCGTGAAGATCGCCTTTGTCACCGAACCGGCTCGCTAGTAGTCAATCAACTTGGATCTGGCGTATAAAATACCCCGTCATTCCGGGCTTGACCCGGAATCCAGTAGTGCACCACTGGATTCCGGGTCAAGCCCGGAATGACGGCTAGCCAGCATTTTCAAGATCGAGCGGTATTGCCGCCAGGCTGAAGCGACTGGTTGATACACCGCCGCTGGTCGACAGCGGCTTGAGGATGCCGGCGCGGCGCAAACCGCTCACCATGCGCGACACGGTTTCCAGCGTCAGAGCCGTGATGTCGGCCATGTCTTGCCGGGGCGGCAGCGTCACCTGAAGCGGTCGGGCGATTGCTTCCCCAATTGCTTCCACATACCCTTCCCCGCTCGCTTCTCCGGGCGCGGCCAGCAGGAACACCAGTCGCCGGACCCGTTCTGCCGCCTGGCCGCAGCGCAGGGCAATGACATCGGCCGCTCGACGTTCGGCTTTGGCCATGTTGTGCAGCAGCGAATCGCCGGCCGGTGCGCTGCAGCCCTCCGGCCAAGGCGTGAGCAGGCAGGGGGTGAGCGCAGTTGCGGTAAAACTGTAGCTGTCGAAAAGCAGGGTTTCAGCACCGATGATGTCGCCCTTGATGGCCAGGTTGGCGAAATTCTGTTCGCCATTGGGTTCCAGCCGGTCGAGACGAACCGAGCCGCTGAGAACGCGCCAGGCGGCTCCAGAGGTGCTATGGGTATAAATGGCCTGGCCGGCAGCAAAACTTTGTTGCTCTTGCCGGGCGTCGGTTTTCTTGAGCGAATAGGGTTGTGGCTTCGCCACCAAGGCAAGAGCAGGCGAAACCCCCCTCGCGTGAGGCGCGAGGGGGTTCTTTAGTGGAGCAGGAAAGTTCAGTCAAGAAATATCCTTGTTCTCATTGCGGGTTTAGAACTTGATGTTCAGACCGGTGTAGAGCGAGCGTCCCATGCCGGGAACGGCAGTGCCCCAGCCGAACATGCCATCTGTAGCAGGAGGATTGAGAGACATGGTTCTGCCTTGACCGGTATAGGCACCACCGAGCGGCAAGGCATAGCCCCGGTCGAACAGGTTGTCGACGCCGAAGTCGAGGCGAACCTGTTTCCACGAATAGCTGGAGCGCAGATTGACGAGGCTGTACCCAGAGGTTTTCACTTCGTTGCGCACATCGGAAACGTTGTTCTTCTCCTTCACCATTACCAGTTCAAGCCCGCTATCCCAGCCGCCATGGTTGTGCGTCAGCGTCAACTTGGCGTTCAGGGGCATGATGTTATAGATATCGTCGCCGGTATCGCGATTCTTGCCGTTGGTGTAATTGAGCAGGCCGTTCAGCCCCCATTCTCCGAAGCCGTTCTTTGCCAGCGGAATTTTTCCGGAGAGGTCAAGGCCATAGAGTCGGGCGGACTGGTTGGCATACTGAAGCACGACGAACTGGTTGCTGGTCGTCGGATTTGGCGGTGTACAGGCCGACCCGGCAGGACAGCGAACCGCGTCGATATAATCCGTGACCTGCGAGTAGTAGGGCGTGGCCTTGAACTCCCAGTCACGACTGGCCGAATGCAAGTCAAACGTGGCCGAGACGGTGTGGGCAATTTCCGGCTGCAGGTCAAGGTTGCCGATGTAGCCGTTGCCGTCGCCGACAAAGTTGTTCATCACCGCCGCCATCGACCAGGTGGACCAGGTGTAGCGCTCGTACAGGTTGGGCGAACGCACCTTGCGGGCAAAGCCGAATTCGACGTCGCGCGTGGCATCCGCCGTGTAGCGTGCCAGTGCGGCGAGGTCCCAGTTGTTGTCGGTACGCTCGTGGTTGCGGGCGTTGAAGGCGTTGGCGTCGGCATACTGGTTGCCCATGGCACCGGGGGCCGTGCTGTAGCCGCGCACATCGCCTGCGTCCATGTTTACGCGTTCAAAGCGTGCGCCAAGTGAGGTCATCCATTGCTCATTGGGCCTCGATTCCCACTCACCGAACAATGCTGTCCGGTCGCGCTGGCCGTCATTGATGTTTTGAAAAGTGCCCGGCCACATGCCCGAGCCCGATGCTGGCCACCAGTCGTCGAGATGGTAACGCTGGAATTCGCTGCCGACGCGGAGCAGATCCTGCTTGTTGAGCGCGATATCCGCCTTGATTGTAAAGCCGCTATTCTTGCTTTCCGTCTCCATCGGCATTCCGGCGGCACAGTACTGCGCCATTGGCGCAGGTGGGCCGTTGAGCGGTGAGCATGGAAATCCGTTGACTGAAGTCGTTCCACCTACTCCGCCCGGACCTGATTTTGCGCCGTACCAGAAGCGTTTGTCATCGCCGAAGTCCATCTTGTGATTGACTTTCTCGTGGTAAGCACTGGCCTCCAATGCGCCCCAGTCGAACTGGCCAAGATAGCGCAGATTAAGGCGATTCTGGATGTTTTCGGTCATGTCCATCCGCTGGTTCGGATAGTTCTGGAAAGGCAGATCCTGATAGCCGAATTTGGCTTCAACGAGATGATTGCCGCCTTTCAGTGCCAGACCAAGGGTGTGGTTGCGGGTCTCGTAGGCGGTCGAGCCAACCTCGTCACGCGGCAGGGTTTGGCCGGCGTTGCCGGTGGCAGTGTAGTTCTTGAAGTTACTGCCGGCCGTGTAGTTATCGGACTGGGCAGTGGCGCCGGTATAGGTCAGGCTGAGGCTTTCACTGGCCAGCGTGGCCGACAGATTGCCGCCTTTGGCATTGCCATTGCTGCGATAGAAGGCGCCGGCTTCGCCCTTGGCGAGCGTACCTTCTCCAGGGACGGCAAATTCAGGTGCGCGCGTTTTGGCGATGATCGTTCCGGCGATGCTGTCACCGCCAACGCTGACTGGTGAAATGCCTGAATACACCTTCAGCGATTCAATGGAACTTGGATCAAGATAGGAGAGCGGTGAGTTCATGTGGTTAGGGCAGGAAGCAATCAGGTCCATGCCGTCGACCTTGATACGGATGCGGTCATCGGCCAGGCCGTGGATCACCGGCAGGCTGGAGACACCGCCAGCCCCATAGAGACTCACTCCGGGAACATCTCTGAGCAGAGTAGCCGTGTCGCTGGTATAGGCGCGCATGGGCACCAGGCTGGCCGCGTCGAGGCGGGTGCTGTTCGGTTCGACGTTGTTGATTTTCGACGATTTGATAAGCACCTCGGTCATCACCGGTGTTTGTGCAGGATCTGGAGCCGGGTTGCTTTGCGCGATGGCGGTTTGCCATACCGCCGGCAAGGCAAAGGCGACCGCCAGCGCGATTGGATTCTTAGCAAAAAACATGATCTCTCCCTGAGCTTTTTATAAAGTGCGCTCATTCTAGTGAGTGATGCTGCATTGCGGAATGTGGCAAATTGTCGCACCTCACTGTGGTTTGGCTGCAGATCAATATACCCGGAGGAGATTTGTTAAAAGAAAAGGGCGAGGAGTTTTCACTCTCCCGCCCTTCGATTTAGCGCCAGGATCGCTGAATCAATGCTTCATTTTGCTGTGATCCATGCTGTTATCCATCTGCATCATGGCCTGCGGTTTTTTTACCGGGGCGTCGATTTTCTTCGTACTGCCGTCGTCGAAAGTCAGCGTAACCGGCACGATGTCGCCTTCCTTGAGCGCTTGCTTCAGGTCGATCAGCATGATGTGGTAGCTGCCGGACTTGAGTTCGGCCTGCCCTTTTGCCTTGATGTCGATTTCCTTGACCTGGCGCATCTTCATCACGCCGTTATCGTTGGTGTGGCTGTGCAGTTCGACGGTCTTGGCCACCGGGCTGTCGGCCTTGACCAGTTTGCGGTCAGCAGTGCCGACGTTCTTGATGGTCATGAATGCGAGCGTGGTTTTTGTACCTGGCGGTACTTCGCGCACGTAGGCGTCGTTCACGCTGAGGTCGGCTTCGGCGGCCAACGACAGCGTGGACATGGGAAGTGTGGCGGCTGCGACAAGCAACAGGGCGAAACGGCAGAATCGAATGGTCATGAAAACTCCTTGGTGAATAATTCGTAATGAGAAAGCCGACACAGCTTACTTGCTTGTACCGGCAGCCAGCAAGGGGCGAACGGCAGCGACGATCTGTTGTGGCGTTGAGGCGTGCGGCAAGCTGGCCGCCAGTTTTCCATTGGGGTCGATTACATAGGTAATTGAAGAATGATCGACCGCGTACAAGCCGTCGGCATTGGGCTTTTGCTTCGTATAGCTGGCACCGTACTGACTGGCGACAGCGGTGAGTTGTTCAGTGCTTCCAGTAATGCCGATGATGCCGGGGTGAAAGTAAGGAGCGTACACGTTCAGATGCTCGGGCGTATCCCGATCAGGGTCGACCGAAACGAAAATACCCTGCACGCGCTCGCGTTCGGCCGTTTCAAGGGACGATAGTGCCTGCGCCATCAAGGAGAGCGAGGTCGGGCACACATCCGGGCAGAAGGTGTAGCCAAAATAAATCAGTACGACCTTGCCGCGAAAATCCTTGAGCGCTACCGGCCCGTTAAACCCCTGCAGTGTGAAATCACCACCTTGTGGTGCTTGGGCCAGTTGCAACTGGCTGTGCGGCAGATTTTTGGTTGCTGGTCCGGGCGCTACCGGTTGCCAGAAAAAGGCAAGCCAGACAAGCAGTGCGCCAAGGGCGACGATAATAGCTATCAGTAAAGCGCGGGATTTCATGGCTGACTTTCACAAGAAACTGTTTGTCAATTTATTGCCGAATAAATAACTAAAGGGGGTCAGCATCGCATTCATTTTTCGCGGAAACAAATGCAATGCTGACCCCTTTGATTACTTTGCTTATGCAATCAGGGTCAGCGGAACGGATTATGAATCTTCAAACAGCCTTCAAATATCTGCCCATCCTGCATGTCTTCTGTCAGCAGAATTTTGCATCCCGAACTCAGGGCCGAAGCAACAATCATCGCGTCGTACACAGACAAACCGTATTGCGCAACAATCTCCATTCCTTTATCGTGGGTCGCTTCGGTGATCGGGACGATCTTGCAGGCAACCCGTATGGCTGCAATCACCTCCCGAATTTCTCCGACAGTCATTTTGATCTTGCGCATGGCGACCGAAGAGAATTCGTTCAGTACTTGAACACTGAGTATGCCACCTGAGGCCAACGCTTCTTCAGCACGGCCCGCCTTGATGGCGTCGCTGGAGAGCAGGTAAAGCAGAACATTTGTATCAAAAAAATGATCAGCCGCGCTCATGGGCTTCCAGGCGATCAAATTTGAAGTCGGCCGGCAGACGTCCGCGGAATTTCCTCAGTCGCTCCAGCATTTCGCGCGCACCGGGTTGTTTTGTGATCTCAAACACGCGTGCACCTGCAACTTGAATTTCGATTTCGTCGCCTTCGCGTAGCGTCAATGCTTCAACGACTGCAGCGGGTAGTCGTACCGCCAGGCTGTTACCCCACTTTGCAACTTGCATGCTGTTTCTCCAGAAAAAAGATATACTTTTTCCATTGTATATCTTTCAAACGATCAACGGAACATACCACCCCCGGTGATGAAATTTGCCGCTGCATAACCCCTCCCGGCCTCCCCTTTTCAGGGGAGGGGCAAGCAAAACCAGTTCTGCAGGCAGTTCGCCATTGTCGGAAAAAATTCATTTCCCAAATTTGATTTACCTCAAGGTTTGTACTATTCTGGCTGACATGATGTGCGACAAATTGCCGCAGTGGCGTTTTGTCGCAGGGGTAATTGGGGTTCCCCACACTACAACGGGAGGGTCGTTATGAAAAAGCATTTGAAGCAGACTGTATCCACACTGCTGGTAGCAGGCCTCGGCCTTGCTGCGGCCGGTACAGCGTTCTCTGCAGAGTCGTTGCAGGATGTCATGAAACGCCGCAATCTGTCGCAGCAGGACCTGCTCGCCGCGTCCAAAACCTATGTGCCGACCGGCAAACGGGATGAGTTCATGGCCTTCAGCTCCGGCGGCCAGTCCGGGCAGATCATCGTCTATGGCATTCCATCCATGCGCATTCTCAAGTACATCGGCGTGTTCACTCCCGAACCCTGGCAGGGATATGGTTTCGACGAAGAGTCGAAAGCCGTTCTGCGCCAAGGCAATATCGACGGCAAGGAAATCAACTGGGGCGATACGCACCACCCGGCAATTTCCGAGACCGACGGCAAGTACGACGGCCAGTTCCTGTTCATCAACGACAAGGCCAATCCGCGCCTCGCCGTTGTTGATCTGCGCGACTTTGAAACCAAGCAGATCGTGGTTAACCCGATCTACAAGTCCGAGCATGGCGGTGCTTTTGTTACGCCAAACACCGAGTACGTGATCGAAGCCGCGCAGTACGCGACGCCGCTCGAGAACAAGAAGTTCTACCCGCTCGAAGAATTCAACGAGAAGTACCGTGGTGGCATCACTTACTGGAAGTTTGACCGCAAGGAAGGCCGACTCGATCCGACGAAGTCGTTCTCGCTCGAACTGCCTCCCTACTCGCAAGACTTGTCGGACGCCGGTAAAGGCCCGTCGGATGGCTGGTCGTTCACCAATTCCTTCTGCTCCGAGCGTTACGTCGGCGGCATCGAGAAGGGTCGTCCGCCGTATGAAGCCGGTTGCTCTGCCAAGGACACCGACTATCTGCACGTGATCAACTGGAAAAAAGCGGCTGAACTCGTTGCCGCCGGCAAGGCCAGGAAGATCAACGGCCACGACGTGCTGATGATGGAAACCGCAATCAAGGAAGGCATCCTCTTCCTGGTTCCGGAACCCAAGTCACCGCACGGGGTTGACGTCACACCGGACGGCAAATTGCTGGTCGTTGCCGGCAAGCTCGACACGCACGTATCCGTATTTTCCTTCGAGAAGATCATGGCCGCCATCAAGGCTGGCAAGTTCGAATCAAAGGACCCCTACGGCATTCCGGTGATCGCCATGAAGGACGCCTTGCACACGCAGGTCGCTCTTGGTCTGGGCCCGCTGCATACCCAGTACGACTCCAAGCCCTGCATCGCCTACACCTCGTTGTATGTGGATAGCCAGGTTGCCAAGTGGAACTACTGTGAAGGCAAGGTTCTCGACAAGATCTCCGTGCACTACAACATTGGTCACCTGATGACCATGGAAGGCGACTCGGTTGATCCGAAGGGGCGTTACCTGGTGGCGTTGAACAAGCTGGCAATCGACCGCTTCAACCCGGTTGGCCCGCTGCATCCGCAGAACCACCAGTTGATCGACATCAGCAATGACAAGATGCAGCTCCTCTACGACATGCCGATTCCTTTAGGCGAGCCGCACTATGTTGTCGCCATCGAGGCCTCCAAGCTGAAACCCGCAGTTCGCTACAAGGTTGGCACCAACAGCCGCACCGACAAGCCGAATCCTGGCGCCGTTCGAGCCGGTGAAGAACATACCGACAAGAAGGGCAACAAGGTTGAAGTCTTCGGCACCCTGATCCGCTCGCACATCACGCCGGAAACCATTGAGGTTGATGTTGGCGACGAAGTGACAATCCACCTGACCAACCTGGAACGAGCACAGGACGAAACCCACGGCTTCGCGATTTCGACCTACAACGTGCATGCCTCGATTGAGCCGGGAAAGACGGTAACGGTCAAATTCAAGGCCGACAAGGAAGGTGTCTATCCGTACTACTGCACGGAGTTCTGCTCAGCGCTGCACCTTGAAATGCAGGGTTATCTGCTGGTCAAGCCAAAGGGCTGGAAGGCGAGCAAGACGACGGCAACTGCCGGCGCCACTTACACCGAAACCGACTACAAGGCTCAGCTCAAGAAGGTTGTTGATACGCAGGCCGTGATTGACTCCGTGGTGGCCTACATCACCAGCGTTAATTACAAGGATTTCCCTGATGTAGTCGCCATGGTCGATGACGCATTCGACCAACTGGGCAAGGTCAAGGACGTCAAGGCCAAGGCGGATGAAGCAGCAGCGAAGAAGGATTGGGCGAATGCCACCCTCTGGACCGAGCAGATCTGGCAATACCAGGTCAAGACCGCCGACCTGGGTCTGCGTGCCAAGACCTACCTTGAACAGAACGGTGCCAAGAAGGTCAAGTAAGTTTTCTTGATCTGACTCAAGGCAAATCACGGGAAGCGGCATTAGTCTGCTTCCCGTTTCTACTTGATTAAAGGGATTTACCATGAAAAAAGTAATGGTTTTTGTTGCTCTTGCTGCCCTCGCTTCTGCTCCGGTGCTGGCCGCCGACGGCGCCAAGCTGTACAGCGAAAAGACCTGCAATGCCTGCCATGGCGCGGACGGCAAGAAACCGATCATGCCGAACTACCCGAAGATCGCCGGACAGAACGCGGCCTACGCCGAGCAGCAGATGAAGGACATCAAGAGCGGCGCCCGCAACAACGGCCAGACCGCCGCCATGAAGGGCGTCATGCACCTGGTTAACGACGCCGAAATCAAGGCCATTGCCGAATTTGTAGCAACACTCAAACCCTGAAATCCACGGCATGAGCCAGTTTTCTTGCGCACTTGACGCAGGTCAATTACAGCCACATGCGCAACGGCTAACGTAAGGCCGTGTGTTTATTCTTATCGAAAGGTAATGCCATGAAGAAGCTGATTATCGCCGCATCGCTGGCAGTCTTTGCGCTGACTGCCGCTCATGCCGCGCCCCCCGCCGCCAAAAAAGAGGGGATCGAAGGCAAGGACTACAAGTGGAATGCCCAGGAAGGCGAAAAGATCGAAGCGCTGACCAAGAAGGGTGACAAAAAGCGCGGCGAGGAAGCCTATGAAATCTGTGGCGCTTGCCACTTGCCATCGGGTGCGGGCCGTCCCGATGGCACCTTCCCGCAACTTGCCGGCCAGCACTCAACCGTGCTGATCAAGCAGATGGCCGATATCCGCGCCGGCCTGCGCGACAACCCGACCATGTATCCGTTTGCCGCCACCTTGACCGACGCGCAGGAACTGGCCGATGTCTCCGCTTACATTGAATCGCTGTGCATTCCTGTTGATCACGGCATGTACGATTCGAAACCGGGCGATGCCGCCAAGGACTGGAAGGCCCCGGCCGATAACGCGCAGCAACTGTCCCAGGGCAAGGAGTTGTACGAGAAAGAGTGCAAGACCTGCCACGGTGCGAATGGTGAAGGCGACAAGGCCAAGTTCTATCCGGTGATCGCCGGCCAGCACTACAAGTATCTGCTGCGCCAGATGAGTGATATCCGTGATGGCAAGCGCCGTAACGCCAACCCGGACATGGTCAAGATCATCAAGAAGTACGACGACAAGCAGTTGATTGCCATTTCTGCCTATCAGTCGAGTCTGGTGATGCCGGGCAATATGTGCAAGCCGAAGGCTGGCGCAGCGGCCAAGAAGAAGTAAGTGACAGCCCCGCTTTTCTCCCCTCGCCCACTTGTGGGAGAGGGGTCGGGGGAGAGGGGAATGTAGCCATAAGCGCAGCCATAAGCGCCTGAATGCCAGCACCAAGGATTAAAATCGAAAGTCATAAGTGAAAACTGACATGCCTGACCAAAAAAAACAGAATCTGTTGATCACCGGGCTGACCCTGATAGCCATCGTGGCGTTGATTGCTGCCTACTTTTCACCGATCTGGTGGGTTTCGCTGACGGCGCCGAACTACCCGAAGGATGCCTTTCCTGACGGCATTCGAATCCACTTCCACTTTGACAAGGTCTACAACGGCTGCAGTATCGCCGCCGCAGGAACGCGCATGAGCAATGAGATCCTGCAGAAGGATCTTGATGAAACCGTGGAACGTTACAACCCCATTCTCGACGCCAAAAAGGACGCCAACAAGGGCGCTCAGGGTCTGGACTGCGTGCATGAAATGAACACCATCAACCATTACGTAGGGATGTTTCCCATTTCCACCGGCGCACCGGTCGAGAAACCCATGGCCAAATTCTTCTTCGGTTTCTTCGTCGCCATGTTGCTCGGCTTCATCGCACCGGAAGGCCGTCGTCGCCTGTTGGTCCTGGCGGCGGGTTTCGCTGCCGTAAGCGTCTGGATGCTGGTTGATCAATATGCACTGGGGCATCTGGAAAGCCATATAAAAAGCTATGTTACCGATGCCAGCACCTTCTTCAATGAACCGGAAAAGATCAAGGTCTGGGGCGACAACGTGCGTACCATCACCAACATCGTCATTATTGGCCTGATCGTGCTCATGGGAATCGTCCTCGCCGGAGTCGCCAAAATCCGCAATTTCTCGTTGCTGCTGCCACTGGCGCCGGCACTGATGCCCGTATTCTTCGTCATCGAATACGCCGGCTGGTTGTGGTTCTTCGGCCACAACATGCATCCGTGGGGCGCCTTCACCGTCAAACCGTTCATGCCCACCGTCTTTGGCGAGGGCAAGGTCGCACAGTTCTCGACCTACTCCTACCCCTACTGGGGTTATGGCCTGCTGCTGATCGCCTTCGTCTGCCTGATGCTGGCAATCCTGCTGCGTCGCAAGCAGATGCGCGCAGATCAAGCGAACGACTGAGGGTTTGTGAAAAAATCGATAATCCACCGCAGAGGCGCAGAGGCGCAGAGAAAACGCAGAGGAAAGCCTTTGTTTACTCAGTTTTTCTCTGCGAAACCTCTGCGCCTCTGCGGTAGGTTTCAGAAATGCCTCCACAGTCTCTGAGGCGATAGCGTGAAAACCCTGCACAAGCTGGCCTTCTTGCCGGCCTTGTTGCTGGCCACCACTTCCGCCGGCATCACGCCGGAGACTCAGGTTCCTCCGGCAGCCGTCGGTTCCACAGCCGACTTTTCGAACGCGCCCCGGGTCAATGTCGACAAGCCGGTGGAACTGATCCCGCTCTACCTGCGCGATCCGCGCATTCACGGCTTGCAACCGTTGCAGGCGCTGGTCGATGCGGCGCCTGAAGGCAGTATTCTGACGCTGCCAGCCGGGCACTATGCCGGCCCGGTCCATCTGAAGAAGCCGCTGACCATCGTCGGCGAAGGCCAGGTGATCATCGACGGCGGCGACAAGGGAACGGTATTCGTCGTCGAAACCAATCGCGCCGAACTACACAATCTCACCATCACCGGCTCGGGTGAATCCCACGACTCGGACGATACCTGCCTGAACGTCCGTGGCCATGGCAACACCTTCGACAACCTGAGCATCGAAAGCTGCCTGTTCGGCATCGACCTCAAGCAGTCGGATCACAACATCGTGCGCAACAGCCGAATTCGTTCCAAACCATTCGCGCTCGGTGTTCGCGGCGACGGCATCCGCCTGTGGTACAGCAATCGCAACCTGATCGAGAATAATCGGGTGACTGATTCGCGCGACATGGTCGCCTGGTATTCGCACAACAACATCTACCGTGGCAACGAAGGACGGCGCAGCCGCTATTCGATCCACTTCATGTTCGCCAATAACAACATCATCGAAGACAACCGCTTCTACGACAACACCGTCGGCATCTACTTCATGTATTCGGAAGGCGGCGTCGCGCGGCGCAACGTCATCTCGCATGCCACCGGCGCCACCGGCATGGCCCTTGGCTTCAAGGAATCCTCCGACATCACGATAGAGGATAACGACATCATCTACAGCGCCGTCGGCATCGGCTCGGATCTGTCGCCCTTCCAGCCGGATACGACGGTGCGCTTCAACCGCAACCGCTTCGCCTACAACGGAATTGCCGTGCAACTGACCAGCGAACTGGGCGGCAACCAATTGCGCGACAACATCTTCGAAGGCAACCTGACCGACATATACCAAGGCGGGCGCGGCGAGGGTGACAAGAATGTGTGGGAAGGCAACTATTTCGATACCTACCAGGGCTTCGACCGCAACAAGGATGGCTACGGCGACACGCCGCATGAGGACTACGCCTACGCAGACCGGATCTGGATGGAGTTTCCCGATGCGCGCTTCTTCAAGACCTCGCCGGTACTCGAACTGCTCGATTTTCTGGAACGGCTGGCCCCATTCTCGGCCCTAGAACTACAGGCCCGGGATGGACGGCCACGCATTGAAAAGCCGCTCTTCGCTGCCCACGGGAGTGCGCGATGACCGACGAAAACAATACCGATGAAGACAACAACGCCCTGGAACCAGCGGAGAAGCTGGCTCTCACCAATGGCACCCCAGCGCTTTCACGCAGCCGCCGGCAGCAGGCTCGCCGCCGTGTGCTGCGCACCATCCTGCTCAGCGGTGGCGTGCTGGGCGCCGCTGCCGCAGGCTATCTCCCGGTGATCTATTCCCAGAAACCGCGCCTGCGTCCACCCGGCGCACTGGACGAAAAAGATTTCCTCTCATCGTGCATCAAGTGCGGCCAGTGCGTTCAGGTGTGCCCGGTGCAGGCCATCAAGCTGGCCGACCTGCTCGACGGTTTTGGTGTCGGCACACCTTATATCGATGCCCGCAGCCAGGCCTGTGATTTCTCCTGTGACGCCGTACAGTGCATTCTCGCCTGCCCGACCGGCACCCTGACCTACGAGAAGCCGGAGTTTCTGGCCGTGCGGCCCGGCGCCGCGCTCGCGGCCAGGCCGATCCTGCTGGCCAAGGAAAATGACCCGGAGCCGACCCTCAACCTGAAGGAGCGTATCGGCGTGGCCCGGCTGACGCGCCCGGAAGCCTGCCTGGCAACCAAGGGCAAGGGCTTCAAGGGGCAAACACGCGGGGCGGAATTCAAAGGCAGGATGCGTTACATGGCGGTCGACCGCTGGAAGCCGATCAAGATCGCCGATCACCCTTACGATGTCGCCGAATGCGATCTCTGCGCCCGCGAGTGTCCGGTCAAGGGGGCAATCAGCATCGAGACGGTAACCGCGGCCAACGGTTCGCAGCGCAAACAGCCGGTCGTGCATGAGCCCTGCGTCGGTTGCGGCGTTTGCGAAATGGTCTGCCCGGTCGAACCCACCTGCATCGAGATCGTGCCGAGAGAGGTGTGGCGCGCATGAACCTTAATACCTCAGTTGGATGTAATGCCAATGTCGCAGGCCCTCATCCCCAGCCCTTCTCCCGCGGGGAGAAGGGTGTAAACTCCCTCTCCCTGCGGGAGAGGGTTGGGGTGAGGGCTAAACACGCATCAAACCTGGATTTGCGGTCGATTAATCGCTGCCAACTGCGGTTTTTAGCATGAAAAACATCATGAAACGCCGGTTTTTCGAACAGATCATGGTGATGTTCGGACGCGAGCCGAAAAAGCCGGCGGCGATTGCCCCTGCTGCTCAAAAAATTCACTTCTACAAACGCGGCAATCGCGATTTCATCGCCGAAAAACTGCATGCCCGGGCCCACGCCGAGCACAAGAACACCTGGCGCAACCGGCGCTGGGCGGTGCTGATCCTGGTCAACCTGCTGTTTGTCGTTTCCTTCCACTTTGACATCCAGTTGCTTGAAGGCGCCCTCACCGCCTCGCGCTTTGCAGGCTTCCACCTGATCGACCTCAATTCCGCGCTGCAGGTGATGCTCGCGCACAAACACATCATCATCAACCTGGTCATCGGCACGGGAACGGTATTCGTCATCTGGCTGTTACTCGGCGGACGGACTTTCTGCTCCTGGGTGTGCCCCTATCACCTGCTGGCCGAATGGACCGAGTCGCTGCATCTCTATCTGGTAAAGAAGAAACTGGTGACCGACCAGCCTATGGACAGGCGCATGCGGACCATCTCCTGGTTTCTCTTCGCCCTGCTCGCCATCGGCACCGGCTACACGGTATTCGAAGCCATTTCGCCGACCGGCATTCTTTCGCGGGCACTGATTTATGGCGCCGGCGTGGCCTTGCTATGGGTACTGGCGCTGCTGGTCTTTGAAGTCTTCTTTTCGCGCCGCGCCTGGTGCCGTTATGCCTGCCCGATTGGCCTGACCTACGGCGTGGTCGGCATCCTGTCGCCGGTGCGCATCTTGTACACTCTCGATGGCTGCTTCCATGAAGGCGACTGCCGCAAGGTCTGCCTGGTGCCGCATGTGCTCGACACGGTAATCAAGGGCCGTGCGGTGAATACCGAAGTGCCGATCGGCCCGGATTGCACGCGTTGCGGGCTGTGCGTGGATACTTGCCCGACGGGCTCGCTAAAATTTGACGTCAAGGGGTTGTCCAGATTGCTGTGAGCAGGAAACGCCACCTTGATCGCTGTTCAGTATGCAGCTACGACAATAGCCTCCGTCATTCCCGCGTAGGCGGGAATCCAGGGATGCCCCAAGTAAGTTCTGCGGGGCACTACTGGATTCCGGGTCAAGCCCGGAATGACGAAGTTTTTAATCTGGTTCAAGTTACCTGACTATTGGTTTTGCTGGCTCCCATGTTCCTTCACTCACTCGAAAACCAACCTGAAAACTGCCCGGCATGATTCTTTTCCAGAACGTAAGCAAAACCTTCCGCAGTGCGCGCGTCCTCGACGGCATCAGCCTGGAGATCGGTCTTGGCGAGCGGGTTGCCCTGATCGGCTCGAACGGTGCGGGCAAAACGACGCTGATCCGCTGCCTGCTCGGCGAGTACACCTTCGACGGCGACGTGAGCATCGAAGGACTCAGCCCGCGCCGCGAACGCACCAGGGTTCTCGGCAGCATCGGCTTCGTGCCTCAGTTGCCGCCGCCGCTGAAAATGCCGGTCGGCCAGTTGATCAATTTTGCCGCCGACCTGTGCGGCACCGACCCAAAACGCATTCTTGACCTGACCGGAACGCTTGGCCTCGACATGGCGCCGATCATGGATCGCCAGTTTGTTCGCCTCTCTGGTGGCATGAAGCAGAAACTGCTGATCGCCATCGCCTTGGGACGCGATGCCAAAGTGCTGGTGATGGACGAACCGGCCGCCAATCTGGACCCGGAAGCGCGCAAGATTTTCTTCGAGCTGCTGGCCGAACGGGCGCAAAGCGCCACCATGCTGATCTCCAGCCACCGGCTCAACGAGGTATCGGCGCTGGTCAATCGCGTGATCGAGCTCGACATGGGCAAGGTGGTGCTTGACGACCGTGTTGATGACGATGTCTCGCTCACCGGCAAGCTGACCTGCCGCATCTCCGTCAAACGCACCGAACCGGCCCTGATCAAGGCGCTCCGCGGCTGGAACTTCAACGACATCAGCGCCACTCCGGGCCAGGGTCTGGAATGGCAGGGCCTGATCGCCGGACCGGATCGCTTGCGCTTCCTCGGCATGATTTCGCGCTACGTGGCACTGGTCAGCAACATCACCATTTCCGAGGTCGAACAATGAACCGTCGAAATTTTATCGCCCTCGGCCTGCTCATGACCCCGCTGGCCGCAGCGCTGTCAGCGTGCGGGAAAAGCCAGAATCTGCCTGCAGGCATGCAGGAGATCAAGTGGGATCGCGATGTCTGCGTGCGCTGCAGCATGGTCATTTCCGACCGTCGTTTCGCTGCCGAGTTGATTGGCGGTGCCAAGAATACGGTGTTCAAGTTCGACGATATCGGCTGCGCCGTCTTCTGGATGCGCGACAAGATCGCCGCTTATCCGTGGATGCTGGAAGCGGCCAGCAGACTGTGGGTCGCCGACCTCGACAGCCGGAGTGACGAGGTTCGCTGGCTTGAGGCGCGCGCCGCCCACTACGTTACCAAGACCTCGCCGATGGGCTACAACCAGGGCGCTGTCGCCCACCCACAGGCTGGCTCGATGGATTTTTCCACGATGAGCGAGCAGGTGCTGGCGAAAGGAAAATAGGAAAAACCCAATGAGACAACTCTGGCTGACCGCCAAACTGGATATCGTCGAATCGCTCAGGGCGCGCTGGTTCCTGATCTACAGCCTGGTCTTCGGCGGTATCGTCGTGCTGCTCTTTGCCTTCGGGCTGACCGAATCGCGCGTGCTCGGCTTTATCGGGCTGTCGCGCCTGCTGGTAACCTACATTCAACTGACCATGGCTATCTTGCCGATTTTCGTGCTGATTACCACCGTCCGCTCGGTGGCCGGCGATCGCGAGGCCGGCGTCTTCGAATACCTGCTCTCGCTGCCGGTCGGGCTGGCGGCGTGGTTCTGGGGCAAGATTTTCGGGCGTTACGTCACCATCTTTCTGCCGGTTTTCGTCGCCATGCTCGGTGCGGCGCTGTGGGGAATGGCGCAGGGAATCGACGTGCCGTGGGACATGTTCCTCTACTACACCGCCCTGCTGGCAGCGATGGGCTGGTGCTTCCTCGGCATGGCCATGCTCATCTCGACGCTGGCCCGCTCGACCGATGTGGCGCAAGGCGCTGCTTTCATGCTCTGGCTGACCCTGCTGCTGTTCCTCGACCTGATCCTGCTCGGCGTGATGATCCAGGGGAGGACCTCGCCGGAAATCGCCGTGACCATTGCCCTGGCCAACCCGCTGCAGGTTTTCCGCGTCGCCGCACTGGCGCTGTTCGACCCGCAACTGATCGTCCTCGGACCGTCGGCCTACGTCATCCTTGATCTTTTCGGAATAACCGGCTTCAAAATCTATGCTCTGGTTTATCCGGTGGCGCTCGGCACGCTGTCTGCAGCCATTGGCTTCTTCAACTTCAAGAACAGCGATCTACCCTGACCGAGCACCATTAATGCCCGCCCTCCTCCGCGTTCTCCTGACTCTTCTTGCCGGACTGCTGCCGCTAACGGCGGCGGCCGAAGCAGTCGCCGCGCCCTTCTATGCCTTTGTCGCCACCGATACCAATGACAAGCCGGTCAACTTCTCGACCCTGCGTAACAAGCCGCTGGTGGTCAATTTCTGGGCACGCTGGTGCGGCCCCTGCCGCAAGGAGATTCCCGACCTGGTCGAGATGGACGCGAAATATCGCAACAAGGGAATTGTCATCCTCGGCCTGGCCATCGAAGATGCGCAATACCGCGAGGCGGTGCGCGATTTCGCCAAGGCTTACGACGTCGACTACCGCGTTCTGCTCACCGGCGCCGGCAAGGGAATTGAACTGATGCAGGCACTGGGTAACGACAAATCCGCCCTGCCGTTCACGGTGGTCATCGACCGCAACGGCAATCTGGTGACGAAAAAACTCGGGGCAATGACCAAGGCAGAAATGGAAGCGGCGATCGAAAAAGCGCTGAAATAATTTTGACCATGCTTGTTAGCCGTCATGGTGAATCATATAACCCCCGTCATTCCGGGCTTGACCCGGAATCCAGAGGTGCACCACTAGATTCCGGGTCAAGCCCGGAATGACGAATCTTTTTTCAGCCAACTAACCACTAACCAACAACCTCTGCGACCCGCACCAATAGGCGTTCCATGAACAGGCATTCTCAAAAACCAATGAATACGGCACTCTTCAGCCCTATGCCTTGCAGATCGTTTATCCAAGCGGGCTGCAGCCATGCTATCCAGAACAAGACTCCAGAAACTTTTCGCGGCCTAGCCTGAACAGCCACGATCCAGACCAAGAAAGCGACCCATGCCCAAGCCAATGGAACCGACCCTGGACGCGCTGCCAAACACCTTCCTGCGTTACTTTGCCGCGACGCGACCGGCCTTTCTTTCTGTCACCTTCGTCGGCTGTCTGCTCGGCCTGGCCTCGGCGGCTTACTCAGGCATTGCCATCGGGCCGCTACTGGCGACGGCGACGCTCTTCTTCGCCCTGGTGGCGCATGCCGGCGCCAATGTCATCAACGACTACTACGACGCGCTTTCCGGCTGTGACGCGGCCAACACCGAGCGGCAGTTTCCCTTCACCGGCGGCAGCCGGTGCATCCAGAACGGCGTCCTGTCGTTACGCGCGACCGGCATCTTCGGCTATTCGCTGCTGGCCGCGGTGGTTCCTGCGGGACTCTGGCTGACCGCCGTCAGTTCGTCGGGACTGATCCTGATCGGCCTGGCCGGCCTGGTGGTCGGCTGGGCCTATTCGGCGCCACCGCTGAAATTGCAGAGTCGTGGCCTCGGCGAATTCGCCATCACCGCCGGCTGGTTGCTGGTGGTCATCGGCAGCGACTTCGTGCAGCGACACGCCTTTTCCTTCGTCCCCGTCGCCGCCGGTCTCGGCTTTGCCCTGCTGGTAGCCAACGTGCTGTACATCAACCAGTTTCCCGACGTGAAGGCCGATGCCGGAGCGGGCAAGAACACGCTGGTGGTAAAACTGGGTTTTGCCCGGGCCCGCTGGGGCTATGTACTGATTACCGCGCTGGCCTTTGGCTGGTTACTGTTGATGGTGCTGCTTGGCCTGCTTCCCATCGTGGTGTTGATCGCCCTGCTCCCGGCCGTTGCCAGCTTCATGGCGGCACGACAGCTCTGGTCCAGCGCCGGGCGGCCGGCCGAACTCACCCCGGCGCTGAAGCTGACCATTCTCGCCGCCAGCACGCACGGCCTGTTGCTGGCAATCATTCTGACCCTGCCGTGGAGCCACCCGGCCTGACTGGCCATACAGGTCGAAGCGTGAGAGGCTGTGAAAAAATCAAAAATCCACCGCAGAGGCGCAAAGTCGCAAAGGTTACGCAGAGAAAACCCTTAAAAACAATGGGGTTCCTCTGCGTTTTCTCTGCGCCTTTGCGCCTCTGCGGTGGATTTCCAGGTGTATTTTCACAGCCTCTGAGCTTTGGATTCCCCGCACTGCGCTCATGGCTGTGGCTGATCGTCTTGCTTGCAATGCCGGCGCTGGCGGCCGAACCAGCCTCTCTGCAAACCCTGATCGACGCCACCCCGGCCGGCGGCACGCTGCGTCTGCCGCCCGGCAACTATGCCGGCCCTGCCTCCATCAACAAACCGATGACGCTCGATGGCGGACGGCAGGCAACTATCATCGGTGATGGCCAAAGCACCGTGCTCTCCGTCTCCGGCAAGAACGTGACCCTGCGCGGCCTGCGCCTGAGCGGCAGTGGCGAATCTCATGACCGGATCGATGCCGGGATTCTTCTGGAAGGCGACGAGCATCGCGTCGAAGACAACGAGATCGATGACGTCCTGTTCGGCATCCACCTCAAGCAGGTCAATCGTTCGCGGATCTCGGGCAACCACATCACCGGCAAGAATCTATCGCTCGGCCTGCGTGGCGACGCCATCCGGCTCTGGTACAGCCAACACAACGTCATCGAAGGCAATCACTTCGAGCGTGCCCGGGATCTGACCTTTACCAACTCGCCGGATAACCGGATCATCGGCAACCGCTTGACCGATGCCCGATACGGCATGCACATCATTTTTTCGCCGCGTCTGCTGGTCGAAAACAACCGCATTACCTACACCAGCACCGGCATTGTCGTGCTCTATTCGCCGGACCTGATCCTGCGCGGAAACCACGTCGCCCACGCACTCTCGGGCGGTGGTGGCGGCATCGTGTTCAAGGAAAGCAACGATGCCCTGGTCGAAAACAACGAAGTGCTGCACTGCGCCGTCGGCATCAAGGTCGACGCCCCGCCGCAGGCCGTCGGCACGCTGACGGTCAGGAACAATCGCTTCGCACACAACATCATCGGCGCGTTTTTCTACGGCGAGGACGGCGGCCATCGCTTCTTCGACAACCGTTTCGAAAACAACCTGAGCACGGTAGCCATCAGCGCCTCGGGCACCGCCAGCGCCAATGTCTGGCGTGGGAATTTCTGGGATGACTATCAAGGCTTCGACCGCAACAACGACGGCATCGGCGATACCCCGCACGAAGCCTGGCTGCACGCTGACCGCATCTGGATGGATACCCCGATGGCGACCTTCTTCCGCAACTCGCCGGCCCTCGAAATGCTCGACTTCCTCGAACGCCTGGCCCCGTTTTCGCTACCGTACCGGATACTTCAGGACGTCATGCCACGCATGCAGTGAGCTTCAAAAAAAACGGGAGGAGGACGCCACGGGTTTCTGTTTCCTCGTCTCTGAAAACCGCGCAAGCGAAGGATTCTGACACCATCGATTCGTTGACGGCTATCAATTGTGTGCATACAATAAATCACATGGAAATTACTTACGACCCTGCAAAAAAGCGCCAGCAACATCGAGTTGCGTGGTTTGAGCTTCGAGAAGGCAGCGGGCTTTGATTTCCAGTCGGCGGTGATCTGGATTGACGCCCGAAAGGCATACCCCGAAGTACGAATCTCCGCACTTGGGCTGTTGGCTGGCCGGGTGCATTCGCTGGTCTTTACCGAAACGGCCAGCGGAATCCGAGTCATCAGCTTTCGTAAAGCGAATAAGCGCGAGGTAATACGGCATGAACAAGAAACCCAAACCTGAGTTGATTGACAACGACAATCCCGAATGGACTGACGAGATGTTCAAGCAGTCCGTTCGCTTTGACGCGCTGCCGGAATCGTTACAGGCCAAACTGCGCGGGCGACCCAAGGCTGCCGTCACCAAAGAGCGCATCACAATCCGCCTATCGCAAGAGGTCGTGGAGCGTTTCAGGGCCAGTGGCGACGGTTGGCAGACGCGAATGGATGCCGCCTTGAAAGACTGGCTCAGCACCCACTCCCCAGCGTAAAAATCAAGAAAATCAATAGGAAAATCAATAGGGTCAGACTCCGCCGGCTTGAAGAGTTGAAAGCGGATCAATGGAATCACCTTCAACGTCAAACCAGGAATCAGCATGGACGAATCAAGCTACTGGCTACTTCGCTGCGGAAATCAACTGCTCACGGCAATTGACAAGGCACAGGGAAATCCTTTCCCGCATGGTCGGGCAGCGGATTTCGGCAATCCCGGGGACGCCCTGTTGATTGGGGAATGGCAAGGGCTTCCTTGCTTCGCCGCCGAAGTCGACAGACTCCCGGAAAACGTTACGGGAGAACTGATAACGGTAGGGCGCCTGTTCGCGCTGGCTGGTGCTGAGGCCTTTGCGCAGGCTGGACGCGCCACGCAACTCCTGGACTGGCAAAAAAACCATCGCTATTGCGGCCGCTGCGGCACTCCAACACGGATGAAATCGGAGGAGTTTGCCATGTCATGTACGGCCTGCGGCCTGCTGGCCTACCCAAGAATTTCGCCTGCCGTGATGGTCGTGATCCAGCGCAGCGATGAGTTGTTGCTGGCGCGCAGCCCGCATTTCAAGCCCGGAGTTTTCAGCGCCCTGGCCGGGTTTGTTGAAGCCGGAGAATCCCTTGAACAATGCGCAGCCCGTGAAGTGCGGGAAGAGGTGGGGATCGAGATCACCAATCTGCGCTATTTTCGAAGCCAGTCGTGGCCATTTCCCAATTCGCTGATGGTGGCATTCCTTGCCGACTACGCGGGCGGGACGATCAGCCCTGATCCACTTGAAATCGAAGCGGCTCAATGGTTTCCACGCAGCGCCCTGCCACTGCTGCCGGACCCGGTGAGTATTGCCCGCCATCTGATCGATGCTGCGTGCCGCTAGACATCGCGGCAACGGTGCAGGTCGACCGCATGCTCGCATGCCGGAGTTGGTCAGACAGGCTCAACTAGAACCGCAGGATATTACCTTGCACGGGAACCCCGACGAAAAGCCCCTGATTCGCACGTCCTGGAGTGGTTTGCCATGCGCCCGGCGGCAAGCCTTTATCTGAGCGTACTTACGCTGGGAGAAATCCGGAAGGGCATTGAGGGTTGCGACAATCCGGTGAAAAAGCAGACGCTGCTGGATTGGCTTGAAACCGATCTGCCGGTTTTCTTTACCGGACGCATTCTCTCGATCGACGGTGCTGTCGCTGAGCGATGGGGCCGTTTGGTAGCAATGGCGGGAAGACCGTTGCCGGCAATCGACACTTTACTGGCGGCAACGGCGATCGAGCACGACCTGATCCTGGTGACGCGGAACGTCAAGGATTTTGCAGGGTTGTCGGTAGAAACATTCAACCCGTGGGATGCACAGAGTTAAACCATGCCGGCTCGCAAGCCTTGTCAATAGGCGATCCACAGCCATACAGGCTGGCAAGCCAATAAATACGGCACTCTTCAGGCTAATAGCCTGTAGACCGACTATCCATGCGGGCTGAGGCGCTCGTCGATCAGTTCGCCAAGTGGCGAACCGGCATTGCGGTACCGCTTTGCAGGTGCGTATGGCAACCGATATGAGGGGAGACGAACACGGCTGGAGAGCCTTTCCCCAGCGCCGGTAGCTTGTTGTCGCACAACTGCATGGAGAGTTCAGGCTGGGAGATTGAGTAAGTACCCGCCAAACCACAGCACAGATGCGGATCGGTGACCTGCGAGCAAGGATTCGACGACACCACGAATTTTCTGCCCGTGTCGCAACTTGCTGGGCGAATGAAACGCGTCCTTTCAGCTGACTCCGGCGCCGGCCTTGCGCAGCAATTCGCCAAGTTTCACCTGTTCGGCGGGGAGCACTTCCGTCACGTTACGCGTCAGGGCCGAAAATACGCGCGGCCTTGTATGAAACTTGAGTGGTCACTATTGCAATCATTTATCTCGGTAAAAAATGCAATATTGGTTCTGTTTTTTTTTGGCGGCATGATCTCTCCATAAAGAATTTATAGCTGACCCCTTAAGTTCCTGCCTTAAGTTCCTGGTCGCGCTTGTACTTCGATTATGACTGTCGAGATTCTTTACACTTTCCAGTCACTCACCACACGCTATTTTCATAGCTCTATGTTGTAAAAGAACAAAATTATCTGGCGTAAATTTTGCGTGTTCTGTGCACTCCCAAGCCCTCAGCGAGTCTTTGGAGGTTTCGCTGAAGCGAATTCCACATTAACTAGAGGAGAACGACGATGACTTCAACCTACAAGTTCGCGGGCTTGGTCGCCGCCTCGCTGTTGGCCCCGTCTGCCTGGGCTACGCTGGCCACCTACGAAGTGTCCGGTCCCGACGCTGCTACGATCATTGCGACGCGCGATGCTTTTCGCACTGCGGTCGGTGGCGGAATAATCGCCGCAGCAAACGGTTCCTTTGGCGGCCTGCGCCGCGAGATCAACTGGGATGGTGTGCCCGCGGGGTTTGCCGACCCGAACCTGTTGCTTGCCGACTTCTTCAACGTAACCTCGCCCCGCGGCGTGGTTTTCAGTACGCCGGGGACAGGTTTCCTCGTCAGTGCCAACGCCGGTGGGGCCACTCCGACGCTGTTCGGGTTCCCTGGCGATTTCCAGCCGTTCAGCACGCAAAAGATATACTTTGAACGGTCATAACTGAACCTTCTGAAAGGTTTGGAAGTTCAGGCTCAATAGCGAATTGAGCGCCTTGGCGTGGATGGTGCGGGTATCTTGCAAGCAGCGTTCGATGGCCGTTGTGAAAGAGTTGTTATCTCGCGCCCCTATGGAGCCATTTGAATCGCGGCTTAATGGAGCCACC
>NZ_JBMOJE010000061.1:0-30167 GCF_049316945.1 Propionivibrio sp. | reverse complement strand
GGAGAGCCGTGTGCGGGAGAACCGCACGCACGGTTCGGAGGGAGGGGAGGGCGAGAGTCCTTCTCTACCCCTATCAGTAAATCAATGGGTTAGCGGTAGAACAAATTTACCGTGCGCATTGCACCGATCCCGCGAACATTCGGCGCAATGCCCTTTGGTTATTGCGCCCTACGTGCTTGGCTTCCCTCAGAAAATCAGCCTTGGCTTGCAAGCCAAGCGCTGCGGGGCGGTGGCTATCCATGGACTTGATTGTGACGCTGTAATCGATTAGTGATTGGTGAACACGTCTTCAAGCGACTTGGCGTCGAGGATGTTGTCGGCCCAGTGTTCAAGCTGGTCAAGGGGGGCGTTGGCCAGGCGGTCGAGCGTTTCGGGGCTTAGGGGGCCGAAGCGGCGGGTGAGCTGACGTTCGAGCACGGTGGCTTCACCTTGGTGAATGCCTTGTTGCATACCTTGTTGCATACCTTGTTGCATACCTTTTTCGATACCTATCCGTTCTACTGAGGTGATGTAGGGCATGGCGCGGTTCCTTTCGAGTTGTTCGATGTCTTGCCAGAGTTGTTTTTGCAGTTCGGGCGGGACTTGCATCATCCAGTCGATGACGCTGAAGAGGTCGATGATTCGCTGTTTGTCCCAGTTGCGTTCGTAGAGCAGCTTGGCTAGCCGCCATTTTGCCGCAAGTCGCTTTTCGTTGTCACCTTTGGTTTGGCGGGTGAGCAGTTGCGCGGCGGTGACCAGGGCAAAGGGATTGGGGTCGTCGAGCAGCGTTTCGGTGCTTGCTTCGTAATCAAGCAGTTTGACGACGGGGAAGCGGATGCCGACTGCGCAGCCGAAGAGTTCGTAGCCGTAGTGCTCGGGTTTCCAGTGTTCGCGGTCATCAGCGAGGACGGCAAGGCTGGCAATGGGGCGCCGGTATTTGTCGTAAAGCCGGTAGTTGTAGGTGAATAGGCGTTCGGCAAATTTGCTGTCGTGACCGCCCTGGACTTCAATGTGCACGTAGACCCATTGTTCGTCGCCGTCGTGGGTGGCGACGCGCACAAGTTTGTCGATGAGGCGCTTGCCGAGTTCGGCATCTTTGACGATCTGGGCTAGTTCCTGGTCGAGGAAGACATGGCCGCGAGGCCAGTCGATCTGGCGGTGGACGTCAGGGAAGTAGAAGGCGATGAACTCTGGAAAGTAGCGGGTGACGGCGTCTTTCCACGGGGTGTCGTAGTCGTCGTTGGGGTCGCCGCTGGCGTCCTGCTCGGGTTTCTGCATCGGGTTGGTGTGGTCAGTGATCACGGGGGTCCATCGCGTGCTTGCCAGTTGCTATAAAGATTCGTTGGCGGAGGGTGTGTTAGCTAAGGCATGCGCTGTGAGGCACGCCAAACGACGTTCTACCCCATGTTTTCCGACTGGCAGGCACGCTACCGCCCTTGGATTGAGCGTCATTCCAAAAAACGCGTACTACGTTCCCTCTGTCCGGCACATTCCTCCGGGATTACTGCGGCTAGGCGGCCTTGCGCACCGCGCTGGCTGGCAAGCTTATTTTCTGCGGCCTCGCCAGAATCTCCATCAGGAGCATCACTCGCGCTTCGCCATCCGGGGCTTCATACAGGCGCAGCAATTCCGCTTCGATCCCGACAAACGGTCCTTCGATCACTTTCAGGCGCTCACCTACATCAAACAGACCCTTCTTCTGCGCGGGTTGCTCAGACAATGCGGCGATAAGTGCTGACGGGATGCGCGCGGCCACACCACCAAAGCGAACCAGATGCGAGACGCCAAGCGTGCTGCGGATGGCCGACCAGTTACTGCGGCCAGCCTCAAGGTGAACAAAAAGATAGCGCGGGAACAAGGGTTCGGCGATTATGACGCGACGCCCCGCACGCAAGCGATCAACTTTGAGCGTGGGCAGGCAGCAGTCGAATCCCTGGCTACACAGGTTTTCCAAGGCACGCGCTTCCTGGCGTGGCTTGGTATAAACGACATACCAGCCGGACTGTTCGTCCGGTTCTGCACTTTTTGTCGTCGGGATCAATTGGCCTCTCCGATAGCAAGCGGCTGAGTCAGGCTGGCAGCGGAGGCCGGTGATTCGTCGCTAGCGGTCGCCAGAACTTCCTGCCGCAACATTTCGATCTCTTCCTGCAGTTCGCCATATTCGCGAATCTTTCGCTGCAGAAAGCTGACCGTAACCTTTGATTTTTCTTCGATCCCTCTTGGGGTCAGCAAGTAGGCATAGGCTATCTTGTTGTCCGCCTTGCGAAAGTTGTTGATTTTCACCAACCCGATATCGACCAGCGCGCTGAGGCAGTAATTCGTTTTGCCAACGCTGATAGCCAAGCGGCCCGCCAGATCACGCTGACTGATCTGCGGTTCTTCGGCGAGGAGTTTCAGCAATTTGTAACGAAGGTCTTCACTCAGCACAACGGGTAGCCTGGGTACGTTCAACGGTTGAACATAATATACCCATCAATTGGTAGATTCAATATCCAGGAGCATGTTTTGGTCATGCCACGGTGGCTGGCGCTGTGTTTTTTTGTTGTGCGATCATGGCAATTTGCTTGCGGGGCAGCATTGGATAAAACGATCCCTCAGTTCGCCGTTGTAGAAGGCGAAGTAGTCGGCCAGACCGAGCATCAATTCGCGCATCGTGGCATACCTGTGGCGTGTATGATCACTACCAACGCAAGTGTACACTTGGGGCGTTGATGGAGAACTCTTACAAAACTCTTACATGGAAGCCTGAAAGCAAAAAGGCCACTCCGAAGAATGGCCTAAGTCGTTGTTTTTGCTGGTGCCCCCGAACGGAATCGAACCGCTACCTGATGATTACAAATCAACTGCACGACCTTCATGCTACGGGGGCAGACCTGACGGTCGAGGCGCGAATTATAGCCGAAGTGGACTCCTGTCGCATCCGGTCGGAGGAATTCCAGTTTCAAACAATCTGCAGTCCTTTACACCACACCACATAGATCACAAGAGATTATGGCAACGTTTTCCAACCCATCCGAAATTGCCCGTGAAACGTTGAAGCAGCTCATGACGCGGCGCATGGCCCCATCGCCTGACAATTATCGAGCCATTTACAACGAAATTTCCGGCGTTGTCGAAAAGTCCGCTACAGCCTTCCCCGAAAGCGAACTGAAGGCACTCCTGCTGTCGCTCCCCAAAGAAACCTCGGCCCAACAGCGTCTCTCGCGGCAACTCGATCAGTTCATCAAAGGGAAGAACTGGGAGGACTACAAGAAAACCCTGGCTGAATTCATCAAGGAGCACAGCACAGAATCGGAACTTGGCTGGAGTGATCTGATCACCGAATTCCTGCGCCAGTGGGAAGCCAAGCAATCCAACCTGACGCCCGCGCGCAAACGTGAATCTCTTGAGCATGTTCTTGCAAGCGCCTCCAAGAACAGCGAAATCCTGTTCGGCAGGCTGCAAAGCCTGATCAAATCTTGGTCACTGAACAGCGCAGAGCATGACGATATGGCACTGGTTGACGGCGCAATAGACGCCCGGGCAGAAGCGCCAGTGACCGCAACCTCCCTAGTCACCACTGCACCGGTTAGCCGCGCCTCCGAGTTGCTGCCCGAGCTGCGAAGCCTGTTTGCCTACACGCTGGAGGTGGTCGTCGCAACACAGCTCGATGACGAGCCCGAGTTGGCTGCTCAGGCCAAAACGCTTGCCTCGGCTGTGCGCAACGCATCCAGCGTCAAGGTCATGGATCAGTTGCTCGCCGACATCAAGCGCTTTGCCTTCCGCCTGGAATTTCTGGCTGAGGATCGCAATGAACTGCGTAGCGGCTTGCTCAAACTGCTACAACTCATGATCGAGAATGTCAGCGAACTGGTGGTCGATGATCATTGGTTGAACGGGCAGATCTCAATTGTGCGCGAAATTGTCGCGCAACCCATGAATCTCCGCACCCTCCACGATGCCGAGCACCGTCTCAAGGACGTCATATTCAAGCAAAGCCAGCTCAAGCACAGCCTGATCGAAGCCAAGGAGGCGCTAAAGCATATGTTGGCCGGATTCGTCGATCACCTGTCTGAATTTGCCGATTCCACCTCTGATTACCACGACAAAATTGAAATCTGTGTCGCAAAAATCAGCAAGGCTGAAGACATCACCCAACTGGAAGATGTGCTCGCCGAAGTCATCAGTGAGACGCGCATCATCCAGATCAACGCCCAGCGTTCACGCGACGATCTGCGCGCTTCCAAACAGCGGGTTGAAGAAGCCGAAAAACAGATCAATAAACTTCAAGGAGAACTCGACAAAACGAGCAATCTGGTCCGCCACGACCAGTTGACCGGCGCCCTGAATCGTCGTGGCCTTGAAGAAACCTTCGCCAAAGAGTCGGCACGCGCCCAACGGCGCCAATCGATCTTCTGTATTGCCATGCTCGATATTGACAATTTCAAGAAGCTCAACGATACGCTCGGTCATGATGCCGGAGATGCCGCGCTCATCCATCTGGTCACCGTAATTCGGGAAACACTCCGTCCGCAAGACACCCTTTCCCGATTTGGCGGAGAAGAATTCCTCATCATCCTGCCCGATACACCGATCGATGATGCCAAAAAAGCAATCGCCCGCCTGCAACGCGAACTCACCAAACGCTTCTTTCTGCACGACAACGAAAAGGTACTGATCACCTTCAGTGCAGGCGTGACCGATTTCCGGCGCGATGACACGCAGGCGAGCGTAACCAAACGAGCAGATGAGGCGATGTATGCGGCTAAAAAAGCAGGAAAGAACCGCGTAAACATTCTTTAACGCGAGGCACTTCCCCCGTTGCCGTGGCAATCACAGAAGCGCAACCTTTACCATCTCACTCAGGGGGCGCATTGCTCAATTGCAGAATCTACATGCGTGTAATCTGTCCCTCGAAATAGAGCTATTCAGAATTAACGAGGAACGACGCGTGCGCCGTCGCCGTTGCCTTCGACATACACCCGCTGGCCCTTGTACAAATTTTGATTGATGGCTTGCGTCACAGAAATCAGTACCCCGTTGCTGGTGCGGACAATGATTTGCTGGCCCTGGACCGGCTGGTCGTATTTCTTCTGGACTTCATTTCCGGCGTAGGCGCCGCCGATAGTTCCCAGCACCATGGCGACATCGCGCCCGGAGCCGCCACCGATCAGGCTGCCGAGCCCGAGGCCGGCAATGCCCCCAACCACCGCACCGATGCCCGCATGCTGGTTGCTTTGCAGTTGAACCAGGGTGATTTCTTCGATGACGCCCGATCGAATGTCCATTTCACCGGGTTGAGGCCCGGGTGTGGCGCAGGCGGAGAGGAATACGGCAAGTAAGAATGCCGAGAGGTAGGATGCGATTTTCTGGAACATGAGTCCTCCGTTATGTGTTGCGATTAATAGCTGGCTAAATGCCTGTGCAAACAATTACTGCGTGAAGGCCTGGTTTCTTCCTGAAACGGCAACGCAACTGGTTGATCCCACCTGGCAAACAACGATATAAGTCGATTTCTTTCCGCAGCCCTGAACGCCAACCGTATATTCGGCGCGTTCGATACCATTCCAGAGCGCGGGCTGGAGAAGTGTATTTGAAAGCATCGTTCCTGTCGCTGCGGGGCAAGACAAATCAAATTGTCCGCGACGTACAGCCGCATTCATCGCGTTCCCTTGGTCGCTAGCCAGTAACTGTTGATCGGTCGCGCAGCCAGCTAGAACAAGTCCGAAAGCCGATAGTGCAAGTAGTGTGTTGTTTGACTTCATTTCGATTACCTCCACTTGTGAAAAAAGAAAAGCCTGATCGCCATGGGTGCACTCAACTACATGTATTTATCCTAAAAAACCGCAGTTCAAACCACGGCGACACGGCGGGCACAGCGAAAAGCCTCAGTTTTTCAGGATTTCATGGCTAACCCAAAGGGTGAGTCATGAAAACATTGCAAGTCATTGTTTTTCCGTTGTGTTCGCCGTGTTCGCTGTGGTGAACTGTCTTTTCTAGGTTTATTGGAATTTCAGGCCGCCAGCAGCAATCTCAAGCATTTAGACAACATGCTAAAATCCATGACATCAGCCTTGCCGATTAGTTCAAAGGCCTCGAAATGAACCGCATCGTTTACGCAGAACAAAGCCTGATCGAACGTTCAGCCTTAATCATCCCGAGCTCGTTCACGCTTAATGGGCAGGAGGAAACCATGCTGTTGATGGTGGCGGGGCGTCCCCAAGAGTACCTGCTGCGTAGCGCATGAATAGGCAATCTACAGGCCATGCTCTGGAGAGCCGCATGAATACTGGCTCTCCAGCCATGTGTTTATAAATCGCTGCAGCGAAGAATCTCGTTATGGCGCTGTTACAACCTCGTAATACACACCGTTTGACCCGAAATACGGCTTGTACCAATTTGGCCCGTTCTGATAAAAGTTGACGCCGTTTACCACCATGCTGCGAGAGCCGGAAGGCAGCACCGCGAACTGGGTTCCGATCGGCAGATTACCTGCGGATTGATAAACTGGCTGCTCGACAACCACGGCGGGTTGCTGAACATAGACCGTGGCGGGACGTGAAGCGTCGGCGATCGCTGCTCCGGCCATGGCCCCGACAGCCAGCCCGGCAACTGCGCCAGCCGCGGCGCCACATCCGTAGCAACCACCGCCATGGTAGCCGCCGTAATAGCCGCCATGGTACCCGCCGCCGGCCGCAACGAACCCGCGTCCGCCGTAGCCGCGGCCAGCGGCAACCCAGGCGTTGGCCTCCTGAAGCGGTGCGAGCAGGCTGGCTAGCACCGCGATTCCGAGCGTAAAAGCCTTCAATTGTTTCATTCTGTTTTTCATGTCATTTCTCCTTTGACCACTCACTTGGCTTGCGACAGATCTTGCGGCTTGAATTCGAGCTTCACAGCGTCTTTCGGAATGGTGGCGTTGAACGTATTGGCCGGGATCGGCGCATCAAGCTTCCAGTCCGAGAACTCCACGGTAAAGGTCGGCTGCCGCTCGCCCTCGCGGTGCGAGACGACCATCATGACCGGCAGTTTGTCCCGCTCGCCAATCCATATCTCCCAATCGAGGCCTTTGCCGGTAAAAGCCAGGTGATCGGTTTTGACGCCGCCAACGATCGATTGCCCAACCCAGAGCGCGCTCGAAAGATCCCTGGTGAGGGTCGAATAGGGATCGGAGACGAGCATCTCGGCGAAGATCGCCAGAACGTCCGTGCCCGGATGCTTGTTCTCGATCAACGCATCGATGGTGTTGCCCGATGCTTCCTTCTGCGTGTAGAACTTCCTGCTGTGCTCAATCGTGGTTACTGCTTTTCCATCGAAGTAAAGATCGTTCGGGAACAGGTCGCCACGCGACTCGACGAACAATTTGTCGGGTCGTTGCATCACTACGCGAGATGAGGCGAAAAGGCTGATGTATTGCCCGGTGGGGGAGGCAAAGGGAACCAGGCCACGCACCTTGAAGCTGAGGGTTTTTGCCTTGGTCAGCTTGCCGCTCATGTTCTTCAGCAAATCGAGTGCGCGCGCGTCCTTGATCTCCCGCGCGGATGGAGGCGCCAACGGTTTGTCCTGAGCAACAGCGACGCCGCCGCTGAAGAGCATCCCGGCTGCGAGCAATGCGGAGCCGAATACAAACGGAATCTTGCCTTGTTTCATGTTGTTCCCTCTCTGGTAATTAATCTGAATCGCTGCGCCAACGTCAATATACGACTTCCAATCTGCGACTGCCAATCGTTCTTCCTGCTGATGACTGTCCAGCCCGGCTTCGACGTTTCTTCAAAGAACAAGCGAACTTGTGGGCGGCCTGTCAGCGCCCACACTTGACCCTCTGCGGCCGACCGTTATTCCGGGCGCAGATCAGGGAATAAACACGCCCCCACACGATCATTGCGCACGGCGTGATGTATTCTGGGCGCACACGGACGTTTCTGGAAAAATCACGGGGAAAATATGAAAACCACTAACGCAAGAAACCTGATAGCGCTGCTGCTCGTTTGGGCGCTGGCTTTGACAAGCCCGGCTGTCCAGGCCGCCGACCCGCTGCCCTCCTGGAACGACGGCCAGACCAAGCAATCCATCGTTGCCTTCGTCAAGCGCGTGAGTACCCCCGGCGGCAAGGATTTCGTGCCCAAGTCCGAGCGCATCGCCACCTTCGACAACGACGGAACGCTGTGGGCCGAACAGCCGATGTATTTCCAACTCCTTTTCTCGATCGACCGCGTCAAGGCACTTGCACCCCTGCATCCCGAATGGAAGGATACGGAACCCTTCGCCTCATTGCTCAAGGGCGATGTGAAAGGTGCGCTTGCCGGTGGCGCGAAATCCCTGGCGGAAATCCTCATGGCGACCCATGCCGGGATGACCAGCGAGGAGTTCGATGCGATCGTCAAGGATTGGATCGCCACGGCACGACACCCGATTACCAAGCGTCCTTATACCGAAATGGTGTATCAGCCGATGCTGGAATTGCTCACCTATCTGCGGGCCAACGGCTTCAAGACATTCATCGTCTCTGGTGGTGGCATCGATTTCATGCGGCCGTGGACAGAAAAGGTTTATGGCATTCCGCCCGAACAGGTCGTCGGCAGCAGCATCAAGCTGAATTTCGAATTCCGTGACGGCAAGCCGGTGCTGGTGCGCTTGCCTGAAGTAAATTTTGTTGACGACAATGCCGGTAAGCCTGTCGGCATCCAGCAGTACATTGGGCGTCGCCCCATCGCCGCCTTCGGCAATTCCGACGGCGACCAGCAAATGCTCGAATGGACCATGGCAGGCAGTGGCGCTCGCTTCGCGCTGCTGGTGCACCACACCGACGGCGAGCGCGAGTTTGTCTATGACCGCCAATCCCTCATCGGCCACCTCGACAAGGCGCTCGACGAGGCGCAGGCGAAAGGCTGGACCATAGTCGATATGAAAAACGACTGGAAGACGATCTATCCGCCGAGGCATTGAAAAGGGCACAGTGGGGGAAGCATGCAAGTATTTCGACGCCTTTGTTATCTCTGGTCGTCGCAGTGCTTGCGCCGCTGCGCTGGGTTCAGGCATTTTTTGACAAACTCTGAGTCGGCAGCTTGCCGAACTTGAAGTTGGATGCGACGAAGCTTGAGAACCTGTCCTGACACAAGATAATCGACCCCAATCGAGCACCGGTATCAGTTTCTTCCCGGCCATCCTCTGCGTCGAGTGCGACTCGCCGATTGACGCCTTGGTCGCCCTGTGCGTGCCACGCGACGAGGCGATGGATCTGGTTGCCGCATCCTGGCGCAGCGAAGAAGTCATTTGCGTCGTGGCCTACGTCGATGGAGGTCGAACCGTAGCGGCGCTGCGCACGCCGGAAGGACGTTGGGCGGCGTGTAATGCCTTTCTTGACGATGGCTGTACGACCCGGCGTGAGGCCGAGCGCCGGCTTCAGAAACGGCTCAAGCGTGGCCGGCGCGGGTATGTGGGCGTGCTGGTGAATCGTGATTTGTGAATATCGAGAAGTGTTCGACAAGTCGAGTGTCACGATCAGTGCCTTCACCCTTTGTGCCGTGCTGCCGATACAATAGATTCAACATATTGCCCACCTTGCTGAGCACAACGACAAGGAGTTTTCCGTGCTCGACGAAAATGCGATTCAGGAAGCGGCACACCGACTGGCAAGCGTGGCCAGCCAGCCAGCGTGCATCATTCTCTTCGGCTCCTACGCCCGCGGCAATGCCGACGAAGCCTCCGATCTCGATTTGTTGGTCGTGGAAGAATCCCTGGATGACAAGGCCGGTGAGTATATGCGGCTACGGGGTGCCCTGGGAGGGCTGACGACAGGGGTCGACTTGCTCCTGTTGTCACGCCGCGATTTTGAGCGGCGCAGGCAGGTCAAGGGTACGATGCCTCATCGCGCACACCACGAAGGCCGCGTGTTGTATGACGCCGCAGTTTGAGGAGGCGCTACGCCTGCTAAGACTGGCGGAGCGCGACCGTGATGTTTTCGAGATTCTTGCGGGCCGCGGCGATAACGCTCACGCCGCCGCTGGCTTCCACGCTCAGCAGGCGGTGATTTACCGTCATTCCGGGCTTGACCCGGAATCCAGATTCCTCCATCTGATCAAGATCTTAAAAGACCTGCTTGTGATTAATGAACTGGCTCTGCATTCCCTGCAGTCAGATTCCGGGTCAAGCCCGGAATGACGGTAAATTAATGAGTTAGCGGGAAGAACAAATTTACCCTGCCCTCCCTGTGACCAAAGGAAATGTGCCCCGCAGGAAATACCCTTGGGGTGCAGAGCCGGGAGAAGGGCCGGGGATAAGGGCTACCGGCATTGGCATCACGTCAAACTGCTTTTTCAGGATTAACAATTCGTTACAAAATGCATTGCAATTGAAAGTGTTCCTTTCGGCGCAAGGCGTTTAATATTTCTTCTTGGCCAAGGCGGGTTGGCGGTCGAAGACCCGGTTGCTGGTGTCGCAAGAAAACGAGGTGTGCCATGAAAACAAGCAGATTGATCATTGCGTTGTTGCTCCTGGGTACGTTCAGCGTTGGCAACGCCTGGGCCGACCACCGGGGCCATCGAACTCGTTTCGGCGTGGTAATTGCTCCATACTGGGGGCCATCGTACTACCCGCCGCCACCCTACTACTACTCCCCCTACTATCCCCAATATTATCCGCCCGTCCTGGTCGAACGTCTGGCGCCGCCGGTGTATATCGAACAGCAGCCTGCGCCAGCAGTTGCACCGCCTGCGCCATCTGCACCGGTCAATTACTGGTACTACTGCGCTGCGGCAAAGGGCTATTACCCTTACGTCAAGGAATGCCGCAGCGGTTGGCAGAAGGTATTCCCGCAGCCGCCGGGCCAGTTTTGATCTGAACGAGGAATCTGAACAAGGACTTGTCGCCATGAAAACATCCGCTATTACTCTTGCTACGGTGTTCCCCCTGCTATTTCTGGCCGGATGCGCCACCGTGCCGACCGGCCCCAGCGTTATGGCACTGCCGGGCAGCGGCAAGAGCTTCGAGCAGTTCCGCAGCGACGACGCCGAGTGCCGCCAGTACGCTCAGTACCAGTCAGGCGGTGCCGGCGCGAACCAGGCCGCAGTCGATGCCGGCGTGCGCAGCGCCGCTATCGGCACCGTGGTCGGGGCCATTGCTGGTGCCGCCATTGGCGGGCAACAAGGGGCCGGCGTTGGCGCCGGTACCGGGTTGCTGGTAGGCAGCATGGCCGGCACCGGCGCCGCCCAGAGTTCCGCCTACGCAACCCAGCGGCAGTACGACAACGCCTACATCCAGTGCATGTACGCCAAGGGCGAACAGGTGCCGGTTTATGGTGCACCGATGAGGAGTCGGCCTCAGGCCCCTTCCTACCTATCGCCGGCACCGTCGCCTGGCTACTACCCGCCGCCGCCTCCGGACTATGCACCACCGCCGCCGGTTGGGCGCTGACAAGCGCTGTTCCTCGCAGCCTGCAGATTGCAAGTGGCTCATTAACCTCTCATTGCATGAATTCCTGGTTAAGGGGAAATGATTTGGCTACAGCCAGCGTTGCATTGGAGAAAAGAGCCTTTCCGGTATCGGCATTGGCTACATCGACTCATGCTCTCGACTGGGCATTCCCGCCAGCACAACGTATTGAATGTTTCGGCATCCAATTTTCAGCGTTAATCTCACCCAATACGTAATTCCATCGTGCAGCACTCATGCATAGGCGATCTACAGGCATTGCCTTGAAGAACCGCATGAATAGTCGCTCTCAAGGCAGAAACCGTGTCCCCGGTTATTCACCCATTTGATTTGTATTCTCTTTTGTCACACACCACCTCAAGCGGATTCCAGTCCGATCACAAGTCGTTTTCCCAAAATTGCCACTGCTTGCGCAATACGCGGCAGCTTTGACGCATAGTGTGGGTCAAGGAGACGGCGGACTTCTTTTTCATCCACGCCGAGTTGCTTTGCAAGTTGAACGTTCGTGACGTGTGCTTCCTTCATGGCGACATAGAGAGCAGCTTTTGCCACCGTCGCGGCAGGCGGGGCAACTTGATACTCACCACCGCGAGCCTTGCTCGGCGCTGGAAATTGAAGTTTTCCCTGCATATAGGCCGCGAATACTTCATCCATTGCGTCAGAAGCTTCTGATAGGGCATCGGCAACATCTTCGCCTTGAGTTACAAGCTGCGGCAGATCGCGGCAAGTGACCACGAACCCACCTTCATCGGCAGGCGTCAGTATTACGGCATATTCAAATCGTTCCATTTAACACCTCAAAGATCGGATGGCTTGATGCCAAGTTGAGAACACATCGCATGAAAGGTGCCCGTCTTCAGTTCGTCTTTTGGATTGCGGACTATCGTGAAAGCACTCCCGAAATAGAGTGTTTGGTGACTACCATTCCCCCGAGAGGCATCAAGACGCACCACGATGTCGCGGTGCTTGCCAAGTGCTTTTATCTTGCGGATAAATTTCATTCCCAGTCATTTGATTATTATCGGACGATTCCGTCCGTTTTTCAACTCAGAGGCTGTGAATTAATTGGTACAGGCATCCAGGATCGTAGCCCGAGGCCAGGCTTCGCGCTCATTCCGGCGAAAGCGAACGAAGGAAGTGTGCCCCGAAGGAAATACCCTTGGGGTACAGAGCCCGGAATTCAGTTCGTACCTATGATATCCATGTCAACAATAATGATATAGACGAGCTAGACCCCGGTGAAAGCCAGGGTGACGAGCGAGAAGATCAAACCGCAATTGGATGTGAGACGGGGAGTGTGGATCAAGCCTATTGCCACGCAAGCCGCATGTATAGGCGATCTGCACAACAGGCACCTGAAGAGTGGCGTATTCATTGGCTCTACAGCACACATCATTGGAATGAGCCAACCGGCGGGGGTTTCAGCTTAGTGCCATACTTATGGCTAAACAATAGGAGTCTGTCCCTAAATGTTCTTGACGGGCATGCTGCGCTTCAGTCGAAAGGGGGTGAATTGTAAGTCTCTGGTATGCGCTTGACAAATAGACTCAGCGTGTCTATTGTCCACCGTGCGGACTGATCTCGTTCGTACCGCTGGCGAAGGTAAAGGCCGTGCCGTGAGATCGTGTAATAGCACCCATTCAGTTGGACGCATAACCTACTCGCTGGCCGCTGCAATAGGTCAGCGGCCACCGTACAATGTACCTTGGAAGCCAGATGAAAGGACGTGCCATGCTTTCCACTGACGCTGCTGTAACGAACGAAATTTTCCTGTCGTCCGTTGATCTTGAAAAGGCGATCACCGATGACGATGGGCTGGCTGCACAACAACACCTTGCAGCCGGGCGTCCAATTTACTACGGTGATTCCGCGTATCCGGACGGCTTGGTGAAGAAATACCCGGACGGCCGAAAGCAGCTTGTGTCGGTCAGTGAGGACGGCAAAATCTCTGTCATCCGGGACATCTGATGCCGCAGCTTTGGATTGTGGCCGGGCCAAACGGTGCAGGCAAAACAACAATTGCCGACCGCTGGCTTGCGCCACGTATCCCTGTTGTTTCTCCAGATGCCATTGCTGCGTTGAAGCAACTTAGCCCAATTCAGGCAGGGAAAGCGGCTGTAACGGAGCAAGAACGATTGCTGGCCGCTGGAGAAGATTTCGGCCTGGATACAACCTTTTCAGGCAACCGTGAATTATTGCTGATGCAGCGAGCCGCTAGTGCGGGTTACAAGATCAGTGTGGTTTTTGTATGCGTAGATACATTGGCGCTCTGTCAGGCTCGTATCGCCGAGCGAGTGGAAAGCGGCGGACATGCCGTGCCACCGCAAGATGTTGTGCGACGCTACGCAAGAAGCCTTTCAAACCTGACCCGTGCGTTTGACTTGGCGAATCGCGTGTTCGTGCTCAATAACACAGGTGAAAAGCGGCGGCAGCTGCTTTCGGTTGAGAATGGCAGAGTAAAGCACCTAGCCAATAATCTCCCGGCCTGGGCGCGAGAGGCCATTCCTGATCCGCTTCTTCGGTCTCGCAATAGCAGCTTCGAGCCTTGACCGAATTGATTCCACCTATCACCAGTCGGGTATCGCAACCCGGTCCTGACGAGGTTCGAACTGCCAGAGAACGGGCTGGACTAACCCAGGCCCAAGCAGCCGAATTGGTTTCACCTGCCAAAAAGGTTCCCTACAAGACTTGGGCGGCCTATGAGTTGCCCGTTGGGAACCCTAACCGTCGCACAATTTCGCTGGCCTCCTGGGAGCTTTTCCTGCTGCTGACAGGGCAACACGCGACCATACGGGCAGTGTTCGGTGAGGGCGAAAATTCCGTGGCGTCCAGGCGAAAGCCTGCTCTCTACTCTACCTAAGTATTTAAAGCGCCGACGAAGATGGCGTGTAAGGGAGATTTAAGGCACTTTACACAACATCATTAGATGCTAGAATTAATGCTTCTATTCAAAGGAAGCTGCGATGCGAACAACAATTGCACTTGATGATGATTTGCTTGCCAAAGCGGAGGCATTAACCGGGGTTACCGAAAAAGCCGCATTAGTACGTGAGGCCCTCCGGGCTTTGATACAGCGCGAGAGCGCAAAGCGGCTCGCACTTTTGGGCGGGTCTGAGCCAATGTTGAACGACGTGCCAAGACGCCAGGCAGAGTCTGCATGATTTTGGTTGACACTTCCATTTGGATTGATCATTTGCGAGCGGGTGATGAAAGGCTGGCCCGCCTGCTCGGCGACGGCTTGGTGCTGGCCCATCCTTTCGTGACCGGTGAACTTGCCTTGGGCAATCTTCGCAACCGTGACGTGGTGCTGAGTGCGTTGCAGGACTTGCCGCAGGCTCGCGTGGCTACCGAGAGTGAAGTTCTTCGTTTCATTGGGGAAAAGAGCCTTTCCGGTATCGGCATTGGCTACATCGACGCGCACCTGTTGGCGGCGACACTTCTTACTCAGAGCTCAAAACTCTGGACGCGCGATAAACGCTTACTCGACGCATGCTCTCGACTAGGCATTTCCGCCAACACAACACATTAAATGTGCCGGCACCCAATTAGCGGCGTTAATCCCGGCAAAAAATAATTTCTTCCTGCTGGCTCGCGGCGGCCGGAATGTATCACTCCCCGGCGGTGGTACAGTTGTCACGATTTTTCCATTTGTTGTTTTACGCAATTTCCCACGAATTCAGAGAAGGGAATAATATTTCCATGCACACTGGCCTGTTCCAGCGCCAGCATATAACTGTTCCTGTCGGTGACCTTAATGACTGTCCACGGATAGCCCCCCGACGCAAGCATGGCATTCATCATGAACCGCCCCATGCGGCCATTGCCATCCATATACGGGTGGATATAGACAAAAATGAAATGGCCCATAATTCCTCTGACCGCCGGTTCTTGTTCGTTCGTTAATAGGTCAAACAATGTCGGCATGGCATCACGTACAGACTCCGGTGAAGGCGGGACATGCCGGGCATTCCGAATAAAAACAGGCCAGGAACGGTAGCCAGCGAGATGCTTCGCTTCAAGGATGCCCGCTTTGACCGATGGTCCAAATAGCTGCATGTACCATTCATGGTGGTCCCGTTTTGCTACTTGACCGGGTTCTTCTTTGCTCAAAATGCGTGTGACACTATTTCGAACTTGTTCAAAAGCTTGGTGATATCCCTTTGCAGCAAGTGCATTACGGTCATTCTTGTCAGTTTCACTTTCTGCTGGATTCCATACTCCAGATGCAATCTTGGCTATGAGTTCCTCGCTTACGCGGTAACCTTCGATAGACAATGAGTGATATGAATCCTCCACATGCCTATCATTGATATCTGCGATATAAGGTCTGATATCAACAGGCAGCCCAGGAGCTTTGGGGAAAACAGTTAAAATTTGCTCGCGCATCATTTCCCACATTAACCGGACCCGTAAGGAACATGGCCCTTCTGCACTATTGCCGCTGGTTGCCATGGGCGTGTCGAATGGATTTTGCTCGGTAACCGCATAATCGGAGAGGCGCATGGTTCGAACGATGCGGTCGGCATCGTCTGGGCGTCCAATGGCTCGAAATGCGCCAGCAATACGCCCTGCAACAACGGTGTGCCCACCGTCAAGCAACTTGGACAGCACTTCGGAAATATCCTTCACTTGGGAAAGCACCACATGCATATCCAGCGATTTCCCGATAAAAAATGTTGGAGAAATACGCACCAAAGCAGCCGGGAGTGATAACAAGCGCAACCCATTTTGTGACACGAGGTCATCCGGTGCGGGCATTTCTTTAATTTGATAGTCAAAAATCGACGTGTCAAACTTTAGCGCCAAGTTGTTGTTTGCTCCCCGTTTTGCATGCACCAAAACCTGTCGAGGCACTGTTGTGTTCCCGGCGTAGCGCATCAAAGATGCTTCTGGGGACAAATGCCAGTCATCGCCAAATCGCACAGAACAGTAAGCCACGACGAACTCGAAAAATGACGCGTACCAAGCCGTTGAATCACCGTCCAGTTCGTTAGGGCGAGAAAGGATGTACCAGCCTTTGACGACCTCCTTCAGGAAACCACTTGAGACCAAGCGTTCACGGTGAGTGCGTGAGAAATCCTTACTTTGGAAAACACGCTTGCCCCCTGACTGAGCTTGGCGCAGCACACTCAGCGATTCAGCCAACTTTTGATTTGGCGCGGCCATATCTAGCTCTCACGTTTAATCTGTCTTATTAATTAAAGTCTATCATGTCATGTGAAATATAGTTTATTGCGCCTTGTTATTTCAAGTGTATTGCGCAGCCATAGGGTCTTAATACCGGGATCGCCGTCAATTTTCCTGGAGAGGAAACCTCGAGTACGGCGATTTGCCTGATCAATTCGCGCAACGTAGGCGGTGATTTCAGGATTTGTTTCTTGGCCTGCGATGTACGCTTCTTTCCACTCTGCGGCAGTAAAGAACGCTGTCGCTTCGAGTTCCGTATGTGTTCGACCCAAACGGACTAACCGCGCCAGTCGCCGAGACACCACTATGCAGACCGCCACCTTTTGGCTTCGACACTTCTTACTCAGAGCTCAAAACTCTGGACGCGCGATAAGCGCTTACTCGACGCATGCTCTCGGCTGAGAATTTCCGCCAAAAAAACATTAGCTCTTAAGGCAGAAACCGTGGGTTGTTCCCGGTTGTTTTTGAACATGGATCAAGCCTGTTCCCACGCAAGCCGCGTGCATAGTCGATCTCCACAACAGGTGTCTGAAGAGTGGCGTATTCATTGGCTCTACAGCACACATCATTGGAATGAGCCAAACTGGCGGAGGTCTCAGCTTAGTGCCGTACTTATGGCTAAACAATAGGAGTCTGTCCCTGAATGAATGCGGTGAGTTAGTGCGGTGAGTTAGGAGATCGAGACTTGAAAAACAAGGCCGTAGTCTTTATGTACGAGTATCGCGCTCGCTCAGGTTAGCTGGGGAATTGCCTCTTCGTGTGGACCACGTTGAGCACGACGATCGCGTCGTTGCGGATTTGGACGAAAATGATGTACGGGAGCTTGTTGACCACCAATTCGCGGGCACCGGGAATTCGGTCGCTTTCGCGGATCCGTTCCGGATAGGGCGGGAGCGATTCGATTTCTCCGACGATCCTCTTTTCCACCACTTCTGCCACCCTCGGGCTGGCTTTCAGATAGTAATAGGCGAGAATTTCCTCAAGGTCTCCCAAGGCCTCGTCGGTCCATAGTATCCGCATGGTTATGCGGATTTACGGATGCGGGCTTCCAGGCGGTCTTTCATGAGGGCCATCGCGTCGGTGTGCTCGTGCAGCGCCGTCGTACCGGAGGTTACGCGATCCATGGTCTTCGAAACTTTCCCGAACAGCCATTCCTCGTAACCGGACTCCTTGTCGATGAAGAAATCGGCGAAGAGAGTGTCTTTGGCGTCTTCGAGAGAGATCATGATACCGACCGGGCGGTCGTTCTTGGTAACGACTACGGGCTCGCGCCGGGCCGAATCGAGGAACTCGCCGAAGTGGTTTTTGGCGTCGCGGGCTGTCATGACTTTCATTTCCATACCTCTTGAAACAGGGATTTAGTGTGTCCATTGTAGCTACTATGGACATTTAGGCAAGCGTCCTGCTCGGCTTAGGTGCGACGGCATTTTTTGGAAAGATTACGTGTATAGGCGATCTGCACAACAGGCGCCTGAAGAGTGACGTATTCATTGGCTCTACAGCATCATCATTGGAATGAGCCAACTGACGGGGGGGCAGCTTAGTGCCATACTTATGGCTAAACAATAGGAGTCTGTCCCCCAAAAAATGCTTATATTGCTAAACAATAGGAGTCTGTCCCTGAATGTTCTTTAGTGTGTCCATTGTAGCTACTATGGACATTTAGGCAAGCGTCCTGCTCGGCTTAGGTGCGACGGCATTTTTTGGAAAGATTACGTGTATAGGCGATCTGCACAACAGGCGCCTGAAGAGTGACGTATTCATTGGCTCTACAGCATCATCATTGGAATGAGCCAACTGACGGGGGGGCAGCTTAGTGCCATACTTATGGCTAAACAATAGGAGTCTGTCCCCCAAAAAATGCTTATATTGCTAAACAATAGGAGTCTGTCCCTGAATGTTCTTACAGATCATTGGAATGAGCCAACTGGCGGTGGTTTCAGCTTAGTTCCATACTTACGGGCAAACAATAGGGGTCTGTCCCCGAATGTTGGTCCCCGAATGTTGTGTCCGCAGTTATTGCGCAGGTTTTTCAAGGTTCGGTGGGGGCATACTCATCGTCGTAGCTTACTTCGATCCGCATCAACGCCCCCACTTTTTGCCCATTCAATTCGCCGGGTGAAAATCGCAATTTTTTCAGGGCATCGAGGGTCGATTGCATGAGCGAATCGGGCAATTCATTGTTGTCGACGGAAATGTCAACCACTTCCCCCTTTTCGTTGATCCAAAGCACCAGAACCAGTCTGCCGGATGCTATGAGCGCAACACCATCCTCTGAATCGAGAATAGCTTCACCCAAGGCTTGGGGTTTGACCGTAAGCTCACTCGTCGGGTAATAATCAACACTGAATGACGGCACCAGATTGAAGTCATGCGTGAAATTCAGAATCGGCGACACGCCAGACGAAGAAGTGGATGTTTTCTGTTCCGGTTCTGGCCGTGCTGTTCGTAGGGGCACGGCGCGCCGTGCCCCTACTGCACGTACGGTATGACCCAAGGTCGCCTTGAGTGATGATGACTGGCTGCGTTTTCCAACAACCGTGGTGGCCTGTTCGTGCCCCGTTGTTTCGCCGAAATACGGAAAAGCAAGCACCAGCAAATGCAAAGCGATGGAAACAAACAAGGCCGCCGACAGGGAGCCGCTGCGCGCCTCAGAAAAGCAGCTCAACGCAACCCTCCGATCACCTGGTTCCCAAGCCGAAAATAACCTGAACAGACCATTGATACTCCAGAACTTACCGTCTATCGCGGCGAGTTTACTTTAGATTGGGCTGGGCTACTGTCCACATTGTCAGGCCGTGATGGCCGTTTGCAAAAAAACATGTCCCCCAAAAACGAGGCAACAAAATTCACCCGCATGAAATTACGGCGAGATAACTTATGAAACGGCACCATGGATTTACGTTGATTGAACTAATGATTGTCGTGGCGATTGTTGCCATCCTGGCGTCCGTCGCACTTCCTTCCTATTCAGACTACATTACGCGCGGGAAAATACCCGAGGCCACGTCGGGGCTTGCCGCCAAACGGGTTCAGATGGAGCAATACTTTCAGGATGAGCGCGATTACACCTTAGCCACTGCGTGCACCAACGACACGACTACCAGCAAGTATTTTGACTTTTCCTGTACCAACGCAACCCCCACAGCGTTTACCTTGCAGGCCGTCGGAAAAGAGTCGATGGCGGGCTTTACCTACACTGTTAATCAGGCTGATGCAAAGACAAGCACTATCACCGCCAGCGGGTGGGCGGCAGATACTACATGCTGGGTAACGAAAAAGGGCGGGTCGTGCTAACACCTCAACACACTCACCGTGGCGTGACCCTGATCGAGCTCTCGGTCGGGCTGGCGATTGTGGCCATCATCATGGTCAGTGGAGTGCCCTCTTTCGGGAAATGGTTGCAAAGCAGCCAGATTCGCACGGCGGCAGAAGCCATTCAGAATGGCCTGCAAAAAACGCGGGCCGAAGCCGTACAGCGCAACACCCGCGTTAAGTTCGAACTCACCGCCCTTGCTGATGGCGGCACCGGGGTGGACTGGAAAATCAGTTGCGTCACCCCGATTGCTGATGGCGTAGCGGATTGTCCGGGTACCGGGGTAGTGCCCACGGAAATCCAGAGTAGATCCGCGACTGAAGGAACACGCAACGCTGTTGTTGCTGTTGCGCCGGCGCAAACGGAGTTTGTTTTTAATGGCATGGGGCGCCTGGTTCCTGCGGCAGGCATCGCCATTGATATCACCAATCCCACGGGAGGAGCCTGTGCGACGCTGACCGACAAAACGCCGCCGATGCGTTGTATGCGCGTTGTCGTATCTACGGGCGGACAGGTGCGCATGTGCGATCCGGCACGCGCGACCCCCGACCCGCAAGCCTGTTGAGCCAAGACCATGTCAAAAACGATTATTCACCCCGTGCGGCAAACCGGCTCCGTCCTGCTGGAAAGCCTGATCGCCATACTCATTTTTTCCATGGGCATTCTCGCGCTCGTCAGCATGCAGGCGGTTGCCGTCAATGCCTCCAGCGACGCCAAATACCGCAGCGACGCCACCCTGCTGGCCAATGAACTGATTGGCCGAATGTGGGTTAGCGACCGCACCCTGCTGACATTGCAAACCAACTTTGCCAACCCCACTGGCACGGCTTACCAAGCGTGGGCCTGGGTCGGAACAGCCGCTGGTGATGCCGGTACGCAGAGCGCTCCAACGCCGGGTACGGTTCTTGAATTGCTGCCGGGAGCACGAGCCGCCGCCAACTTGCCGACAGTTAATATTACCGACGCCTATCTGGTGACCATCACCGTGTATTGGCAAGCGTCCAACGATGCGCCACGGCATAAATACGTTACCCAGACTCAGATCGGAGGCTGACGTGCGTCTATCGCTCAATTTGATCCACAAGCCGGCTTCCGGTTTCAGCCTGGTAGAAATTATGGTGGGCATGGTCATCGGCATGCTGGGTCTTATCGTGATCATGCAGGTTTTTGCACTTTCCGAAGGGCGCAAACGCACCACGACAGGCGGGAGTGACGCCATGACCGAAGGCGCTATTGCCATGTATGCGCTGCAACGCGAAATTCGTCAGGGAGGTTACGGTGTAGCCGCCATGAGCCTGTTCGGTTGCAGCGTCATTACACCCTTACCCACGGCCCCCGGTACGAATGCTCTAGGTGTAAGTATTGTTACGAATACTCCAAGTGTAAGTATTCCTTTGGCACCGGTTACCATCAACCCGGTAACAGCGACCATACCGCCCACGGCGCTCATACCGGCCGGTGATCCCAATACCGACACGCTTCTGGTCTTTTACGCTCAAACCACCACGCAAACTCAAGGGCAGACGGATTCGGTGACTGTTGCCGACAACACCTATTATATTAAGAACGATCAGTGCCCCCTGGCCAGCCCGATGCCAATGACACTGACCAACACGACCCTTGAAAAGCACATTACGGTTTCTGTTTTCAGTCCGAGTGTGCTCTTCGTGCTCGGTACATCAACCCCTGATTCAACCCCTCTGTTACCTCCCAGGGCATTGGCTTATGCCATTCGCGGCGGCAATCTGACCGTGTGCGACTTTATGAGCAACGATTGCAGTGACGATGACAATAAAAACATCCCCACCATCTGGGTGCCCATTGCCAGCAACATAGTCAGCCTGCGAGCCCAGTATGGGCGCGCCTCCGTTCCTGATGTTAATCCCGTACCAGATCCGGCGGACGTCACGACCAGGATGCCCAATTACATTGTGTCCACCTATGACCAGGCTACGCCAACGACTTCATGCGGATGGGCTAGGACAGGCGCTATTCGTCTGGCGCTAGTAGCGCGTAGCGGCCAATACGAAAAAGTAGCCGTCACCACAGATGACCACGACATTGACCCCGGCTTAGCACTTGCCCCTGTATGGGATGGAAAAGCTGACGCCCCGATCAACCTAAAAAACCCCGATGATCCAGATAACACAGACTGGAAGCATTATCGCTACAAGATGTTCCAGACGACCATTCCGCTCGTGAATGTCACCTGGATGGGGCAACAACAGGTCTGTCAGACAGGATGTGTAGGATGTTGATACAAAGTTCCCTCTCCCTTAATGACCACAATGTCAGGCAAAGACAGTCCGGCATGGTGCTTTTGTTGGCATTGATCGTCATGATTTCCATGACCCTGGCCGGTTTGGGCCTGATGCGCTCGGTTGGCACGGCCACGGCCATTACCGGAAACATGGCCTTCCAGCAGGCGGCCACCATGTCAGGACAATCCGGGGTGGAAGAGGCTATTGCCTGGATAGAAAAACAAGAAGAAAATAAAACCGATTTTTTGATAAAAAATTATCCTGACCGAAGCTTTTACGTTGCAGATGCTCTGAACACGCTCACATTGCCCGTCATAGTGCCCGACCCCGACCCGACGCAAGGCAAGCCAGGCGTAAGAAATGGTGTCTTTTACTGGAGTTCTTACTGGGATGACGTCTGGGCGAAAAGTGATGCGCCCACGAGAACGCCGAAGAAATTGGACATCTATCCCGATGAGGCAGGTAACCATGTATCGTATGTCATTGACCGTCTGTGCGTAAGCACAGGTGCGATTAATAGCGCAACGTGCTCAGAATCCCCAGTTAACTTTACCTCGGCCGGCAGTTCCCAAGCGGCCGGCGGTAGCCCCATACAATCGGTCGTGCAGGCGTATTACCGGATTACGGTACGCATTCAAGGCCCCAGAAACACACAAAGTTTCATTCAGGCCATTATTGCCCGATAGGCAAACGGCCGACACGCCAAAAACAATCGGCGCAGTAAGAACGCACACTTCACTCAGGAGACCATCATGACCATCCGCCACGAATCACTCAAGGGATTCAGTCGAGCCCTCCTGATCTCGGCTTTTGCCCTCAGCGCCCATGCCGCGCTGACCGACCTCTCCTCCGTTCCGTTGGTGACCTATTCAGCCCCGTCCTCGACCGACGTCAAACCCAACCTGTTGTTCGTTCTTGACGACTCGGGCAGTATGGACTGGGCCTACATGCCGGATCAGATCGGCGGCTATTCCTCGACACCGTACTGGTACAAAAACAGTGCTTTTAATGGCGTGGCTTACAACCCGGCGATTACCTATTCGCCTCCCGCTTTTTTCGATTCTTCCGGCGTACGTGACACCACCACCTATCCCGGCATGGATGGATCAAGCACGGCAAAAGGAGCTGATTCCAGCAGCAAACCCAACTGGAAGGCCGTGTCAAATGACAAGTATGGCGTCCAGTCCGGCAGCACATCCGACCTGTCCTACAATGCTTTCGCCTTCGTCATTGTTCCTGGCGAATATTGTGACACTCCAAAGCTGCGCACATGCATCACCAGCAGCAGCTCAACGACGAGCTATCCCTACCCGGCCGCACTGCGTTGGTGTGACAGTACAGCACTGACAAGTTGCCGGGCAACCTATGATTCTTCAAGCTACAGTGAGCCGCGTATCCCGTCGCCACGCACCGCCACCATTGCTGTCAACGGTTCATCGAGCACCACTGTCAGCCATATCACCGTTGATGGTCAGGAGATAATTTCTGCCACCACCAGCGCTTCCTCTACATCAAGTACTGTGGCCACCAACATACGAAATGCCATCAACAACTGCACCCTCGTTATCAGCGGCCAGTGCACCGCCGTGGGTTATTCAGCGACCAGTTCCGGTAGCACGGTAACGATTACGGCCCCGGGCAGTGTCAGTGTGCAGCCTGTGGTCACGATCGGTAACAGCGGCACAATGAGCTTCGACAAGACGAATTTCGCCGCAGGCAGCGTACCCGGAGAAAACCTGCGGGTGACGATCACCCCCGGTGTAACCAGCTACCCCTACCCCGGTACGGCGGCCAAAGCGCCATCGCGTACAGACTGTGCAGGCACTACCTGCACTTACAACGAAGAAATGACCAACTACGCTAACTGGTGGGCTTATTACCATACACGCATGCAAATGATGAAAACCGCGACCAGCAATGCGTTTTCGACCATCGATTCGGGCACCGATCTGATCGACAACGTTTCCCGCTTTCGCGTGGGTTATTTGAGCATCAACAACAACACCTCAAACGACTTTCTCAATATCAACGAATTCAAGACATCGCAAAAACAAAACTGGTACTCCAAGCTGTTTGCCGCCAATCCAAGCAACTCGACGCCATTGCGTGAAGCGCTCTCAAAGGCCGGTCGTTTATATGCAGGAAAACTCAATGGCACAACGCTCAACGGCAGTACGGTCGTCGATCCGCTTCAGTATTCATGCCAGCAGAACTACACCATTCTCTCCACCGATGGTTTCTGGAATGGCTCTACTGGCTACAAGCTGAACGGATCAACGGCCATAGGCAATGAGGACGCCGGTTTGCCGGCACCTTACAACGATGGCGGCTCGGCCACCATTCAGGAAAAGACCAGTTCCTTGCAAAGTCAGACCTCACAACTGCTGGCCAGTACCCGTACCTTGCAGACCCGTAGTTCGAACGTTCTGAGCAGTACCAGTCAGTTGCTGTCTAGCACAGGCACGTTGCGAGGAACCGTTTCAAGCGTCCTGATGAAATGCAATGATACCTCGACCAACTGCGGCAACGCACCGACAAACGGGCTGCCTGGGGTCGGGTCAAGCTCCGCCGCTTGGTCGGCCGCCACATCGTGCACCAACGGCAGCGGAACCGCCTCTCCACGTTGTTCGCGAGTTTCGCCTACACTTACACGTGATGTCGTCAGTAAATGTAATACCGGAGGAAGCATCAGTTCGAGCAGCCCATACACCGCGACCAACACCGATAATGGCTATCTGTACAGCAGTTGCGCCTACTCCTGGACGACGGCCGCACCCGCCGGTGCATGTACCTATAACGATGCCGCCAACCCGAATAACACCTCTACCTTTTTGACTGCGACCCATTGTTCTTACGACGCATGGTCTACGCCAATCTCAGTAGGGTACTGTACGGTGTCCAACCAGTCATCCGCAACTAACAATGGAACAGTTTACAACGCTACACCCGTAGTCTGTTCGTATTCAGCCTGGAGTGATTGGGCCGATGCCACAGCCACCTGCACCACAGTAAATCAATCCACCAGTGGCACCTACAAACCGACAGCGGAACAGTGCCAATACACTACCGCGACAAACGCAGACCCCGCTTCTTCCTGCACCACCGCAGCAATAAGCGGTTCGTCGCCTTATACGAAGCTTGCCTCCGCCGCATGCTCTTATGCGCCTTACTCGACGTGGGTCAACGCAAACACCTGTACGGCGCTGGCAAAAAGCACGTCCAGCCCCTACACGGTCGGCTTGGCCACCAGTTGCCGATATACGGCCTGGTCAACGAGCTGGACGGACGTATCCGCCTGTACGGCAGTTGCACAATCAGCGTCACCCAATTACACCGCCGGTACGGCACGGCAGTGCCAAACGCTCACCACCGCCGGAACCTCGAACACGCTGGCGGATGTGGCCGCCTATTATTACCTGAAGGATTTGCGGAATTCTTCGGCGACGGGGGCTGACGCCACAGGAACCTGCACCGGGCCTGTCATTGCTCCGGCCACCATTGCCAATGATCTTTGCACCAACAATGTGCCTGCCAACGGCAATGACCTTGCCGCAGCGCAGCATATGAGCACCTTCACCCTGGGGCTTGGCTCACAAGGCCAGATGGTCTTTTCGCCCACGTACTGGACGGATTCGAGTGGTGATTTCCGCGACATCAAGACAAGGGTTTCGTCGGATCCAATAAATGGCACTTGTCCCTGGATGGGCAGTGGTGCCACCTGCACCTGGCCTACGCCGTCTTCGGACTCGATCAACAATATCGATGACCTCTGGCATGCTGCTGTCAACGGCCATGGCGAGTATTTCAGCGCCACTGATCCGGCCACCTTGACTTCGGGTTTGTCAAAAACGATCAGGGCCATCAGCAATACGCCAAGACCCGGCACAGCGGCTGCCGCTGCGGTGAGTAGCACAAACATGAGTGCGGCCGACAACTATGTATTCAGCTCGTATTACAAATCGGTGGAATGGTATGGCGAAATGGTTCGCCAGCAATTCAATGAAACCTACACCGGGCTCAGTACCGTGCAATGGTCGGCAAAAAACCTGCTTGACTGTGCCACAACCGAGTGGACGGCCACCACAAGCTACACGCTCGGAAGTGCATTCAGGAATGGCAGCAACTGTTATACCGTTACAAATTCCTACGTTTCAGGAGCCTCTTTTGGCGTTACCGACACCGGCAACACCGCGGCCGTCCTGTCTGCCGGCGATACGCCAATTTTCTGCTCAGCATCCGATTGGCAGGATTCGCAATCCTATGTGGTTGACGAAAAGTTCAAATATAATGACATCTGCTATACCGTATTGGTCAACTACGTTTCCGGAGCCACCTTCGGCGTGCTCGATGAAACCAATACGCTCGCTCCAACCGGGGGTACAGCCGTTGTGTCGAAGACCTCCCGCCTCATCTACACCAAAGACCCCAGCGGTTCGAGTTCAAATCGTTTCATACCTTTCCAGTGGTCGGATCTGGTCTCGGCATCCTTGAGTTCGTACTTCACCACCCCGGCGCTGACCTACACATCGCCTACCTCCGGCCTGTCGCAGTTCTGCCCTTCTGGGGCATCCTGTATGGCGAGTGCACAGCAGACGAATAACACCATTGCCACTGGCGGTGCAGCCGGTGAAGCGCTGGTGAATTTCCTGCGTGGGGATCGCAGCAACGAAGGAACTTTTTACCGGCAGCGCACCCATGTTCTTGGCGATATTGTGTCCTCGGAGGGGGCATATGTTAGAGCTCCGTTATTCAAATATACAGATGCCAACTATAACGACTTCAAGGTAGCGAAGAGTGATCACAAAGACGCCAGCGGGGACGATATTTCCGGTCGCAGCGGAATGGTGTACGTTGGCGCCAACGATGGCATGTTGCACGCATTTGAAGCTGCCAGCGGACAGGAAGCTTGGGCTTATGTGCCAAGCTTCGTCCTGCCTAATCTTTACAAACTGGCGGACAACAAATACAAGGATCAGCATCAATATTTTGTTGATGCCACGCCGGCAACCGGCGACATTTGTCCGAATGCGCCCTCTTCAACCTGCTCAGTCGACCAATGGAAGACCATCCTGGTCGGCGGACTCAATCTCGGAGGAAAAGGCTACTTCGCTCTGGACGTTACCGACCCGGCCAACCCCTCCTTGCTATGGGAATTTTCCGACGCCAATCTGGGCTACAGTTACGGCAACCCCACGATTACCAAGCTGAAGGACGGTACTTGGGTCGTACTTTTCGCATCGGGCTACAACAACGCCGATGGCTTGGGTCGGCTCTATATCGTAAACGCCAATACGGGAGTTCTTATCCGTTCGATCAGTACCGGGGTTGGCAGCCCGACGTCGCCCAGCGGCTTGGCACGAATCGTTGCCCATAGCGAAGATACCATGACCAACAATACCTCGATAGCCGCGTATGGAGGTGATCTGTTGGGCAATCTGTGGCGATTTAATATAAACGGGGATATTGGTGTTCCACTTATTGGCATTCCACCAACTCTTGTACCAAATTACAATGTGCAATTGCTGGCCAGTTTCAAGGATGCCAGCGGAGCCCCCCAACCCATCACCGCCAGACCGGATGTCACCTCGGTCTATAGAAAACCCGTTATTTACGTCGGTACAGGCCGTTTCCTCGGTACCAGCGACTACGCCACGACCCAGGTTCAGTCGTTCTATGCGGTCAGGGAAAATTACGACACTACCCCTTTTGTCAACATGCGAACGGCGGATGGCTTTGTCGCGCAAACGATGACCAGTGGAACATGTCCGGAAGGGACATCCCCAACGATATGCTCGCCAGGGCAGACAGTTCGCACTGCTTCCAGCAATGATGTCGATTGGACAAGCAAGAATGGGTGGTATATCGACTTTCCGTCCGCCGGCGAACTTTCCTACACGGATCCAGTACTGGTGAGCGGAACAGTTGTTTTTACCACAAACCATGCGAACGCCTCTTCGGGCAGTGCCTGCGGCGACGTCGGAAGTAGTGATTCCGACCCCTTTGTGTATTTCCTGGATTACAAGACGGGTGGCGCTGTGACTACTGCCAACATGGTCTCCGGGGTTCGTCTTCCCAGAGGTTTTTCGACACGCCCCGTGCCTTTTAGTACTCCCGACGGAAGTGTTAAGGTCATCATCCGTATATCTGGGGGGGATGGAGGGAAAACTATGATTATAGGCGTTCCTGTTGGCCCTGTTATTAAATACACTCGCCGCGTTTCCTGGAGAGAACTTGTCAACGAATAGTGAGTGTAACAAAGGTACCTTATGAACATTCGGGGACTCCTATTGTTTGCCCATAAGTATGGCACTAAGCAGAAACCCCCGCCAGTTGGCTCATTCCAATGATGTGTGCTGTAGAGCCAATGAATACGCCACTCTTCAGGTGCCTGTTGTGAAGATCGCCTATACACGCGGCTTGCGTGGATATAGGATTGGTTCATGCATAAACAAAGGGGCCGTGTTCCTGCTATGTGGCGAATTACCGACGAGATTCTGGCCGACATGGCGAGTAGGCTTGTCCAAGTGGCTGACCCGAACAAGGTTGTCTTGTTTGGTAGCCGGGCGCGGGGGATGCGCAAGTAGATAGCGATGTGGATTTACTGGTTATCAAATCATCCGATCAGCCAAGACATCTGCGGGCGCTGCCGCTTTGTGGGCTGCGCGGGATGGAGATTTCCAAGGATATATTGTGGGTTACTCCCGATGAGGCAGGGTAAATTTGTTCTAACCATCCGCCGTCATACCGGCGAAGGCCGGTATCCAGATTCGTCCATCTGATCAAGATGTTAAAAGACTTGTTTGATAAACGCGGGTTTCAACAGGGTCAGACACCATCGATCATTACATGGCTGCAGCCAGCATGGATAGGCGTTGTACAGGATGCATGCCTGAAGATGCTCATGGATAGGCGCTGTACATGGATAATGCCTGAAGATTCTCATGGCTATTGGCACTCATGGAAGGTCACTGGGAAAAGAGCACGGTTTTCCGGGATTTCAGGTTAAACCGCCTCAGCGGCTGTGAATTAATTGGGACAACCATCCAAGACCGTCATTCCGGCGAAGGCCGGAATCTGACCGAAGGAAATGCAGAGCCAGTGCGTACCTCTAATATTCATGAAAACAATCAGATAGACGAACTAGACCCCGGCCTTCGCCGGGGTGACGAGTGGGGAGAATAGGCTGAAATGAATTTTTCACAGCCTCTCAGTCCAGTCCTCCACGCGAAGCTTAGCCATCAATCGAAACGCTTGGTCATTGGTGACCAGCACGGCGCCAATACTTTCTGCATGGGAAGCAATCAGCAAATCCAGGGGCGCTAGTGTCTTGCCTTGACCTTCCAATGAGGCTCGAATCTGCGCGTAACGCTCTGCCACCCCTTCATCCCATGGCATTACATCAACACAGCGCAGAAACTCCCTGACTGCCGCATGGAGCCGTATGGCTTCTGGCCGCTTCGCCAGTCCAATAAGCAGTTCGCCTTCGGTGATGGCAGATATGCACAGGGAGGAAATTGGCACATCCTTCGCTCTTTGCATGGCCGTCGTATTCTTTTTCACCAAGCTGCTCACCGTGTTGGTGTCCAGCATATACAGAGTCATTCCGTCCATCCCGCGAACGGGTCGCGGTCCTGTTTGCCCTGGTTACGCTCAGTCAGACTCAGAAAATCCACAGGTACGTCAACCCCATTGAGTGCGGCAAAGAAACTATCCAGAGATTCCGGTTTGCGAGACAGGATCACATCCCCGGTTTCCGGATCCTGGCGGATGAAGACTTCCTCCGTATTAAATCGAAACGCAACCGGCAAGCGCACCGCTTGGCTTCGACCATTCTTGAATAATTTCGCAACTTGAGACATTGCAGCCTCCTTGGTAGGTAGATACCGTAGTATATCACACGTTCTGAAAGAGGCAGGGCAAGTATTTCAGCGCCCGTACCCGTCCTGAACCCGATTGGCCCGCCGTGCATCGCGAATTGCGCCGCAAAGGAGTCACCCTCGACCTCCTTTGGCAAGAGC
>NZ_JBMOJE010000060.1:0-30383 GCF_049316945.1 Propionivibrio sp. | reverse complement strand
CGTTCTCGCTCCCCGTGGATGTTCATGGGGCCACCAGCACGCCGACTGCCGCACCTTCAACGCGCGGCGAAGCGGATAGCAGGATAATGGAAAAGGACTTGCAGCGACTGCCCTGGAAGCAGTTCAGGTCGGTCATCGAATCCGTTCCACAGTTGAAAGCCGGCGTCGAGGCCTATGGCCCGATCGGATGGCAATTCGTCCAGGCAAACTACGGAACCTACGGCTGGAAGAAGCACATCGACAAGCTTGATGATACGCAGAAGAAACGTCTGGCCGAGTTGATACACGCCGCCAAGGGCACCAGATAGAACCCCTTGGCTGAGCCTGGAATCCTGAAAAACCAAGGCTGTTCGCTGTGCCCGCTGTGTCGCCGTGGTTTTAACTGCGGTTTACAGGATGATCGCTGGGACGGGCATCTGATTATCACGGTGCAGGTGTTGCCGAGACAACCGAACCAGGTTGAAAATTCATTTACTCTGACAGGACGATCTTGGCTGCCGCAGCAGTACCAGTGATCGCCCCTGCAAAAGATAGGTGCTGCCACGAGCATATCGATGCTCTGACTGAATACTCGTGTCGACTACAGGTAGCCAGCGTACATGAGATCGAAAGCCCGGCAAGGTGAAGGGGATATCGTCGGGAGAGGCATTCAACATGATCAGGAAATCGTCGTCGCCAACAGCGCTGCCCCGCCTGTCGACCTCGCCGATGGCGTCTCCAGCAAGATACATGCCGAGGCAGCGGGCAAAACCCTGATTCCACTCGTCGTCTCCCATCTCCAGCCCGTCGGGGTTCAGCCACAGGAGGTTCTTGATTTTTCCGCGTAGCCGCTGTTCCTGGAAAAAACTGCGCCTGCGAAATACGGGGTGCGCTTTGCGCAAGCCGATCATGTGCTGGACGAAGGCCAGCAGTTCCTCGTCTTCCGGTTTCAGTTCCCAGTTGAGCCAGCTTGTCTCGTTGTCCTGGCAATAGGCATTGTTGTTGCCCTGCTGGCTGTGCCCCATCTCGTCGCCATAGAGCAACATCGGCACGCCCTGGGAAAGAAACAGCGTGGCCATGAAGTTGCGCTTCTGCCGGGCGCGCAGGGCGAGTATCCCGGCTTTGTCGGTCTCCCCCTCGACGCCGCAGTTCCAGGACAGGTTGTTGTCGTGTCCGTCCCGGTTTTTCTCGCCATTGGCCAGATTGTGTTTCTGCTCGAAACTGACCAGGTCGTGCAGGGTGAAGCCATCATGGGCTGTAACAAAATTGATGCTGGCATACGGACGACGGCCATTGTGGGCATACAGGTCGCTCGATCCGGTGAGCCGATAGGCAAGATCGCCGATCAGCCCGCCTTCGCCTTTCCAGTAGGAGCGCACCGCATCGCGGTACTTGGCGTTCCACTCGGTCCAGCCAACCGGAAAATTGCCCACCTGATAGCCGCCCTCGCCCAGATCCCAGGGTTCGGCGATAAGCTTCACCCGAGACAGCACCGGATCCTGGTGGATGATGTCGAAAAATGCCCCGAGCCGGTCCACATCATGCAGTTCCCGCGCCAACGCCGCAGCGAGGTCGAAACGAAAGCCGTCCACGTGCATTTCCTGCACCCAGTAACGCAGGCTGTCCATGATCAATTGCAGCACACGCGGGTGCATCATGTTGAGGGTATTGCCGCAGCCGGTGTAATCCATGCAGAAGCGCCGGTTGTCTTGCGTCAACCGATAATAGGCGGCGTTATCGATGCCGCGCAGACTCAGTGTCGGCCCGAGATGGCTACCTTCGGCGGTGTGGTTATAAACCACGTCCAGAATCACCTCGAGGCCCGCCCGGTGCAGCGTCTTGACCATGGTTTTGAATTCGCGTACCGCGTCGTCGGTCGCTGCATAGCGCTGCTCGGGGGTGAAAAATCCGATGGAGTTGTAACCCCAGTAGTTGCGCAAGCCAAGCGGTAGTAAATGGAAGTCGTCCACAAAAAAATGCACCGGCATCAATTCGACGGCCGTCACCCCCAGACGCCGCAGATGGGCAATCGCCGGCGCGCTGGCCAGACCAGAGTAGGTTCCGCGAATGGCCTCGGCGATATCGGGATGGAGCGCGGTGAAGCCCTTGACGTGCACCTCGTAAATGATCGTGTCGTTCCAGGCGGTGTCGGGTGGCTGGTCGTCTTCCCAGTCGAAAGACGGATCGATCACCTGGCATTTTGGCATGGCCAGGGCGTTGTCGCGCCAGTCGAAAGACAGGTCTTCGTGCCTGGCTCCGATCTTGTAACCGAAGTTGGCGTCGCTTGGGCGAAAGTTCCCCGCTACCGCCTTGGCGTAAGGGTCCAGCAGCAATTTGTTGGGATTGAACCGGTGTCCCTGCGACGGCTGGTAGGGCCCGTAAACCCGGTAGCCATATAACAGACCGGGTTTCGCTCCGGGCAGATAGCAGTGCCATGCCAGATCGGTCTGCTCGCGCATCTCGATACGCTCTGTTTCGCGCCGGCCGCGTGCATCGAACAGGCACAACTCGACTTTTTCTGCGTGCTCTGAAAAAAGGGCGAAATTGACACCATCATCGTCCCATGTCGCACCAAGGGGAAACGGCTTTCCTGGCTGTACAACTGTCGCCGGCCTGGTAATTTCGCCCCCCTTGTCACGTTTCAGCATGGGATTTTTTTGCATCTCCAGCCCTTCCGATTTGAATAATCCCGGCTTCTATACAGCTATTGATCCTGGAAACCGAAGCTGATTAACCACGAAGAACACGAAGAACACGAAGAAAAAAGAAGGCTGTGAATTTGGCGTTGCTGACCCGATGGGCAATCCACCAAAGTGTTCCAATTCATCGCTTATCTTCGTGTCCTTCGTGCACTTCGTGGTTTAACAGGGTTTTTCAGGTTGATTCAACTTTTGCGGTTCATACGCAAGAACGATTCCCGCCAGGGGTGGAAGCGTCAGTAAAAGCGAATGCGAGCGGTTCATCCATGGCAACTCATCGGCCTGGAGCGAGCTGGAACCATTTCCTACGTTGCTTCCGCCATAGGTTTCCGCGTCGGAGTTGAGCACCTCGCGATAGGTACCGAGCAAGGGAACGCCAATTCGATAATCGTGGCGCGTCACCGGGGTGAGGTTGACCACCACCACCATCAATTCGTCCCCTTCACCCTTGCGCAGGTAGCTGATCACCGACTGCTGGGCATCGTTGCAATCGATCCATTCGAAGCCATTCCAGTCGAATTCGTTCCGGTGCAGCGCCGGGCTTTCCTTGTAGAGATGGTTCAGATCCCGCACAAAACGTTGCATGCCCTGATGCAGTGGGTATTCGAGCACGTACCAGTCGAGCACCCCGCAACTGTCCCACTCCCTTCCCTGGCCAAACTCGGTACCCATGAACAGCAGTTTCTTGCCCGGATGAGTGAACTGGTAGGTGTAGAGCGTGCGCAGGTTGGCGTGCCTTTGCCACTCGTCCCCTGGCATCTTGTGCAGCATCGACTGCTTGCCGTGTACTACTTCGTCGTGCGAGAAAGGCAGCATGAAGTTCTCGGTGAAGCAATACAGCATGCTGAAGGTTAGCATGCCATGTTGATACTGACGATAAATGGGCTCATGCGCCATGTAGCTCAAGGTATCGTTCATCCAGCCCATGTTCCACTTGATGTCGAAACCCAGGCCACCCAGGTAGGTCGGGCGGCTGACCTGCGGCCATGAGGTCGATTCCTCGGCGATCATCAGGATGCCGGGGCATTGTTCATGTACCGCCACGTTGAGTTCGCGCAGGAAATTGATGGCATCAAGGTTTTCGCGTCCGCCGTACTGGTTGGGAATCCACTCGCCTTCCTCACGCGAGTAGTCGAGATAGAGCATCGAGGCGACGGCGTCCACGCGCAGGCCATCGATGTGCATGTCCTCCAGCCAGTAGATTGCGCTCGACAGGAGGAAGCTCTTGACCTCGTTGCGACCGAAATTGAAGATCAGCGTAGACCAGTCCTTGTGCTCGCCAAGGCGCGGGTCGGCGTGCTCGTACAGCGGTGTGCCGTCGAAGCAGGCGAGGCCGTGGGCATCCTTGGGGAAATGCGCGGGCACCCAGTCGAGCAGCACACCGATGCCGTTTGCGTGGCAGTGGTCGACAAAGTAGCGGAAATCGTCGGGGTTGCCGAAACGGCTGGTCGGTGCGAAGTAGCCGGTGGTCTGGTAGCCCCAGGAGGGATCGTAAGGGTGCTCGGTGATCGGCATCAGTTCGATATGCGTGAAGCCCATGTCCTTCACGTAATCCACCAGTCGGTGTGCCACCTCGCGATAGTTGAGGAACTCACCCTCCTGGTCGCGTTGCCAGGAGCCCAGGTGCACTTCGTAGACTGACATCGGCGAATGCATCCAGTCACCGACGCGTCGTTTTTCCATCCAGGTGCCGTCACCCCAAGCGAAATCGCAGAGGGAGGGAATGATCGTGCCGGTGCGCGGGCGAAATTCATGGCGCTGACCGTAGGGATCGGCCTTTTGCAGAACCTGACCACTGTGGCGATTGCGGATTTCGTATTTATAAACATGTCCGGGATCGAGGTCGGGGATGAACAACTCCCAGACGCCGCTACCGCCACGCACCCGCATCTGGTGGCGTCGCCCGTCCCAATGGTTGAAGTCGCCGATTACGCTGGCACGCTCGGCATTTGGCGCCCAGAGGGCGAACAGCACACCACCGATGCCGTCTACTTCGTGTTCGTGGGCGCCCAGGAAAGTGAATGCGTGCCGGTGGCGCCCCTCGCCGAACAGGTGCAGATCGAGATCACCGATTTGCGGCGCGAAGGTGTAGGGATCGCGCGAGATGTGCTCGCGATGGTGGCTGTCGCGCCAGATCAGGCTGTAATGCGCCGGCAGAGCCTTGCCGTCGCCGCGCCACTCGAAATGGTCACTTTCCGGCAGGCGCGACAACAGCAGGCCGCCCTCGGCGATTCGCACCTCGGCGGCGTGGGGAATGAATGCGCGAACTACCACCTCTTTGCCATCAGGATGGCGTCCCAGGACGGCAAAAGGATCGTGATGGCGTGCTTCACTGATGCGTTGACGTTCCGAATCCAGATGGCTCATTTTCATTGTCGTTCTCTCAGAAATTGTGGTGGAGGGCTGATTCAAGTCAAAAGGCAACTTTGTTATGGGGCTTTAGTCAAGCTGTTTCATAAGTGAAACCATTGATGTTTTCGTGGGCACTACGCAAACTCAATAATATCTTAGTCCGACTAGCCCATTCAAGCTCCTGAAAAAATGGCTCATGGAAAAATCTTGCCGTTCGGCAAAGGCGGCGATTTTTGGCGCTCGATTTCACTTTGAATGCAGCGGAGTTCCCTCTGCCCCTGGAGCACTCGCCAGACAGCGCTTTGCAGCACATGTTCCCTGATTCTCTGAAATGAATGATCAGGAATTTCTTCAGGAGCTTTGCGGCATTACTGCTCCGCCGCAATTACCCTTCCCGGGTCGGCCGCTTGGCCAGCTTGCGCTGCAGGGTGCGCCGGTGCATCTTGAGCACGCGGGCAGTGGCAGAAACGTTGCCTTCGTATTCGTGCAGTACGCGCTGGATATGCTCCCATTCGAGGCGACTTACCGAGAACGGTTCAACGCTGGTCAATTCTTCGCTATTGGGCCGGGCACTGGTCTCGAAAGCGGCAAGAATGGTATCGACATCGACCGGCTTGGCCAGATACTGCACCGCACCCAGCTTGATGGCATCGACCGCCGTGGCGATGCTGGCATAGCCGGTCAGCACCACGATGCGGCAATCGGCATTGATCGCCAGCAGCGGCTCGATCAGGCCCAGACCCGAATTACCGGCCAGGTTGAGATCAAGAACAACGCGCTGCGGCGGCCTGTTTTGCGCCTGTTCCAGTGCGGCTTGCGCATCGGTTGCCCCCTCGGCGTCGAGGCCGCGGCGGCCCAGTGCGCGCGTCAGTACGGCGTTGAAGGTTTCATCGTCGTCAATGACCAGGATGTTTTCCATCGTCTTCTTTCAGGTGGTAACTGTTGCCGGCAGGCGAATGCGCGCCACACCGCCACCATCATTATGCAGGCTAAGCTGGCCACCCAACCGCGAAATTGCGGCATGTGCGAGAAACAGGCCGATGCCACTGCCAGCGGCGTGCGTCGGAAAGGGTTCCCGCCCGGCTTGCTCCAGTATAGGCGCGGCAAAGCCAGGGCCACTGTCATGCACTTCAATGGTCAGCCATTCACCATCCCAGTCAGCTACAACACTGACCTCCGAACCGGTATCGGCGGCGTTGCTGAACAGATTCAACAGTCCTTGCTCAAGCGTTTTATCGGTGATGATCATCGGTGCCGGTGCGCGTCCGGCGAGTTTCAGATCGCTGGTCGCACTCGGCCGCAATTCCAGCCAGCGCCGATGAACCTCGCTCAGCCAGCGATCCGCCTGAACTGCGGCCGCATTGTCGAGGCGCTCGGCACCGGCACGCTCGGTCAGGCCGCTGATGATTCCCTTGCAGGCGGCGATCTGCTTGCGCAGCAGCGCGACATCGGCATGGGCCGCTTCACCAAGACTGGCATCGTGCGCCAGCTCGCCGGCGACGATGGCCATGGTCGCCAGGGGGGTGGAAAGTTCGTGCGCGGCACCGGCGGCCAGGCTGCCAAGGGCGATGACGCGCTCGTCGCGCAAGGCTTTTTCACGTACGGCGGCGAGTTCGGCATCGCGTTGCCGGATCGAGGCCGTCATGCGCACGACAAACCAGGCCAGCATGACCACCGACACGACAAAGGTGAACCACATGCCGGCCAGATGCAGACGGGCAGCGCGTTCGACGTCGGCAATCGGCAGCGGCAGATAGATGAGGTTGAGCAAGGAATAAGCGGCCACCGCCAATCCGGCAATGATTGCCACCCGACCTGCCGACAAGCCCAGAGCCGCGATGGCCACCGGCGGCAGGAGCAATGAGATGAGCGGATTGGCGGCACCGCCGCTGAGGAACATCAGCACCGTGAGGGCGACAATATCCAGCACCAGTTGCACGAAAAGTTCGCCGTCATCGAATGCGGGCGTACGGTTGATACGGCGAGCCACCAGCGTATTGGCCAATATTTGCAAGCCGACTACCACCAGCATCGGCCAGCGTGGCAGCGCTATATCGAGCAAGACCGGAACGACCAGAATCGCCGCCACTTCTCCGGCCAGCAGCCACCAGCGCAAGACGACCAGCCGGCGGAGGGTAACCGAAGTATCCGTGTTCCTGAGCGGTGAAAGCGTCTTTGGCATAAGCCGTGCATGCTAAGTCGTAGCGCATGGCATGGCAAGCGCGGAGCACCTCAGGGTGATTGAGTTTGAATTTTCCGACGCCAATCGCCAGGCTGGGAGGCTCGTCAATAGGCGGTCTTGGGATAGCATGCCTTGAGAAGCGCATAAACAGGGCCTCTCATGGCAGCACATCTGTAGAAGACCGTTCCATCTGCTCTGCAAGCCGGCTTCCCGAGGTGCTATGCATTTTCTCGCTGGCTATCGGGGATTTGAATGGAGACTGGCGAAGAGGCGATGTCTGCAGGACAATGCAGATGAAAACATTCGTCATTCCGGGCTTGACCCGGAATCCAGGAGTGTGGCACTGGATTCCGGGTCAAGCCCGGAATGACGGGGTTCCGGATGAAAGACCTGCGGATAACCATGCCAGCGAAGAAATTCAACGATGCGCCCTGCCCTTGCGGCAACCCGCGAAGCTACGCCACTTGCTGCAGCCAGTACCACGCGGGGTGCGTTGCGCCGACAGCAGAAGACCTGATGCGCTCACGCTACAGCGCCTACGTTCTCTCGCTGGAGCCGTACCTATTGGCCACCTGGCACGCCAGCACCCGCCCGCAGTCGCTGGGACTTGACAGTGACGAACCGGCGAACCAGAAAACGCGCTGGCTCGGGCTCGAGATCAAACGCCACCAGCCGACCGGCACCGACAGCGCCATTGTCGAGTTTGTTGCGCGTTACAAAACGGCCGGCCGCGCCCACCGGATGCATGAGAGCAGCCGCTTCCTGCGTGAAAACGGGCGCTGGTATTACCTTGACGGCGAATTCAAGGACGCGCCGTGAAAGAAGAACTGCCCATCCTCTACTACGACGAGCATCTGATCGCCATCGACAAGCCGGCTGGCCTGCTGGTGCACCGCACCGTGCTGGACCGCCACGAAACGCGCTTTGCCGTGCAGTTGTTGCGCGACCAGATCGGTCAGCATGTTTATCCGGTACATCGTCTGGATCGCGGCACGTCGGGCGTGCTGCTGTTTGCCCTCAGCCGCGAGATCGGCCGCTCGCTCAGCGCGCAGTTCGAAGCGCAGCAGGTCGACAAGACCTACCTGGCCGTGGTTCGCGGCCACCCGGGTGAAGCGGGGCACATCGACCATCCACTCACCCGCCAGTTCGACGATTACGAATTTCGCCGGCCCGACAGCGTCGGCGAGGCCCAGAGCGCCGTCACCGACTACCGGCGCCTGGCCGTTACCGAGCTGCCGTACCGGGTCGATCTCTACCCGACCAGCCGTTATGCCCTGCTCGAACTGAAGCCGCAGACGGGTCGCCGGCACCAGTTGCGGCGGCACCTCAAACACCTTGCGCACCCGATCATCGGCGACGCCACCTACGGCAAGGGGCGACACAATCGCCTGTTTCAGCAACTGTTCAACTGCCATCGCCTGCTGCTGGCCTGCCTCGAAATGCAGATCACGCATCCGCTCAGCGGCCTGCCGCTCACGCTTTCCGCTCCGCTGGCGCTGGACTTCGAATCAGTTTTGAATGGGCTGGGCTGGAAGGAACCTAGAAAGGCAGTTGACCACAGCGAACACGGCGAACACAACGGAAAACAATGACTTGTAATGTTTTCATGATTCACCCTTTGGGTGAGCCATAAAATCCTGAACTACTGAGGTTTTCGCTGTGCCCGCCGTGTCGCCGTGGTTTGAACTGCGGTTTTTTGGATGAAGCGGTCTACCGGGAAGACGCCGAGCACTAGCCCGGCTCCCAGACGGGCACTATCCCGGCCTCACCCGGAGAGCAGGCGAAAGCTGTGTCGACGCCAAGGCCGCCGACCCAGGCCAATCGTTCGCCGCACCATAGAAACGGCAGCCGCTTACGCTCCCACGGCGGCACTGCGGCTTCCTGCAGCAATTTGCGCAGACTTCGGCGCGGGCGCCTGGCCTCGGGCTGCAAACGTTCGCCTCCGCGCCGGAATCTGACAGAGACCTCGCCAGCATCGAGCAAACTACGACGGATGCCCGAACCCGTCGTCGGCACCAACAGAACCCGCCCGCCGGCCCAGGGCAACTCAAGTTCACCGGCCCAGCGCAAAGGCGCGTCGGACACGCCAGGATAATGCCCGACGATATGCAACTCGCCGCGATAGACGTGCAGTTCGCCGTCGGACGTCGACAGGCAGGTTTCCGACTGAGCGCTGGCGGTGGCCAGTTGGCGCAATGCCTCATCGATCCAGCGCGTATCGGGCGCTCGAAATCCAGCCGCGAGCCATTCAAAGCGCAACAGGTTGCGCGCGCGCGCTGGCATGAGTGCATTGAAAGCGACCAGGCCGATGCGGCCGACCGGCGTCGCCACGGCGGCACGATCGATGGCGGCCAGATCGTCGAGCAGCGAAGCGCCCTCGGCAAAGTGGCTGGCCGCCCGTGCCAGCGCTTTTTGCGCGCCGGAGAATTTCTCCTCCAGTCGCGGCATCACCTCATGGCGCAGAAAGTTGCGGCGATGGTGCACATCGTCATTGCTCTCGTCGTCAATCCAGCGCAGCGCCTGCTCGGTGGCATAGCGCTCGATCACCGCACGCGGCACACCGAGCAACGGCCGGACAAGGATTGGGCCCTGCGTCTGCGGGCGTTCGGCCAGCATGCCGGCCGCCCCGGCAACCCCCGCGCCGCGCAGCAGATTGAGCAGCACCGTTTCCGCCTGGTCGTCGCGATGATGCGCCAGCGCCAGCCAGTCCGCAGTGCATTTGTCAAAGATGGCATGGCGCATGCGGCGCGCTGCACCCTCCAGCCCCTCGCCGCTGTCACGCGGCACATCGACGCGAACAATCTCCAGCGGCACCTCACAACTCCGGCAAAACTCCGTACAGAAGCCAGCCCACGCATCAGCGTTCGGACTGATCCCGTGATGAACATGTACAGCGGAAAGCGTTATGGGGAGGCCAGCCGACGATACCAGGCGGCTCAGCGCATGCAACAGCACGACCGAGTCACGGCCACCGGAAAGCGCGATGCACAGGCGCTTGGTTGACACCGCAGTTGACACTGCTGTTGACACTGCTGTTGACACCACTCCTGGTGCCATTCGCGTCGCAAGAAATGCTGAAAGAGTGGTGGAAAGCAGGCTCGCCGCGCCCGCCGGCAAACGGTCAGTGGAGCGGCTGTTCTTTGGTGCGGCCATAGGCCATCAGACGTGCAAAGCGGGCGGCCAGCAGTTCGCTGGTTGACAAGCCGCTGAGTTGCTTCAAGGAGTCCTGCAACGCTTTCTTGAGGTTCAGCCCCATCGCCGCGTGATCGCGATGCGCACCACCCAGCGGTTCATTGACGATCTTGTCGATCATGCCAAGTGTTTTCAGACGGGTAGCGGTAATACCCATGATTTCGGCCGCTTCGCTGGCCTTCTCGGCGCTCTTCCAGAGAATCGTCGCACAGCCTTCCGGCGAAATCACGGCATAGGTCGAGTATTGCAGCATCTGCAGAACGTCACCGACACCGATGGCCAGCGCACCGCCGGAGCCGCCTTCGCCGATGACGGTGACGATGATCGGCACTTTCAGTTCGGCCATCACATAAAGATTGCGCCCGATGGCCTCGGACTGGCCGCGCTCTTCGGCGTCGATGCCGGGATAGGCTCCCGGCGTATCGATGAAGGTCAGCACCGGAATGCCGAACTTCTCGGCCAGACGCATCAGGCGCAAGGCTTTGCGATAGCCTTCCGGACGTGGCATCCCGAAGTTGCGATAAAGTTTTTCTTTGGTGTCGCTGCCCTTCTGGTGACCGATAACCATCACCGACTGGCCGTTGAAACGTGCCAGACCACCGACAATGGCGTGATCGTCGGCAAAGGCGCGATCGCCGTGCAGTTCTTCAAAATCGGTAAAAATGAGATTGAGGTAATCGAGCGTAAAGGGGCGCTGCGGATGACGCGCGACCTGCGAGATTTGCCATGGGGAAAGCTTGGCGTAAATCTCCTTGGTCAGTATCTGACTCTTCTTTTCGAGACGGACAATCTCGTCGGAAATGTCGACGGCCGAATCGTCCTGCGCGAAACGCAGGGTTTCAATCTTGCTTTCGAGGTCAGCAATCTGCTGTTCAAAGTCGAGGAAACTGATTTTCATCAAGGTCTGGCCGGTTCTGAAACGGCGCCATTCTACCGCAAAGCCGGGCAGGCGGTTTATTCGTGCCTTTCGGGCCTGGTCAAAATCCGGCTACCTAGAACGGGGTATTGCGTTTATAATTTTTCGCATTCCTGCTAACAGATGGCAGACAGCACAAGAGGCCACACCTTCGCGTGTGGCTTTTTTTGATCTGCCATCTGGAATCCGCGATTGATAATTTGCCGAGACGGTACATGAAAATAGATCTGCGCCTCACCTTTCATTACGGACTGACGATTTTTCTCAGCGCCTTCCTGCTCTTCCAGGTGCAACCCTTGATCGGCAAGATGATCCTGCCCTGGTTTGGCGGCTCGGCATCGGTGTGGACGACCTGCATGCTGTTCTTCCAGATGGTCTTGCTGCTCGGTTATTTCTACTCGCACTGGGTGGTCCGCTTTCTCACCCCTTACCGCCAGAGCCTGCTGCACGGCAGCCTGCTACTGGTCTGCATCCTGCTGATGCCGATTGCCGCCAGCGCCGACTGGAAACCGACCGGCGCCGAAAACCCGACCCTGCGCATTCTCGGACTGCTGACGGTGTCCATCGGCCTGCCCTACTTTGTCCTGTCAACGACCGGCCCGCTGCTGCAAGCCTGGTTCGCGCGCGAACGTTCGGGCCTGGTTCCGTATCGCCTGTTCGCCTTGTCGAACTTTGGCTCGATGCTGGCGCTGCTGGCTTATCCGGTAGCCGTCGAACCGGTATTCCCGACGCGCTGGCAGTCCTATCTGTGGTCCGGCCTGTTCGTCTGCTTTGTCGTCTCCTGCGCGCTGCTTGCCTGGCGTGGGCGTAACGGAAAGCCGATCGTCCTTCAGCACCACCAGGAAGGCCCGGCACCGCGCTGGACGGACAAGGTACTCTGGGCAGCGCTGGCGGCCTGCCCGTCGATTCTGATGGTCGCCGACACCAGTTACCTGACGGCGAATATCGCGCCGATTCCGATGATCTGGGTGGCGCCGCTCGCGCTCTACCTGCTCTCGTTCATCATGAGCTTCGAGCGGCGCGGCTGGTATCAGCGCAAAATATTTCTCCCGCTCCTGGTGGTCGGGCTGGGGGCGCTCGCTTATCTGCCAACACTGGGGATGAGTGCGCTTCCCGTCTTTCTCGCGATGGCCATCAATCTGTCGGCGTTCTTTGTCGCCTGCATGGTTTGTCACGGCGAACTCGCCCGCTTGCAGCCGCATCCCAGCCACCTGACCGGCTATTACCTGATGCTCGCTGTTGGTGGCGCCGCCGGCGGGTTCTTTGTTGGCGTCATCGCGCCCTACTGGTTCAACAGCAACTATGAACTGTCCATCGGCATTGTGCTCACCGGAATTGTCGCCGCCATCGCCGTCATTCCCAGCGCCAATTTTTCTCGCCCCGCCTGGCGCCGTGTGAGCATTGCGTCGACCATCGTTCTGCTGCTGGCGCTGTCGTGGATCCGCATCGTCGATCATCACGACGAAACCAGCGGTGCCGAGGTAACGCAGCGCAATTTCTACGGCACCCTGCAGGTCTTCGTTGATACCAAGGACGACTACCGCAGCATGCTGCACGGACAGATTGTGCATGGCCGCCAGCACATCTCGGCGCAGAAGCTTGACCTTCCGACCACCTATTACAGCGCCGACGGCGGCGCCGGAAAAGCCATGCAGATCAAGGCGGCGGGCGGCCCGCTACGGGTCGGGGTGATCGGCCTTGGCGTCGGCACGCTGGTCAGCTACGGGCGCAAGAATGACTACTTCCGGCTCTATGAAATCGACCCGCTGGTAATCGACATCGCGCACAAGAATTTCAGCTACCTTGCGCGTACCGCCGCCACCACCGAAATTATCCTCGGCGATGCCCGCCTACAGTTGGAGAATGAACCCGCACAGCAGTTCGACGTCCTCGTCGTCGATGCCTTTTCCGGGGATTCAGTGCCCGTTCACTTGCTGACGCGCGAGGCTTTCGCCCAGTATTTCAGGCACTTGAAGCCTGATGGCGTGCTGGCCGTGCACATCACCAACCGCTTCCTGGATCTGCAACCGGTGGTCAAAACCGCGGCCGACCATTTCGGCAAGGACGTTCGTCTGGTCGATTTTGAAGGAGATCGCGACCGACTGGTATTCCGTTCGCGCTGGGCGCTGATCAGCGGCGACCCATCCTTTTTCAAGCAACCCCAGCTTTCCAGGGCGACATCGATTTCCGTACGCAGCGATTTCAAACCCTGGAAAGACGACTACAGCAGCATCTTCTCGATTTTGATGTAAGGCACGAGAGCCTGTGACAAAATCAAAAATCCATGGCCCGAGGCCAGGCTACGCGCCCGCAGAGGCGCAAAGGTGACCGAAGGAAATGCAGAGCCGCAAAGGTTTCGCAGAGAAAACCTTTATGGAATGGGGTTACTCTGCGTTTTCTCTGCGCCTTTGCGCCTCTGCGGTGGGTGTTCAGGTATTTTTCACAGCCTCTGAGCAGTGCCCGGCAAGGCCCGTCGATAGGCGATCCGCAAAGGCATTCCCGGCAAGCCGCATGCCTATTGGCTCTCTTGGCACGTTCTTGAAGATGCCCGTATTCATTGCCTTGCAGGCCGGTTTTTCAGCGTTCTGCAATAAACCGGATCAGTATTCGACGGGTACCGGATCGAGGCTGCGCCAGAGATACCAGGTGGCCACCGAGCGCCACGGCCGCCAGCGCTCGCCGTGCCCTGCCAGCGCCCCCCTGGGCGGACGCTGACCCTGAAAATAGTGCAGCGCAACGGCCTTTTGCAGGCCGATGTCGTCGAGCGGAAAAACATCGGGGCGCAACTGGTTGAAGATCAGGAACATCTCGGCCGTCCACACGCCGATGCCGCGCACCGCCGTCAGTTCGGCAATGATCTGCGCATCGCTCATGGTCGTCCAGCGGTCGAGGTGAATCTGCCCGGTGTTGAAGTGTCGTGCCAGGTCGCCAAGATATTCGACCTTGCGTGCGGAAAGGCCACAGCCGCGCAAGGTACCGGGTTCGCTGGCCAGCACTGCAGTTGGAGCCATCACCGGCAACGCCGCTGACAGGCGTAGCCACACGCTGTCGGCGGCCTTCACCGAGATCTGCTGGCCAATGATCGAACGTACCAGCGTCGCGAAGGGGTCGCCACGGGAAACCAGCGACGCGCCGGAATAGCGTTCAACGAAGCCGGCCATCACCGGATCGATCCGCGCCAATTCGCAGGAAGCCTGTTGCCAGTAGTCTGGAGTCATGGCTTTATTGTAAATTCATCCGCCGCACCCGCGCCAATAGTTGTTTTCAACGGCGGAAATATTGGGTACGCCATGGAACGGTACCGTCGGCCTGCCTGTCTCCTCTACCGAAGTTTCGATCCGCGACGATGGTTTCAATGCCTTGCCGCTGTGGAACGGCGAAGGCGATATCGCCAGATGCACCGGCGAAATATGTGTCCGTGGGCCACAAGTGATGCGCGGCTACTGGAACAACGCCGAAGAAAGCGCGAAAGTCATTCAGGACGGCTGGTTCAAGACCGGAGACATCGGAAACATGGATGTCAAAGGTTACATCACCATCACCGACCGCAAGAAGGACATGATTCTGGTGTCGGGTTTCAACGTCTACCCGAACGAGATCGAAAGCGTCGTGATGATGCATCCCGGAGTCGCCGAATGCGCGGCAATCGGCATGCCCGATGCAAGGTCAGGCGAGTCGGTAAAACTGGTCGTCGTGAAAAAAGACCCGAGCCTGAGCAAAGAGGATGTGATCGATTTCTGCAAGACGCAACTCACCGGCTACAAACGACCGCAGGATATTGACTTCCGCGACAATTTGCCAAAAACCCCGGTGGGGAAAATCCTGAGGCGCGAGTTGCGCGACGAGTTAAATAAATAAATATCGATTACCGTAAGGCTACAAATGAAATGTAAAAAACGATCAACCCATTGCATTGAGACGCTTTCAGCAATTTTTGGGGAACAAAGCGCGTTTGAGCCAGTCGATTGTTAGCGCCTCGGGCGAGAATGTGGGCGAATGTTCTACTTAAGATAAACTTTATCTTGTGTGCCAAGGCAAATGATTCAGGCGGTGGGAGAAGTCGATCTTAGGCAGAATACAAAGGAATTGGATATGACAACCATTTTCATCAGCAGCCTTCCCTTTCGAGCAGACGAAGGGTTTATCCGGAATTTATTCAGCCCCTTTGGCCGGGTTGTGTCGGTTGATCTGCATGCTGACTGGGTCAACCCTACCCATGAGCCTTATGCCTATGTCGATTTGGACGCAGCAGACCCCAACTTGGCGGTTGATGCACTGGATGGCCAAAAATTCGGCCAGAACCACATCCGTGTGCATGAGCGGGTGATTCTGCCCACCCGTTCGGTCTAGGCCCCCTGACTTCGCTCCCAGCCCACAAATCGTCTTTCTGGAGTAACTCCATGGCTAAAGATATCGACCAGCAAATCCTCACTGATCTGCGCCAGTTTGATTTTGTGGCACAGAACGTCTGGCCCTATGTGCGCTGCCTGTTCAAAGGTTCAATAGCCGCGCGTTGCAGCCAATGCGTCATTTCCTCACGCGTGCCCTACATCACGCTGACCGACGGCGTTTGCAACCTGTGCCACGAACATAACAAGTTGCGCGCCAATGACGATGAAACTCTCTGGCAGAAAAAGTACGTCGAGCATCAGCGCAAGGAACTGGACGACCTGCTGAAAAGCCATCAGGGCAAGGGTCGCGACCGTTATGACGCATTGGTTCTCTTCAGCGGCGGCAAGGACAGCGTTTACATGCTGTCGCGTCTGCGCAAGGAACACCCCGGCCTGCGCATTCTGCTGATAACGTGGGACAACGGCTTCTATTCCGTGCTGTCGCTGGAACGTTGCAAGGAACTGGCTGCCAAACTGGACCTCGACCATATCGTCTACAAGCCGCGTTCGTCGGTGTACAAGACGCTTTACCGCTATACGCTAAAGAATGTCGAGATGAAGGGCAGCTATCAGACGGTCGACCGGCTGGATGGTACGCTGAATCAGATGCTGGGCTTTTATTTCGCCTATGACATGAATATTCCCTTGGTCCTGGCGGGTGTTGATTTCGCGCAGGAACTGATCATGCAGTTCCATTCCTACTACGTGATGCCATTCGAGGACATGTGTTCGCGCATCCTGACCGACCGTATGGAGCGCCGGTCGGGCTTCAAGATTGCCGACATCTTCACTGAGGAAGACCAGAAACTGTTCTGGGACGGCACCGGCAAGGATCCTGATCGTATTCCGCAATACGTGCTGCCCTTCGTCGCCTGGCGCCCCGACAAGGCGGCCATTCTGGGCGAACTGGAGCGTGAAAGCCTGATGCCGGAACGTGATTCCTCGCCCATCCTGACCAACAATCAGGTGCTGTCGATCATGACCGCCATCGACATCAAGACGATCGGCTATTGCAGCTTCGAACCGGAATTTGCCGAGATGATCCGGTACCGCGAAAACGATCCGGTCTATTGGCGCAATGCCTTTGAGATGGCCGAGTTCGGTGCTCGCAACAAGGTTTTCCTGCAACGCACGGTTTCGAAAGTGCTGGGCAAGCTTGGCCTGACCTATCAGGACGTGGGACTCGAAAGCTAGAGTCCGGACATCGACTCAGCGCATCGGGAGCAAACATGACAGGGTTGGCCAGCCTCGTCAGACGTTCTGGCGCAGCGCATCGACGACCGGGATACGAGTCACGCGTCGCGCCGGGAACACCGCAGCGGTGACGGTGGCGAGAAAACCTACGGCGAAAGCGAGCATCAGTTCTTTCGGCACAACCCGAATCTGCGCCATGTAGCCGACCTCACTGCTTGGCGGAGGCGGCATGGGAATACCGATGGCCGAGATCACCAAGGCCAGCGCAACGCCGATCAGCACGCCCGCAGCGCTGCCGAACACCCCGATCAGAACGTTCTCCATGATCACGAGCCGGAATACGTCTCTCCGGCGATTGCCCAGCGCCATCATGGTCCCGAATTCCCCCACGCGCTCAAAAGCGCTCATATTGACGCTGTTGGCGACGCCGAGGAAAACCATGATGAGGACGATCAAGCGCAGCACGCCGAACTGCCGATCGTAGAGCGTGACGGTCTTGTCGTAAAAATCGGTCATCTCGTTCCATTTTTTGACTTCGAACTTCGCCGGGTCAAGTTGCCCCGCGAGCAGTTCGGCGACCCGCGCCGTGTCTAGGGTGTCCCTGAGCGACACGACCAACGTATTGACGCCTTTAGCATTCAAAAGCTCCTGGGCGGCGGCCAGCGGAACACGCACCGTACGCGCGTCGTAATCCCGGGAAAAGCTCCTGAATGTCCCGACGACGTCGAACTCGAGCGTGTTCAACGCCCCCCCCGAAGTGCTGACCAGAACGGTGACCCGATCCCCAACGCCGATCTTGAACGCGTCAGCCAGACCCTTTCCGACCATGATGCTGTAGCGGTCCTGATCGTTGAGCGAGCGGCCGGATTCGATGCGGATAAACGTTCCCAGCTTGTTTTCCCGGTTCGGCTCGATTCCCTCGCCAACGATCGAACGGTCCGTACGACCAGTATTGAGCAGTCCCGAAAAGCTGACCCGCGCCATGACGTCAGACACCTCGGGCAGGGCGACGATCTTCTGTCTCAGCGGATCGGCATCGTCGATCATGAATCTGTCCGGCGCCCGCGCCCCCTTCTCGAAGAAGCCCTGCGCGTTGATCTGGATGTGGCCGAACTGCGAGTGAATAACCGCCTCGCGCAACTGTATGAACATGCCCTCGATGAAGCCGCCTGAAAGGACGAGGCTGATGACGCCGAAGAAGATGGCGCCGAACGTCATCCCGCTGCGCAGCTTGTGGCCAAAAAGGTTACGCAGTGCGAACTGGAACATGGGTCTGCCTCGATCTGCGAGTAGCGCTCAACGGTTGAACCGCAATGAGTCGACGATGACCATCCCCGAAGCCTTCCGTGCCGGAATGATGCTGGCGATGAGCGTCGATCCCACCGCCAGAAGGAATGCTTCGAAGGCGAGCCCGCTCGTGACCATGACCTCGCCCATGAATCCCCAGGACTGCCCTGGCGGCGGCGGCATGGGGATTCCGATGCTGGAGATGACCCAAGCCAGCAGTGTTCCCAATGCCAGGCCCAGGAGCCCGCCGATCGTACCAAGCATGGCGCCCTCCACGAGGATCATGCGCAGGATGCTGCGACGCGTCAGTCCGAGCGCCATCGCGGTGCCAATCTCCCCCGTCCGCTCCATGACACTCATCATCATCGTATTGAAAATGCTCAACACGATGATCACGGCGATAATGACTCTCATGACGCCCGCTTGTTTGGCGAGGAGGGACACCGCCTTGACGTGGAAATCGGCGAGTTCGATCCATTCGGTGAATACCAGGTCCTCCTTCGCAAAGCGCTCGCGCAGGTTTCTCAGCGTTGAACCGGCCTGATCGGTATCATTCAGCAACAATGCCCAGACGTGGGCGCCATCGACTTTCAACAGCCTCTGGGCGGTGCTCAGCGGCACCCTCAGAGCGACGTCGTCGTAAGCTTTCGACATCGTCGCAAAAAGACCCCGCACCCGACACTCAACCGCATTGATGCCACCTTTTGCCGTGTTCGCCACGAGGACTACCGTATCTCCGACGTCGACGCCGATGTTGGCGGCGAGGCCGAGGCCCAGGATGATTCCTTTCGGGTCATCGGTCGACAGGTTGGAACCTATCGGGATCCTCAGCGAACTGCTCAGAACGAGTTCCTGGTCCGGCTCGACGCCCTCGGCAATGAAGGAGACTGTCTCGTCGCCCTTGCTCACCAAGCCGCTGAACGACAGGCGTCTGCCGAGAGCACGAAACTCGGGGAGTTTTTCGATGGCGTCCTGTACGGGGGAACGCTTCGGCAGGAGGTAGCCGAACGGGTCAGCCATCCCCTCTTTGAAATACCCCTTCCGGGTCACCTGAATGTGGCCGAACTGGGAGGTGATTGTGGTCTCCCGATGCTTGAAGATGATCCAGTCGATAAAACCGTTGGCGATGATCAGCGCGGCTACGCCGAAAGCGATGGCGGCGAGCGCGAACGCCGAGCGTCGTCGCTGTCGCGCGATGTTGCGAGCCGCCAGGAAAACGTCGGTCAGCAATTGATAACAGGTCCGGCAAGGGCAGCTTTCGCTGGCAAACGCAGTTGGGTGGGCATCGGTGCGCTCCGGTTTGCGATGGCAGATTATTACATACCGCTGGGCCCAAATGCGAGATTGACGCCGCTTGACGGGGGCATTTACACTCTTCCGAAGACCGCTGGGTCTTCCATCCTTTCATCGATTGAGGAAACGCAACTTGGCTAACGACAATGCGAGTCCGCTGGTCAGTGCATTCGATCCACGCAGCGACCTACCCACTGCGCTCGGTGAGTGGCGTGCACTGCTTGGCGATGTCAACGTACGTACCGACGATCAGGCACTCGAACATTATGCCCGCAGCACCTCGTCGTCGAGCCGGCGTCCAGCGGCGATCCTGAAACCGGGCACGCGGGACGAGGTCGTGCAACTCGTGAAAATTGCGCGCCGCTGCAGAACCCCGCTGTATCCGATCAGTGCCGGCCAGAACTGGGGCTACGGCGATGCCTGTGCGGTGTACGACGGCCAGGTCATCGTCGACCTCGGGCGGATGAACCGGATCGCGCACGTCGACACCGAGTTGGGCTATGCGGTCATCGAGCCCGGAGTGACCCAGGGACAACTGTCCCGGCACCTTGCCGAGCATGGCATGCCGTACTGGGTCGACTGTACCGGCGCAGGGCCGAATTCAAGTCTCATCGGCAACATCCTCGAGCGCGGATTCGGACACAGTCCCTACGGCAACCGCTTCCAGACGTTCTCGGGAATGGAAGTCGTTCTCGGAACAGGCGAGGTTCTGCATACCGGATTCGGCCACTTCCCGGGAGCGAAGACCACCCACCTGTATCCGTACGGGATCGGTCCCTACCTCGACGGAATCTTCACCCAGTCGAACTTCGGGATCGTCACCCGGATCGGACTGTGGCTGCAGCCGATCCCCGAGTCCTTCTGCCCGTACATCGTGCTCTTCGACGCGGACCAGGACCTCCTAGAGGCCATTCCCCAGTTGCAGAAACTCAGGCTGAACCGGATTCTGCAGAGCGTGCCGCACATCGGCAATGATCTCCGGGCATTGGCCTCCGACGCACCGTTTCCGCGCGAGCAACTGCCCGGGCACGCGCGCCTGACACCGGAAGTCAGGGCGGCGTTACGTAAAGGCGCGGGAATCGGCGCCTGGTCGATGTCGGGGGCTTTCTACGGCACCTCGCGCCAGGTCGGACTGCACAAGGCGCTGCTCAAGAAGGCCCTGGCGAGGGTTAACGCCAAGGTGATCTTCCTGCCCCGCCACATCCTGGCCGCCGGACGGCTGTTCGTACGCCTGTTCGGCCATCTGGCGCCCTTCCGGGGCTTCGAGAAAAAGATCCGGATTGGCTCGGCGCTGGCCGACATGCACAGCGGCAAACCGACCGGGGCGTTCCTGCGCGGTTGCTATTGGCGCCACCGGCAAGGCGTACCGGCCGATTTTTCCGATGACACCGATCTGGCGCGGGAGCGGATCGGCCTCATGTGGATGGCGCCGATCATCCCGTTCCGGCGTGAAGATCTCGCCCTGCTCAACAAGGAAATGGATGCGCTATTCGCGCGCTTCGACTTCGACTGCCACGTCACGGTCAACATGATCAACGAGCGCGCGCTGGCCGCTGTATATACGATCGATTACGACGCCGAGGACGAAGCGGAGACACAGAGGGGAATCGCGTGTTACGAGGCCGGGGTACGCAGGCTGTTCGAACTCGGCTACCCGCTTTACCGGGCATCCGTCCGCGGGATGGGGTTGCTGGCATCGGAGATCGACGAGAGCTTTGGCGGCGCAGTCGAGCGCCTGAAGGCGGCGCTCGACCCGGATGCGATCATTGCACCGGGGCGCTACGACGGACGCAGGTCGCCGCGCGACTAAAGCGACAGCGCCGGGCAAGCAGTACGAAAGAAAACGGCCTCCCGGAGGAGGCCGATTTGATCATCGTGCGCGATCGGCGGCTGAAGTCGCTTATACCTTCATGAAGCGGCGGCGAATGCCTGCCAAGCCCAACATACCGATACCAAGCAGGGCAAGCGAACCGGGCTCAGGAATCGCCGACGCACTGACGAACGTAGAGTGACCGATGGTGAAGCGGTAAGTGCCGGGATCAAAGGCTGCCCGAACGCCGAAATCACCCGTCGCATTTATGAAGTTATCAGTCTTGTCCAATGTGCCCTGTGGACTTTGCAAGTTGAACGCGTCTGCAAGTTCGGCGCATAAATTGGCTGCTGCGCATGGATTGAAAATACCTCCGGGGGCACCGTTCGGCGCCCAATTTAGTATCTGAACGAAGCTCTGGCCTGGGCCAGGATCGAAGTCCTTATCCACTGTCAGGCTCCATAATACGGTTGACTTGGCCTCAATGCCCGGCTGGGCCAGCGCCCACCGTTGGAACATATCAGCGGAGAACAGGACGTCAAAGACATTTGCCTGATTGATCAGTAAGTCGAATCTCGTAGTTAGATTTTGCGCAGTGCTGGCGGTACCCGAAGCAGTCCCGTTGATGTTAACTTGGGCTTGGGTCTTGGCTTGGGTTGTGTTGCCAGGGCCGCCAAGGTCAAGTCCGTTACCAGAGTGGTTTGACGATGCCCCTGCAAAAGTTCCCGCACCGATGGTATTGGTGGCGTATGAGGTATAGGGAACGTAGTTAGCCGCGTTAGGACCGGCATTGACCGTTTGACTAATAGTGGCTGTGTAAGGGGGGGCTATCGGGTTGATAGTTACGGCTGGAATCGCTGATACTGATGAATTGATGCCGGCAGTCGGAATCTGGGAAGTTACGCTGACATCGAGGCCCGTAAAATTACCCAGGCCGGCTTGAGTGGTCACAGCGGCACCGCCAAAATTTGCGTTGCCGGCAACCGCAGCTCCCGTGCCAGCATTGGGAGTAGCGATCAATATTCGGAAATTTGATACGTCAAGTTGAGCTTCCGCATACGCAGCGGTCGCTATGAACGGAATTCCGACAACGGGAACAATGGCTGCATGAGCCGTAGCTCCGTAGCTCATAAGAACCACGCTGCCCACGGCGGCAGCGATTTTAGTAAGTTTGCGCATTTTGAATCCTTTGTATCAAGAGTTTCAGTTTATCGGATGGTCAAGATAATGTTGTCGCGAAGACCTTTCCGGTCCAAGCGCCCGGTCGTTTCAACCCTGGGCATCCCTGAACAAACTAGAGCAACATGTGTGCCATATCCGTACTTTTTCGTGTTTTTCTTTATTGCTCAATAGCTTAGAAAATCTGCGCAAAAAGCTGCTGACGCGCGGTGTAAAAAAATCCGACACATGACGGTGAAAAAAGGGGGGGCACGTATAAAATAAAAATAAAAATAAAAGTGGTCAGACCCAAATGGCACTACCTTTCGTACTTTTTCGTGTTTTTCTTTATTGCTCAATAGCTTAGAAAATCTGCGCAAAAAAAGCTGCTGACGCGCGGTGTAAAAAAATCCGACACATGACGGTGAAAAATAATAAAAAGGGTCAAAGGGGTCTGACCCCTATTGACACCGCAATGAAGAAAATCCACCGGCACTTTCAAGTCGCCGAATTCATGGCAGTTTCACGGCGCCGCGCACACGCGCAACAAGACACGCTGCGCAACGGTCACGATGCGCCGAAATGACCGGTCACGATCGCCGAAATACGCACCAACAGGCTCGCAACAGTCGGAAAATTTTACACACACAGAGTGAGTCCGAAGCGGGTGTGCACGTAAGTCATTGTAAAACATACAAAACAATTTTTTGGCACATCATTTGCTTATATTTTTTGGCCGCTCTGACCGGAGCGGCCAACCACTCATCCACCCGAGGAATATCTAATGAAACTCTCTCAAAAACTTGTTGCGGTGGCCGTTGCAGCGGCTGCCACTGCCTTCGCCGGTTCGGCGTCGGCGATTCCGATCGTCGCCACGTTTAACGTTGTCGGGCTGGGCACATTCACTGCTGATACCGGCGACGTGACGACTGCCAACACGATTACCGACGGCACCCCTAATTCTGTCGCGGCCATCGTCGGAAACAACATCGGACTGGTATCCGGCCAGTCAGTCAGTCTCACCAACATCATAGGTGTCAATCTCGGTAGCGTGTTTACAAAGGAGTTCTCTACGCCCGAGGGTACGTTCTTAGAGACAATGGCCGTGACCTTACGGACCCCGGGCCCTACCTCTCTGGGGATTCTGGCCCAAGGCAATATCGTACAGACAGTTCAACTTGGTGCAACGGTATTTGACCCTACGGCGATCTTCTGGTCCGCCGCCTACACCCAGAACGCTGGTCCGGGCGCCCAGATCAACGCCTCGTTCAACAATTCGACGGTGCCACCCACCCAAGTTCCTGAGCCCGCGACTCTGGCTCTGGTGGGCCTCGCGATCACCGGCCTGGGACTGACTCGCCGCCGCCGCTCCGTCTGAACCTCAGAATTCGACCAACACGAGCCGTGAGTCCGGCTTAGCCAAGACACAATTGTTTGAGCTGTTAATTGGGCGCCCTCTGAAAGGAGGGCGCCTTTTTGTTTTCCGCACTGCGTCGGAAAAAAATAATAGGGGTCAGACCACGGTTTCAGTTGTAATCAAAAAAAGGGGTCAGACCCCATTGACACTTTGTGACACTTTGCAGTTGGTAAATAAAAAGGGGTCAGACCCTATTGACAGAGGTCGACGAACCCGCCTGGCTCTTGATCCGCACCGCTACCCAGCAGGGTGTTCTGGTTGGGGATAGCCGCTTTGGTGAAGTGGTTGCACAACGCCTGGGACACGCTATGGCACCTCGACCTCGCGGGCGTCCGCGCAACACAAACGTTCCTCAACTTTTGATCCAGCCCGAATAACTCTGAAGTCCTGTGAGTAACGTGTAGGTACTGAAAACGTTGTGGCAGTTCAAATATCGGTGTTTTTGCGTGCAGGCGCCCTCCCTTCTGTTTCCTCATCATCGAGTGCTATCATAGGTGCATTCAAATTACGTTTATAGGTGCAATCATGGCAAGCATGAGTATTCGTGGCCTTGACGATCAGGCACTGATCCGGCTTAAAATGCAGGCCGCGCAAGAGGGCAACAGTCTTAACAGCTTGGTATTGCACCTGTTGGAAGGCACCGGCGCGGTTATTCAACCCGGCGGTTTGCAAAAGTTTGACGATCTGGATGCTTTGGCGGGTACTTGGAGCGACGAAGAGGCGCAAGCCTTTGAGCGCTCCACGGCGGCGTTTGCCGAGGTTGACGCGGCGCTTTGGAAATAAGCCATGCGCCCCATCGCGCTGGATACCAATGCTTATTCTGCCTTCAAGCGCGGTGACGAGGCAATCGTCACTGTGCTCCAATATGCACCCCGTATTATTGTGAGCACAACTGTTCTTGGGGAGTTGCTGGGTGGTTTCGCCGTCGGTCAGCGGGAGAGTGCCAATCGCAGCGAATTGACGAAATTTCTTAACGTACCGCGCGTCAAGGTGGTTCCCGGCACGGCGGCCACTGCCGATCTTTATGCACTGGTTTATGCCGCATTGCGACGCAAAGGCCAGCCCATTCCTACCAATGATCTGTGGATTGCCGCCAGTTGCCTGGAACATGGTGCCGCGTTATTGACACTGGACGGGCATTTTAAAAACATTGACGGCCTGCGTGCAGGATCGCAGTTGGAGATGTTTATTCCGTGATGCCTGCGGAAAATCAGGTTCAGAAGCTATACCGCACCTCCGAATACACCCGATCCTTCCCGTCGAAACGACCAAAAAATCCCAGCGGCGGGCCTTTGAAGACATCGACCCCGGCGGCCAGGAGCCAGTTTTTCTCGAAATTCCAGGCCACCCTGGGGCGCAACAGCCAGTCGGTCCGGTTGAGACTGGATATCCACGTGACTTGCGCCTCAAGTTTATCGCTCAGCTTGTGGTTGACCAGCAGGCTGTATCCGTTCTCCTGCTTGTCTGAAATCAGATTCGGGTCGTAGTTGAAAAAAGCACGCTGAAAAACCTGCACATTGAGGCGCGTTTCAGCCGGCAAGGTGAAATCAAGGCCCAGCGCCCAATCCAGCGTGTTTTGCGGCACCACACCATCCGTATCGCCAGGGCTTGAAACATAGAACTGGCGACCCCGCGTATAGACCCCCTCGCCTTTCAGCACGACCGATCCGAAATCCTTGGCCAGCGTGCCGCCGAACTGGTTGATTCGGTCGTGTCTGGCCTGGTAGATGGCGGTCGGTTGCGGCGCGGCCACGGACTGGCGGTAGAAGGTCGGCTCGATGTCCATGCTGCTGTAAGCAAAACCGGAAATATCCCAGCCGTTTTTAAGCGTCGAAAGGCGCAAGCCATAGTTGGTATTGGATAGATTTCGCGACGGAAAGACTTCATCCTGAAACTGGGTGGCGACGCCGGGAATGGCCGGCGGATCAAAGGGAAAGAACTCGGCCCCGGGCTTGCCGATCCGGTTGTAGCTGGCGACCGGAATCCAGAGCAGTTCGGCGTGAAAGTCGTCCTTGAAATATTCGGCCCGTGCCGTCCACTGAGGAATCCGGATAAGGTCAAATCCGGGAAGAATGAACTCGCGCATCTCTCTGGCCGAAACGACATCGGCAAAGAAGAGGCCGACCATTTCGCCCCAGACGACATTTTGCTTACCCAGACGGAAATCCCAGTCGCCGGCGCCGATATCGAGGTAGTTTTCCAGCAGGTAAAGATTTAAACGCTGATCCTTGGCCACCGCGCTCGGGTAAAAATCAGTGACGCTATAGACGGCGTCGAAGTCCAGGCGGGCGCCAAGCTTCCACTTGATTCCATCGCCCAGATTCCCCTGCGAACTGACATTGGCACGCGTCATCATCTGCGACCAATGCACCGGCGCCTGATAGTCGCGAGCGACATTGAACTGCACAAAACCCTTGATGCCACTGGCCGATGAATACGCGTCCGATGAATACGCGTTCTTTTCCGACTTCTCGCCAGACTTGAGGAGTGCGTCATCGTCATCATCGAAGAGTGCGTCCCGGCTGCCCGCCTTGGCTTCATCGGCAGCGTTTGCGGCCAGGAGATAGGGCACAAATGACGGTCGCCCCGTGTTCGTTTCCGTGAAAGTCGCGCCAGCGGCTCTCGAATCTCCCCTCGCCCTCTGGGAGAGGGGTCGGGGGAGAGGGAAGCGGGCAGGGCTTTCATTATTTGGTGCGCCTGACAAAGCCATGCCCGTTCGGGAAAAATCGAGGCCAGATTGTTGATCAAGCGTTCTAGATGCCCCCTCTGCAGACTCAGCCCAGGCCGAAACCACCCCCAGAGCGAGAGCGAAGCAGGCGAGCGGCTTGAAAATGGCGCCCTGGATTGATTTATTCTTGCCGTACATTCTTGCCCTTTCAGCCGCTAGCCGGTCTGGATCTGTTCGGGAACCACATCGGTCGAGCGACGATTCCGGGCCAGCGACCAGGTGGCTTCAGAGCGCACGCCAAGCGTTGAAATTTCTCCATCATTCACCCGCACCAGACGGTCGGCCTTGGCGATCACCCGCTTGTCGTGCGTTGAAAAAATGAAGGTGGTTTTGAAGCTGCGGTTGATCTGTTTCATCAGATTGAGAATTTCCTCACCGGTTACATGATCGAGGTTGGCGGTCGGCTCGTCGGCCAGCACTATGGCGGGACGAATGGCCAGCGCCCGTGCGATCGCCACGCGCTGGCGCTGGCCGCCGCTCAACTGATTCGGACGGTGATGGGAAAATTTCGACAAGCCGACGATATCGAGGAAGTAGGCAACGCGTTTTTGCCGCTCGTCGCTCGAAACATCACGACGGTGCAACAAGGGATATTCAACGTTTTCGGCGGCCGATAACACCGGCAGCAGGTTGAACGTCTGGAAGATGAAACCGATGGTCCGGCCTCTCAGGTCAGCCAGTTGATCCGGCGTCCTGCCGCTCACATCCTGATCGTTGATGTATATCTTGCCGCTGGTCGGCGTATCAATGCAGCCGATGAGGTTGAGCAGGGTTGTTTTGCCGCTGCCGGAGGGCCCGGCAATGGCCAGAAACACCCCGGGATCGATCGACAGGGTAATGTCCTTCAGGGCTTGGACTTTCTGATCGCCGAGCAGATAATCCTTATACACGTGCTCAATGCGCACAACGCTCATCGGTAGGACTCTCTGCCGACCTTGCCTGCGGCCAGCACAATGTAGGTGAAATACGCCAAGGAGGAAATCATGACTATCCGGATTCCAGGTGTCAAGACTGCAGTAACGGGCATGGATTTGTCAGGCACCCCAATTAATGAAAGCCATGCCCGTCTCCCTCCCTTGCAGGGCGCATTCCGGCTTGGCAACCGGAATCGCTCGATGGGCGCGGAGCATGCTCCGCGAAATCCCCATCTCGCCCCCCGACCCCTCTCCCAGAGGGAGAGGGGAGATTTGAGAGTCGCTGGTGCGACTTTCACGGTAATGCTCATGTTTCTTGTGCTTTCGTTGTCCATTTCGCCATGCCAGGCAGAAGACACTACGCCGCCAGCACAAGTTCAAGATGCCGAGGCCCGCGCTATTGTCGAGAAAGCCGACCTGGTCCGGTTTCCGGCGGAGGGCTTTCAGGTTGATGTCGGGATCACCAGCACCCAGTCCGGTGAAACGCTGGAGTCGCGCAAGTACCGGGTGCTCTCCAAAGGCAACAGCAATACGGTGGTCATGGTCACCGAACCGGCCTCCGAGCGCGGCCAGATCATGCTCATGAAAGGGCGGGATTTATGGGTTTTCATGCCCGACGTATCGCAGCCGATCCGCATCGCCCTGTCGCAGCGCCTGACCGGCCAGGTTGCCAACGGCGACCTGGCGCGCGCCAATTTTGCCGCAGACTACAACCCGACACTCCTGCGTAGCGAAAAAATCGGCAACGACAACTACCACGTTCTAGAACTGATTGCCGTTGACCGCAGCGTCACTTACCAGCGCGTGGTTTATTGGGTTCGGCAAAAGGATAACTGGCCCTTCAAGGCCGAGTTTTACTCGCTCTCCAACCGCTTGCTCAAATCGTGCAAGTACGAAAACTACCAGACCATGGAGGGCAGGCCGCGACCAACCCGCCTGGTCATGGAGGATGCGCTGAAGAGCGGAGAACAGTCGGTGCTTGAATATAAAAACATGAAATTGCGCGATCTGCCGGACAAGGTATTTACCAAGGATTACCTGAAAAAGCTTGATTAACGATCACTGGTGCTTTCAAGGCTGGACTTGGCGATCGCTGCTATCAATCCCCTGCCCGCCTGTTCGCACAGATCGAGCACTTTTTCAAAGCCTTCAACGCCGCCGTAATAGGGATCAGGAACTTCATCCAGCGCAAGGCCATCGGCGTAGTCGAGAAACAAGCCAAGCTTGGGGTGATACTCCGCTGGACACGACCGATGGAGGAATGCCAGATTTTGCCGATCCATGACCAGAATGTGATCAAAACGGCTGAAGTCCTGTTCCCGTACGCTTCGCGCGCGCAAACCGGTCAAATCATAGCCTCGACTGGCAGCAACCTTCCTGGCGCGCTGATCCGGCAGTTCTCCCTCGTGGTAACCGTGCGTTCCCGCTGAATCCAATTCTAGGATTGAAGTCAGTCCCGCACGTTCCGCCAGAACCCGCGACACGCCCTCGGCCATCGGCGACCGACAGATATTGCCCATGCAGACAAAAAGGATTCGTTTCATTTGCTTATTGAATACAATGCATTACGTTGCAATTTTGGCGAGTTTTCAGGCAAACCGGGGAAATTCCCGGGATGGTCTATTCGTCTGCTTGGTGAGATGAGCATCGGGAGAAATTTTTCATCGCGATCAAGTGTCGGAAAATTTTACAATAGACGCGACTCGTTAGGCCTTTATTTCCTTCCTCTTTTTTCGGCCAGCGGTAGCGGCAAGATCGTAGTGAAAACTTCGGTTTCTGTATTTGCCATGACTTTCCCCCTGCAGTCGGTTCAACTCGATGACATGGTGGCGAAAGAGAGGGCCATGAGCAATTCCCCTTATCAATATGAATGTTGTTTCGGTTACTATCGTAACCCCGTGAAAATCCGGTTTGCACCTTGCCACTGAAAACATCGAACAGGCCGGCTGGCAAGGGCCTTCATGGGAAAACTGGAAAAGGGTGCTGCAGCAAACTGTTGATGCACTGATTTTGACCAGAAAGTAGAAGGACGAGAGCCAATAATGACTTTAATGCAGGATCACTATTCGAGGCTGGGCGTTTCGTCCACTGCAACACCGGAGTTGATCAAGGCTGCTTATCGGAAAAAGGCCACCCAGTACCATCCGGACAAGAATCCTTCCCAGGATGCGGCTACGCGCTTCAGGGAAGTCCAGGAAGCGTATGAAGTCCTTTCCGACGCCGAGCGTCGCAAGGCTTTCGACGACTACCGGCAACGCAGCCTTATCGAAGACCCCATGCCTGTCGCACGGGAGATTTCGGCAAAATACATCCAGGGAATCATCCATTGAAAAAATCTCGTTATTTTTCGGACCTGCTCAGAAACTACAATGACGAGGTCGATGACCTGGTGACGGATTCTGGAGGCAAGTCGGTGCTGCAAAAGCGCTTGAACGATAAGCGCCGCGAGATTGACGCCATCCTGCCGATGATCGGATTCAGTCCTGAAATGGTGTCGGTCGTTTTCTATGGCGCCTTTGGCTTCACCTCTCCTGAGATCATGCAACGAATTGTCCTGAGCGAACCCGGACGCTCGGGTTTCCTGGCATGGAGTACGCTGAAAAAACAACTGGCCGTGACCGATTGGGCGCTGCCGCTGGTCGCAGCGTCGCTGAAAACACAAGGTGGCGATGCCTTTCTGGTGGCCACCGCCGCCCTGGAATTCCTGCGCTTGAATGATTCGTCGGATGCTCCGGCACTTGAACAACTGGAGGAGAAAGAGCGGGGCGAGGATGGTGATGAAGGCGACGAAGGTGATGGAACCAATGATTTGAGCGAAGCTCAGACTTCCTGATCCAGTCCGTATTTATTCAGTATTTATAGGAAATTAGT
>NZ_JBMOJE010000059.1:0-30521 GCF_049316945.1 Propionivibrio sp. | reverse complement strand
GCTGGTGTGAAAAGTGCCAAACCAATTGGGTCCTAACAGAAGAAATCTGAAGCTGAAGAAGGCGGCCGATTGCCAGCCGATCGCCTATCCCAAGCCCGATGGCGTGATCACCTTTGACCGTTTGTCGTCGGTCTATCTTTCGAATACCAACCACGAGGAAGACCAGCCCTGCCACCTGACGCTCAAGGATGCGTCAGTCCCGATCAACGTCAATCTGGCGCTCTACGACGCCCCTGAGCAGCGTTACTGCCCGGCGGGGGTGTACGAGATCGTGCGCGATGAAGGCGGCAGCAATCCTCGCTTGCAGATCAACGCGCAGAACTGCGTGCATTGCAAGACCTGCGACATCAAGGATCCAACGCAGAACATCACCTGGGTTGTGCCGCAGGGCGGGGAAGGGCCGAACTACCCGAATATGTAGAATCCGGCCAAAGGCTTTTTCCTGGGGCAGGGGTGACGGACTACACCCCTGCGAGTCCCGTCAATAGGTGATTGCAGAGTGGTATGGCCTGGAAGCCGCATGAATAGTGGCTGTTCTGGCATGCGGGCTGAAGATGCCCGTATTGATTGGCTTGTAGCCATGCCGCTGGAAGAAGCGACGCTAACTCGCGTTGTGTCGCTCAGTTATTGCTCGCCTCTTCAGTCCTTTTGACATTCTCCGCAGAGGCCTTGTTTGCTTCATCCAGCTTGGCCTTGAACAAATCCATGTTCTCTTTCCCCTGCTTGGCTTGATCCGCCTGAAGCTTGGCGACGGTTGCCGCCGTGCCGACGCTTTCGACGCCGCACCCGGAAAAGAATAACAGCGTCGAGAAAAGAATCACGGTTCTCATGCGTATCTCCTTGCGTGCGCGAAATTCAAGCATACCAATTTAATTGTAGGGCTTCAGGCTACTTTGAAATTGGTTCATCTGTAATTACCAACTCCCTTGCACATTGCTCATTGGCCCTGATTGTTCAGGACTCCAGTGCGATAACAATCGAGTAGATCTCGTCACCGGAAGCGGCAATGACCTCTGCCACCATGCTCTGATCAAGCCCAAGGGTGACGGCGCTGTTGGCCATGGGAATCACCCGGGCGTCGAGTTCGTCAAATGGATCACGGCGCGGCGAGAGCACGCCGGCGATGAAGAGGACGTCCCCCAGTGTGGCCGGTGGCATGGACCCGCTGTAATGCCTTGAGGCGAGCACCGCCTCTATAACAGATGCCGGCAGGTTGAGTTTCTCGAGCACCATTTTCGTGGCATGGTTGGCCAGATCGTTGATGGTTTCAGCCAACACGACAGTATCTTCGAGCAGCGCCGGATAATCTGCCACCCGCGAGAGCAGATAGAATCGACCCAGATCATGCACGATGCCGGCAAACATGACTTCGTCGGCATCGAGACGAGTCAGTTTCTTGGCGAGAACGTAAGACAGTGCTGCAACATGAACGCTGCGTTCCCACAAAAGATTGGACAGCTCGCGGCAACCGCTATGGCGCTGCGCCTGCCGCAACTGATCCATGATCAGTACCATGGACAAGGCCTTGATCGGATCCATTCCGACGCGTACAACCGCCTGCCTGACGTCGCGAATGGTCTGGTTGGCCGGATTGAGTGCAACTGAATTGGCCAGGCGAATCACCTTGGCGGATAACAAGGGTTCGGCCACCACTATTTTTGCCAATGCGGCCATGCCCAGATCGGGGTTTTCTACTGCCTTCAATACCCGCCGACTGGCATCCAGACTGGTCGGAAAGCTGAGTTCGCCTACCGTCGCAGTATTGACCGCATGGCGGAATGCTTCGGCGGCTTCATGTATCGTTTGCATCACTCTGCGCTCCTTCTCAATCGCAATAATCAGGGTGCATTTTAAACTCAAGCCGGGTGTTTTTGAGTAGAGAAAAGTGATTAAGCCTTGGCGCACACAGAGAAAATGCCGCTGCGCGGCATTTTCTCTGTACTAAAAAACGCTTAGAGAAGGTCTTCTCAGAACTGGTCTTCCGCCAACCCCATTACGCCGATTGCACCATCGGTGACCGAACTAGCCAATCCTTCTGCTTGTGACAGCAGATGGTCGGCAAAGAAACGCGAGGTGATGATTTTGGCCGGATAGAAGGGATCGCTGTCACCACCGTCAATCTTTGCCTGCGCGATTAGCGCGGCGCGCGTCATCTGCCAGCCGCCGGCAACGATGCCGAACAGGGTGAGGAATGGAACCGCGCCGGCCGATGCCGCACGAACGTCAGTCTTATAGTTAACGATTATCCACTCGCCGGCCTTGGCCAGTGCATCAACGCCGGCAGCAAAACGGCTACGAATGGCGACCAGGTGTGCGTTGTCCTGCTTGGCCAGATCGGCATCCAGTGCGCGCATCATGCCGATTACGGCCTTGAGTGTCGCTCCGCCTTCACGCGCTATCTTGCGGCCGATCAGATCGTTGGCCTGAATGGCCGTCGTGCCTTCGTAGATGGTAGAAATGCGGGCATCACGCATATGCTGCGACGCACCCGCTTCTTCCATGTAGCCCATGCCGCCATGCACCTGCATCCCGGTTGACGCCACCTCGATGCCGATCTCGGTACTCCAGCCCTTGACCACCGGAATCATCAGATCGACGAAAGCCTGATTCTGCTTGCGCTGTTCGGCATCCGGATGATTCACCGCCTTGTCTTGAGCGCCCGCCACCACGTAGGCCAGCGCGCGGCTCGCCTCGGCCTGTGCCTTCATGCTCATGAGCATGCGACGCACGTCGGGATGGGCGATGATCGGCACCTTGCCGCCACCGCGCACGCCGATGTCGGTACCCTGAACACGCTCCTTGGCATAGTCGCGTGCACGCTGGTAGGAGCGTTCGCAGACGGCTACGCCTTCCATGCCGACGCCGAAACGCGCAGCATTCATCATGATGAACATGTATTCGATGCCGCGGTTTTCCTCGCCGACCAGATAACCAATGCCGCCGCCCTTGTCGCCAAAGGCCATTACCGCCGTCGGGCTGGCGTGGATGCCCAGTTTGTGCTCGATCGACACGCACCAGGCGTCGTTTCGTGCACCCTGGCTGCCATCCGCGTTGACCATGAATTTCGGCACGATGAAGAGCGAAATGCCCTTGATCCCTTCCGGTGCCGTCGGAGTGCGGGCCAGCACGAGGTGGATGATGTTATCCGCCATATCGTGCTCGCCGTAGGTGATGAAGATTTTCGAACCGAAGATCTTGTAGGTGCCATCGGCCTGCGGTTCGGCGCGCGTACGAATGGCGGCGAGATCGGAACCGGCACCGGGTTCGGTGATGTTCATCGTTCCAGTCCACTCGCCGCTGACCATCTTCTCGAGGAACGTCTGCTTGAGTTGGTCTGAACCAGAGATTATCAGCGCCTCGATCGCTCCGCCGGTCAGCAAAGGGCAAAGGGAAAAAGCGTGGTTGGCCGACTTCCACATCTCGGTCACCGGCGCTGCAACGAGCTTGGGCAAGCCCTGGCCGCCCCATTCCGGCTCGCTGTTGAGCGCCGTCCATCCGCTTTCGGCAAACAGTTTGTAAGCTTCCTTGAAGCCAGTGGGCATTGTTACTTGACCGTCCTTGAATTGCGCGCCCTCGCGGTCACCAACCATGTTTAGCGGCGACAACACGCCTTCGGCAAACTTGGCAGCTTCTTCCAGCACGGCGTCAACAACATCGGCGTCGGCTTCCTCGCAACCGGGCAATTGTGCGATTTCATCCAGTCCTGCCAATTCTTTCAGCACAAACTGCATGTCGCGGATCGGGGCACGGTATTCGCTCATTTGATTCTCCTGTAAGACTTGAAACCTCTCACCGCAATGGTGCAGAGGTGCAAATAAAATTATTATTAATCACGAAGCATACGAACAAAACCTTTTACCTCCAACCAAAGTAAAAGGCTTGTTAGCGGCTTCAAATTCAGTCGAGGGCTGCTGTCAGTTCGGGGGCAAGCTCGAACAGGTCACCGACCAGGCCGTAATCGGCGACCTGAAAGATTGGTGCATCCGGGTCTTTGTTGATGGCCACGATCACGCGGCTATCCTTCATGCCGGCCAGATGCTGGATGGCACCGGAGATGCCGACGGCGATATAGAGTTGTGGCGCGACGATCTTGCCGGTCTGCCCGACCTGAAAATCGTTCGGCACGTAGCCGGCATCGACCGCCGCACGCGACGCACCCAATGCCGCACCGAGCCTGTCGGCCAGCGGTTCGAGCAGCTTGTGGAAGTTCTCCCCGTTGCCCAGACCGCGCCCGCCGGAAACGACCACTTTGGCGGCCGCCAGTTCCGGCCTTGCCGATACCGTCAATTCGCGTGAAACCACCTTGCTCTGGCCCTGATCGGCTGCCGCCGCGAGGTTTTCCAGCGTTGCCGATCCATTCTCGCCGGCCGCCTCGAATCCCGTCGTGCGCACGGTAATCACCTTCACCGCATCCGACGACTGCACCGTCGCCAGCACGTTACCGGCATAGATCGGACGCACAAAAGTATCCGCTGACAGCACGGCGACGATCTCGGAGATCTGGGCCACGTCGAGCAACGCCGCCAGGCGCGGCATGAAGTTCTTGCCGGTCGTCGTGGCGGCAGCCAGAACATGGCTGTAAGCCGGTGCCTGGGCCACCACCAGCGCCGCGATGTTCTCTGCGCAATGATCGGCATAGTGTGCCGCATCGGCAAGCAATACCTTCGATACGCCAGCGATCTTCGTCGCGCTGGCGGCGGCGGCGCTGCAGCCGCTACCCGCTACCAGCAGATGAATTTCGCCACCAATCCTGGCAGCGGCGGTCACCGTGTTCAAGGTTGCCGGCTTGATTGCGGTGTTGTCGTGTTCAGCAATAACGAGAATAGCCATGTCAGATCACCTTCGCTTCATTCTTCAGTTTCGCTACCAGTTCGGCCACACTCGCCACCAGAATGCCAGCCGCGCGCTTGGGCGGCTCGGCCATGGTCAAGGTCTTCAGGCGGGGCGCCACATCCACGCCCAGCGCCGCTGGGGTGATGATCTCCAGCGGCTTGCGCTTGGCCTTCATGATGTTGGGCAGCGTCGCGTAACGCGGTTCGTTGAGCCGCAGGTCACTCGTCACCAGTGCCGGCAACGCAATCTCGATCGTTTCCAGACCGCCGTCGATCTCGCGCGTGACCGTTGCCTTGCCGCCCGCTACCACCAGCTTCGAGGCGAAGGTGGCCTGCGGCCAGTTCATCAGCGCGGCCAGCATCTGCCCGGTCTGGTTGGCGTCGTCGTCAATGGCCTGCTTGCCGCACAGAACGATCTGCGGCTGCTCCTTGGCGCATACCGCCTTGAGCAGCTTGGCGACGGCCAAGGGCTGCAATTCGGCATCGGTCTCGATCAGGATGGCGCGGTCGGCGCCGAGGGCCATCGCCGTGCGCAGGGTTTCCTGGCAATTGGAGATACCGGCGGAAACGACAATCACTTCGCTGGCAATACCGGCTTCCTTCAGACGAACCGCTTCTTCAACCGCGATTTCGTCAAAGGGGTTCATCGACATCTTGGCGTTGGCAATATCAACACCCGTCCCATCCGCCTTGACCCGCACCTTGACGTTGTAATCAACCACCCGCTTGACTGGAACAAGAATCTTCAAAGCTTCTCTCCTTTATTTAGCACGGTAAAAACACCTTGTTTGACAGCGCCGATCTGTGATCGTACTCTACCCCCATACCGCAGAGTATGGATAGCATACGGTACAGTATGGTTTGATGTCAATAACCAGCATGAAAGTTGTAAAAATATGTTAAACGGACGTTTGAAATACTACCTCAGCATTGAACTGCCTGGAAGGACTACGGAGCGATGAAGACAGAAAAAATCCGTACGCAACTCGACCGCAACGAATGGGTCGATGGTGCCATCGAGGCGCTGGCCGACGAGGGCATGGCGGGCATGCGCGTCGAGGCGCTGGCCAAGCGCTTTGGTGTTACCAAAGGCAGTTTCTACTGGCACTTCAAGGATCGCCAGGATTTGCTCAATGGGGTACTTCAGACGTGGAAGGAGGGGCGCATCCGCGACATCGACAAACAGAGCAGTGCCGCACCAGGCAAAGAATGCGATCAACTGCTACAGGTTATCGATACCTATGGAACCAATCGCAATCAAAAAGGGATCTCCATTGAACTCGCCGTGCGCGATTGGGCGAGGCGAGACACACAGGCACACCTTGTTGTTGAGGAGGTTGATACTTACCGGCTTGAAAGTACCCGCAAACTCTTTGTCGCCAGCGGTTTCTCCGACAATGAGGCGAAAAGCCGTAGCTTGCTGCTTTACGCTTACGTTTTCGGGCAGAGCCTGATGGCCTACGATCGCTACGATCCGAAAATCATCGACTTCAAACGCTGGATTGCTGAGCACATCGTGGCAAATTGAGTACTGTTTAGAGTTTTCTGATCGTTTTGCTTGCCTTTTTGTACGTGACTGTATAAAAATACAGTCAATTAACTGGAGGCCATGAAACATGATCAAACTTACCCCGCGACAAAAGGAAATTCTCGATTTCATCCGCAACACGCTGGAGGTTCTTGGCGCACCACCGACTCGTGCTGAAATCGCCAACGCTTTCGGTTTTGCTTCACATAATGCGGCTGAAGAGCATCTCAAGGCGCTGGCCAAAAAGGGAGTGATTGTTCTTGAGCCCGGCTCAGCGCGTGGCATCCGGCTGGTCGAGCAACTGGGCCTGCCACTGATCGGCAGCGTGGCGGCCGGCAGCCCGATCCTCGCGGTGGAAAACATGCTCGGTCGTTATGCGCTCGATGCCAGCCTGTTCAAGCCGCGCGCTGACTTTCTGCTGCGCGTGCGCGGTCTGTCGATGATAAACGCCGGAATTCTGGATGGCGACCTGCTGGCCGTGCATCGCTGCAGTGAGGCAAACAACGGCCAGATCGTCGTCGCCCGACTGGATGACGATGTAACGGTCAAGCGCTTTCGCCAGTACGGAAACTTTGTCGAACTCATCGCTGAGAATCCCGATTTCGAGCCGATCATTGTTGATACTCGCGAGCAGTCAGTCGCCATCGAAGGCATTGCTGTCGGGTTGATTCGCGGCGGTGAGGCGATGTAGAGCGCTTGATCCAAAAAAGATGAACGCCCTGGAAAATTCTATTCGGTATATTCCTGAAGCAGGGCAGTAGTTTGTGGATGTTTGTTCTGAGTAGCGTAGAAGAGTGGTTTTTTCCCATCCGCGTCTTTGCTTTCCGGATCGGCGCCACTCTCGATCAGGAATCTCGAGAGCTTGGGCTGGCCGGTAGCAGCGGAAAGGTGAAGGGCGGTCTGACCGGATTCTGATCTAGCCTTGATGTCGGCATTTTTTTCCAGCAGCAGTTCTACCTCCTGCCTGCCGCCTGAAAGCACCGCTGCATGAAGGGGGGTCATGCCGACACGGTCTTTGGCGTTGATGTCCGCACCACTGGCGATCAGCAGCTCGGTGGTTTTCAGGCGTCCATAAAAGGCGGCCATGTGCAGCGGGGTTCTGCCCAGAGCATCTCTTGCGTTGATGTCTTCACCTGCTTCAAGCCGTGCCTTGATTTCTGTCAGGTCGCCCTGAATCGCGGCTTTGGCGAGGGGAGAGGCAGCGACAGGCGGTGCTTCACTCTTGGTCGTGGAGTTGGAATTTTCCCCTTGTTGGCTGCAGGCGGCAATGCTTAGCGCAAGTGCTGCTAATACAATCACTGCTACGATGCGGCTGGCTTCCCCGAGGCGGGGTTTGTGGCTGTCGATGTGGTGAATTGTGTTGCATCGGTTCATGTCTGTCTCTGTGTCGCTCATTGTCTGGAATCAAGCGCTAATCATAAACGATTGTGACTGCGCTGGCGGGCGAAGCTGATCCTGAATTGAATCAGCACTCCTTTTAGCTCTCCCTGTTTTTCGGCTACAATTCGGCTTTCCCGCTGCAGATATCTCCATGACCAAATTTGTTTTCGTTACCGGCGGAGTGGTTTCCTCCCTCGGAAAAGGCATTGCCGCAGCATCTCTGGGGGCGATCCTCGAATCTCGCGGCATCAAAATCACCCACATCAAGCTAGATCCCTACATCAATGTTGATCCAGGAACGATGAGTCCGTTCCAGCACGGCGAGGTATTCGTCACCGAAGACGGTGCCGAAACCGACCTGGATCTGGGGCATTACGAGCGCTTCACCAGCGCCAAGATGGGAAAGCGCAACAACTTTACCACCGGCCAGATTTACGAGACGGTGATCAAGAAGGAACGGCGCGGCGAGTATCTAGGCAAGACGGTGCAAGTGATTCCGCACATTACCGACGAGATCAAGGCACACATCTGGCGTGGCGCTGAAGGTGCCGATGTGGCAATCATCGAAATCGGCGGCACCGTGGGTGACATCGAGTCATTGCCATTTCTCGAAGCCATTCGCCAGATGGGGCTGCAGGAAGGGCGCAGTAACGCCTGCTACATGCATCTGACGCTGGTGCCCTACATCCCGACTGCCGGCGAACTGAAAACCAAACCGACGCAGCATTCGGTGAAGGAACTGCGCGAAATCGGTATTCAGCCGGATATCCTGCTCTGCCGTGCTGATCGCCATATTCCGGAAGACGACAAAGCGAAGATCGCACTCTTCTGCAATGTGCAGCGCGAGGCGGTGATCGAGGCGCTCGATTCCGACTCGATCTACAAGATTCCGGGCATGCTGCACGACCAGATGCTTGACGAGATTGTCTGCCACAAGCTCAACATTCTGGCCAAGGCGGCCGACCTCACGGTTTGGAAAAACCTCGTTTATTCGCTTGAGCACCCGGAACATACGGTTGATGTCGCCTTCGTCGGCAAATATGTTGATCTGACCGAGTCGTACAAATCATTGACCGAGGCGCTGGTTCACGCCGGGATTTACACGCGCAGCAAAGTCAAGATTCACTACATTGACTCCGAAGAGATTGAGAGCAAGGGTTGCGATTCGCTGAAGGAGATGAATGCCATTCTGGTTCCAGGCGGTTTTGGCCGGCGCGGCACCGAGGGCAAGATTGCGGCGATTCGTTACGCGCGTGAGAACAATATCCCGTATCTGGGCATCTGCCTTGGCATGCAGCTTGCCGTCGTTGAATACGCCCGCAATGTGGCCGGCATGACTGGCGCGCACAGCACCGAATTCGAGAAGGCGTCGCCCTTCCCGGTAATCGCGCTGATTACCGAATGGCAGGATGATGTTTCGGGGAAGGTCGAAAAGCGTGACGAGAACTCTGATCTCGGCGGCACCATGCGTCTGGGTGGACAGGTTTGTCTACTTGGCGAAGGCACGCTGGCACGTGAGATCTACGCCAAGGCCGAGATCGTCGAACGTCACCGCCATCGTTATGAAGTCAATAACAACTTGCTGGGCGCGCTTGAAGCCGAAGGCTTGATCGTGTCCGGGCGTGCGCCGGTCACCGATCTCTGCGAGATGGTCGAGTTGCCAAAAGAAGGGCCGAATGCGCACCCATGGTTTGTCGGTTGCCAGTTCCATCCGGAATTTACTTCATCGCCGCGCTACGGGCATCCGCTCTTCACTTCCTTTGTCAATGCGGCAATCGAAAACAAGGCCAAGGCATGAGGCGTCAGATTGACGTTCCACAGACTGAAGGATTGAGGCTGTGTTGACGCCCCAGGCCATCGCCGCCACTGCGCAACGTATCGCTGCTGCTGCCAGTAATCCGGCGCGGGTCATTGTTTTCGGTTCTTATGCGCGTGGCGACGCTAACGAGGATTCCGATCTTGATCTGTTGGTCGTCGAACAACAAATCGTCGACCCTACTGGAGAATATCTGCGCTTGCGCGAAGCGGCGGGGAGCATCGGGGTAGGCGTCGATCTTCTCTTGATATCCGAGCCGGAATTCAACAAGCGGCGGCACTGGTGGACAACGCCGGTTTATTGGGCGGAGCGAGAGGGCAAGGTGTTGCATGAGCCCGCATGACGAACAGGCGCGTGAGCTCCTTGCCGCAGCCGGTCGGGACGAGGTTACCTTCCACATTTTGCGGCGGAATGGTGAAGCGCCTGTCGAAAGCACTTTGTTTCATGCCCAGCAGGCACTTGAGAAGGGGTTGAAGGCCGCATTGGTCAGCGAGGGAATAATTTTTCGCCGAATTCACGATTTGCTTGAATTGTGTGAGCTTGCCAAGGCGCATGGGCTCTCCGTTCCAACCGAGCGGGAACTTTTAGCGCGACTTGCGCCTTACGCGGTCGAATTCCGTTATCTTGGGGTCACCGCACCAAAGGTGTCGTTGGACGAAGCTCGAACTGCTGTTGAGGAATTGATGGCTTGGGCGAGAGCGAAAATCGGTAGTGAAAAAGCGAGCAATCCATGAAACTCTGCCATTTTGAAGCTGGCCTGGATCAGCCGCTTTTCCTGATCGCTGGTCCGTGCACGGCTGAGTCGCTGGAGCTTTGCGTCGATGTCGCCGGGGGGCTAGGCTGTAGACGAAGAGCTAGTAGGTTGGTTCATCTGATAGCTTTATGTTCGTTTTCTTACTCATGCCAACCTGCTAATCAATAGAATGGAGTTTAGAGCATGATATTTCTTTACCAATTGATGCGCCAAGCAAGGGTTGGTGCCTTAATAAAGCTTTTCTATTGCGGAGTTACCGCAGTTGCCAATGCAAAGGTGACAGTAGATTTAATGCCGATTGAAGTCGCAGAAAATCGGCAGGGGTATATCGACGGCCAAGGGGGCATGGTTGTGGCACCGCAGTTCGAGGTTGCTGCTCACTTTACTGAGGACAGCGGTTTAGCGGGTGTCTATCAAAACGGTAAATGGGGTTTTATCAACATGCAGGGTCGCTTGGTAGTCAAACCAAAGTTCGATTTTGCGAATTCGTCTTCCAACGGTCGAGCTGCTTTCATGAATAAAGATAAAGGGAAGTGGGGGTACATAGACATTCTGGGAGGCGTTGTTATTGCTCCGCAGTTTGATTGGGCTAAAGACTTTTCCCCTGCCGGTCTCGCCGAGGTACAACAAGGAAAGAAATGGGGTTACATCGACAAACAAGGCCTGATGGTTATTCCCCCAAAGTTTGATTTCACCGAAAAATTTTCGAATGACGGGTTTGCTCCAGTGCTATCGAATGGTCTGTGGGGTCTTATCGACAGCCAAGGCAATGTCGTCCTCGACTATCAGTACTTTTACCTGTCTGCAGAAAATCAAGGGTTATTCGCGGTAAGAAGCAGGAATAACGGTAAATGGGGTTTCATTGATCGTAAAGGAACCATGGTTATTCCAGAAAAGTTTGACAATCTTAGCGGCTTTGTTGATGGTCTGATTGGTGTGCAAGTGGGAGACAAATGGGGGGTTATGAATGCAAAAGGTGTAATGATTGTTGCCCCTCGTTTTGATGGCCTCGTGTTCCTCGAGAACGGTTTGGTGGCCTACAGGCAGAATGACAAGTGGGGCCTAATGAATAGGCCCGGAGAAGTCCTGGTCGCCCCAAAGTTTGATCATGTGCAGGGATATGACACGGGTGATTTCGTACGTTTCAGACTCAATGGCAAAGACGGGTATACCGACGCCAAAGGGAAAATTATTGCTGTAGCCAGTACTAGCGAGTGTGGTGCTCCCGTTTTAAGGGATGGTACGGGCAAGGTGACTTGGCCATCAGACTTGGGAGCGGCTTGTAAAGCGGCGCGCATTCAGAATGCCGCGCGCCAGCGGAAAGAAGAGAATCATCTGCAATCAGATTCGGCAAAAATCGACAATTTTCGGCGAGGACTAAAGGTGGAGTCGGAGACCAACTGTGGTCCCGTGCTGGATACCAAAGGCAACCTGATTAAAATTTATTACCCGGTGCAGGGATATGGCAACGAGCATTGGATCAAGCGAGGTCAACTCTTGCCACCAGGATCAGGATGTCGGTTTGTTAACGGCAACTATGATCCTTCTTTCTAGCAATCATTGCTCTTGGATGTTGCCCATATGAACAGAATGTTATTTACCCCAGATGCCGTCGAGCAGACTGTTAGGAAGCTTGATACTTTCCGCAACGATTTTCTTGGGCTAGGTGCGTTTGGATTTGGATTCTCAGCACTCCCTCTCAAACAGGATGCACCAGCAATGGCTTCTGTTGCCCTCGCATTCATCTTCCTCTGGGGTATGGCCAAGGTCTGGCCAGAGAGGAAGGCGCATGATCGCTTCTACGGCAACATGAGCTTTGTTGCGCGAAATGTTGTTCCAATCATCAGGAACCCCGTTTTAGTCGCGGGTTTAGCGTTTCTCGTCTTCGTTGCCGCTGGCCTTATCACTATTGATTCGCTGAGTGGGTTTAGCCTTGCTCGGATGTATGCCGCATAATATGAGCGCCAATTTCTTGATTAATGGAAATTAAGACAATGCATCTCTGCCATTTTGAAGCCGGCCTCGATCAGCCGCTTTTCCTGATCGCTGGTCCGTGCACGGCTGAGTCGCTGGAGCTTTGCGTCGATGTCGCCGGGCAGATGAAAGAAATTTGCGCTCGTCTTGGTTTGCCCTACATCTTCAAGGCATCCTACGACAAGGCCAATCGCAGCTCGGGAAAATCGGCGCGTGGCCCGGGGCTTGAGGATGGCTTGCACATTCTCTCGGAGGTTCGCCGCCAGATCGGTGTGCCGGTGCTGACCGATGTGCATACTGAGGAAGATATCGCTGCAGTCGCCTCCGTAGTTGATGTGCTGCAGACGCCGGCCTTTTTGTGTCGGCAGACTGATTTCATCCATGCTGTGGCGAGTTGCGGCAAGCCGGTCAACATCAAAAAAGGACAGTTTCTGGCGCCGGGCGACATGAAGAATGTTGTCGTCAAGGCCCGGGAAGCCAATGCCGGCGCCGACAATCTCATGGTTTGCGAGCGCGGTGCGTCGTTCGGCTACAACAATCTCGTTTCTGACATGCGCAGTCTGGCCATCATGCGTGAAACCGCCTGTCCGGTCGTCTTCGACGCAACGCATTCAGTACAGTTGCCGGGTGGGCAGGGCAGCGTTTCCGGTGGCCAGCGCGAGTTCGTGCCGGTGCTGGCTCGGGCGGCGGTTGCTGTCGGTATTGCCGGGCTGTTCATGGAAACCCATCCGTGTCCTGAAAAAGCACTTTCCGATGGTCCCAACAGTTGGCCGCTGGATCGTATGGAGAGCCTGCTGACCACGCTGGTCGCGCTTGATCGCTCGGTCAAGGCCGGTGGTTTTGAAGAGTTGAACTAATGGCGGCATATCTGCTTCTTGAAGCCAAGGTTAGCGATCTGGTTGCCTTCGAGACCTACAGGAAGCTTGAGAAACTGTCGCTCGCTAAATATCAGGGACGTTATCTGGCAGGTGGTGGTACTGCTGAAGTTCTTGAAGGTAACTGGTCGAAGCCGGAACACCTTGTCGTCGCCGAGTTTGACTCGGTCGAGCAAGCCAAGAAGTTTTATAATTCCCCCGAGTACGGAGCAGCGCGCGAAGCGCGCAAGGATGCGGCGACCATGAACCTGCTGGTCGTCCCTGGTTAGCCACTGATTTCAGCAAGATAAAGGAATAAACATGAGTTCTGTCGTTGATGTCGTTGCACGCGAAATTCTCGATTCCCGAGGCAACCCCACAGTCGAATGTGATGTGTTGCTGGAGTCTGGTGTCATGGGGCGTGCCGCAGTGCCATCCGGCGCTTCCACAGGATCACGTGAGGCCATTGAACTGCGTGATGGCGATGCGACCCGTTATCTCGGCAAGGGCGTCATGCAGGCTGTCGAAAACGTCAATACCGAGATTGCCGAAGCCATCATTGGACTTGATGCGCAGGAACAGGCTTTTATCGACCAGACGCTGATCCAGCTTGATGGCACCGAGAACAAGGCCCGGCTTGGTGCAAACGCCATACTGGCGGTGTCGATGGCCGTTGCCAAGGCTGCGGCCGAAGAATCCGGGCTGCCGCTCTATCGCTATTTCGGAGGTTCCGGCCCGATGCAGATGCCGGTGCCGATGATGAATATCATCAACGGTGGTCAGCACGCCAACAATAGCCTGGATTTCCAGGAATTCATGATCCTGCCGGTCAGCCAGAATTCCTTCCGCGAAGCCTTGCGCTGTGGTGCCGAGGTTTTCCACGCGCTCAAGAAGTTGCTCGACAAGAAAGGCTTCTCCACTGCCGTCGGTGACGAAGGTGGTTTTGCTCCCAATCTCGGTAGTCATGCCGAAGGCCTGCAACTGGTTGTACAGGCCATCGAAGCTGCCGGTTACTTTCCCGGCGAAGATGTGCTGATCGGTCTGGACTGCGCGGCATCAGAGTTCTACAAGGATGGAAAATACCATCTGGCTGGCGAAGGCTTGCAACTGACCTCTGAGCAACTCGTTGATTATCTGGCCAATCTTGCCGATAACTTCCCGATTGTCTCAATCGAAGACGGTATGGCCGAAGGGGACTGGGACGGCTGGAAGTTGCTGACCGAGCGTCTGGGCAAGAAGATTCAGATCGTCGGTGACGACGTGTTCGTGACCAACACCCGGATTTTCAAGGAAGGCATCAAGCAAGGCATTGCCAATTCAATCCTGATCAAGATCAACCAGATCGGCACGCTTTCCGAGACCTTTGCCGCCATCGAAATGGCCAAGCGCGCTGGTTACACCGCGGTCATCTCGCATCGCTCGGGGGAAACCGAAGACAGCACCATTGCCGACATCGCTGTCGGCATGAACGCCTTGCAGATCAAGACCGGCTCGCTGTCACGTTCGGATCGCATCGCCAAATACAACCAGTTGCTGCGCATTGAGGAAGATCTTGGCGATACGGCCGGCTATCCGGGGCGCGAAGCGTTCTACAACCTTCGGTGAAGAGTCAGGAGATAACCGTGTGGAGTCACGGCAATAACCAGCACATCGGTATTGCACCTTGCTCCGCACACTTCGCTTCCTGAGTCAATGCGCTGGCTCTCTGTCGCGCTGGTCGCCCTGCTGGTGCTGATACAGTATCCGTTGTGGCTGGGCAAGGGTGGCTGGCTGCGGGTCTGGGATGTCGATCGTCAGTTGCAACAGCAAAAAGAAGGCAACAAAAAGCTCGAAGTCCGCAATGCCGGACTGGATGCAGAAGTGCGAGACCTCAAACAGGGCTACGACGCCATCGAGGAGCGCGCGCGTTTCGAGCTTGGCATGATCAAACAGGACGAGGTCTTTGTCCAGATCCCGGAGAAATCCCTCACAGAGAAACCGCTGCCAGACAAAATCTCAGAGAAGCCTGTCTCTGATAAAAAGTAGCAGCTGATTTCCCTGTGCCGTTTTATTCAAGCTCGATTTGCCCGGAGACAGTGGCACTAATCTGCGACTCGCCAGCTTCCATCGGCATTGGTGCTGCATCAGCCATCATTGCTTTTGCGGTCGCACGGAATAACGGCTGAACTACATTGCCGCTGGTATTCACCGATAGTTGCTTGATGCGATAGGGCTTTCCAAAGGCGTCTGCAATCACCTTGGCGCGAGCCTTGAAGGCCGCGATCGCGTCGAGCATCGCCTCGTTTTCTGCCTTCTTGCGGGTTTCTGGGGAGGGTTGCAGCACTAGATTGGAGACGCCGAGCGAGGATTGAAGTTTGCCGAGCAACTCGGACAATGCGGCAGTGTCGCCGGATTCGAGCGAAAGCTCCGAACGTATGCGCCACGATTCGATCTTTCCTCCTTTCGAGTAGATCGGGTAAGTGCTGGTGTTGCCGCTCTGAGTCTTTACGCGTGGGAAGGCTTTGGCAGTTTTCAGTGCCTCGGCGATCAAACTGTTGACCTGTTTTGACAGTTCGCCCAGCGTTGTTCCGGTGGCTTCTGCAGAGACTGTCGCACGAACCAGATCGTTGATAGCGGGGCGGCTCGCTTCTGAAGAGAGTTCAATGATGGTCGGTGCTGCCAATGCCGGAATGGCGATCAGAAAAGCCAGCAAAGGCAGGGTACGTATTGAGCGAAGCAGGTTTGTCATAGGTTCTCCGTGTCATGAATCATCGAATTTTTTCAAATACTGGAAGTCTCAAGCAGGGCTTTCATTATTTGGGGTGCCTATCAAAGCCAAGCCCTTTAGCCCGGAGATAACTTCGATTTCTTGTAGTCAGGCGCAAGAAGCTTGGTTAGAATCCGTCTGACCCAACTGCATGGTGCGAAAAGGTTGGGTCTTTGAGGAGTCAAAATGCTGAAAGTTGGACAGGCTGCACCGATGTTCGTTCTTCCTGATTCGGATATGGAGTCCATCGATATTGCCCAATATCACGGCAAAAACAATGTCATCCTGTTTTTTTACCCTAGAGACGACACACCGAGCTGTACACTTGAAGCAACCGATTTTTCCGATCACGAGGATGAGTTTGCACGTCACGAATGCACTGTCATTGGCATCAGCCGGGATGATTGCATGAAGCACGCTGAATTTCGTGACAAGCATGGTATCTCGGTGCGCCTGCTGTCGGATTCCGAGGGTGCGGCGTGCAAGCAGTACGGTGTGTGGCAGGCGAAAGAAGTTGATGGTGTCAAGAAACATGGCATCCTGCGTTCTACTTTCGTCATCGACAAACAAGGTGTTCTCCGAATCGTGCTTTACGGAGTCAATGCCAAAGGCCACGCGCTGGATGTGTTGCGCGTGGTGAAGGAACTCAATTAATGAACATGCAAGTGGTAAAGAACACCGTTGTTACCCTCGATTACAGCGTCAGCGATCCGGATGGTGAACTCGTTGATGCCGGTCAGGAGCCACTGGTTTATCTGCACGGCGGTTACGATGATATTTTCCCCATGATCGAAGAAGCCGTTCAGGAGAAAAGGATTGGCGAATCGGTCATCGTGAAAATGCAGCCCGACGACGCTTTCGGTGAATACGATGCCGAACTGATTCAGATTGAACCGCGCACGGATTTCCCCAAGGAGTTGCAGGTCGGTATGCAGTTTGAGGGCGTGCCCGACAGTGATGACGAAGACGATATCCTGATCTATCGCGTAACTGAAATTGCCGATGACAAGGTGGTGCTCGATGGCAATCATCCTTTGGCCGGCATGGCGCTGGTGTTTACCTGTACGGTGACCGCTGTACGCCCGGCCAGTGCGGAGGAGATCGAGCACGGGCATATTCACGAAGGTGATTGCGACGAAGACTGATCTGAGCCGGTTTTCATGCTTCAGGTGTTGAGTAAATCAGCGTGACTTGTGCGGCTGTACTTCGAAGCGAAAGAGTGCCGGATCTTCATTGTCGATGATGACCTTGACCCATCCCATGAATGGATAGCCAAAGGTTTCGACACGCGTGAAGTTGCTGATCTGCTCTTTGGTTTCCGGATGGTGTAGCGGGTGGTCGATGCGTTGCCAGTGGGTGTCGCCATGCACGAGAAGCACTTGCCCGGGAAAGGCGAGTGTTTCGTTGCGCAGGATTTCCAGCAGTTCGAGATAGCCGCTGTGTCCAAAACCGATGGTGAAATGTTTGAAGCCTGGATTGCCTTGCATGACGATGACGATGCCCGCAGATTTTTCTCGTCTGGCAGTGGAAAATCCTTGCTTAAGCCAATCGATCACGATCGGATTCCGCGCCAGGAACTCTGGACTCGCTTCCTTGCTCATTCCGAAATTGTTGTCCGGGCCGGGAACGTTGAGCGACAAAAATAGAACCGTTCCGAGGCGCCAGCGCAGATGTTCCGGGTAAGCGGCAGATTGCTGCTCGACCGGAATTTTCGATTTGCCTTGTGAAAGCGGTTCGGCGAAGAAGATCTCCCTCAACTTGCCCAAGCGCTCCAACTCACTGAAATGACCGGTAATAACGCGCGTGCAGTCGGTCCATTCGTTGTCGCCAGGAACGTAGATGAACGGCACGCTGGAGGCCTCGAAAAGGGCGTGGCGATCCAGAAAAAGCTCATCACTGCATTTGGCATTGCTGCGCTTGAAATCGCCGGCATGGACAATGAAGGCCAGATGTTCGGTGGCAATGTCGTCAAGCATGAGCGGCAATTCGCGCCGTTCATGGTCGCTGTAGGGAACGTCGCCGATCAGCGCAAAGCGCCAGGTTTCTGCCTGTGCGCTAAATGCAATGATTAAGCCAAGCGTTGCCAGCAGGCGTTTCATCGACTAAGCGCCTTGAGTTCATAAAGGGCGTCTAGCGCCTGCTTCGGCGTCAGTTCGTTGGGATCGATAGCGGCCAGTCGCTCCATGGCCGGATTTGGCTCAGCTACAGCGGGTTCCGGAATGGATGCAAAGAGATCCGGTTGCAGCGGATTGATCGACGCGCGCTGCTCGAATTCGCGTAACTGCCGCCGTGCGGCCTTGACTACCGAGGAGGGGATGCCGGCCAGCGCGGCTACCTGGATGCCGTAGCTTTGGTTGGCAGGGCCTTCCTCGACGGCGTGCAGGAATACGATGCGCTCGCCATGCTCGATAGCGTCGAGATGCACATTGGCCAGATCGGCGTATTCGTTGGCCAGCAGGGTGAGTTCAAAGTAGTGCGTGGCGAACAGCGTCAGCGCACGGTTTTTTACGACCAGGTGGCGGCAGATGGCGAAGGCCAGCGCCATGCCGTCGAAGGTCGAGGTGCCGCGTCCGACTTCGTCCATCAGTACCAGGCTGTTTTCGGTGGCGTGATGCAGGATGGCCGCCGATTCGGTCATTTCGACCATGAAAGTCGAGCGTCCGGAGGCCAGATCGTCGGACGCGCCGATGCGCGTGAAAATCTGGTCGAGCGGGCCGAGCAGCACGCGGTTCGCCGGTACGAAACTGCCTACGTGAGCGAGCAGGGCGATCAGTGCCGTCTGCCGCATGTAGGTCGATTTGCCGCCCATGTTCGGGCCGGTGATGAGTAGCAGGCGGCGACCGTCGCCCAGCTTCGTGTCGTTGGCGATGAAGGATTCGCCGCCAGCGCTGTTGGCAAACAATTCGCCTTCCACCACCGGGTGGCGGCCACCTTCGATCAACAGGCCGGGCTCTTCGGAAAACAGCGGTCGGCAGTAGTTGCGCGCCAGCGCGATGTCGGCAAAGCAGGCCAGCAGATCGGTGTGGGCGACGGCGCGGGAGATACGCTGCAGTTGCGGCAGATCGGCCTGCAAGGCCGTCAATACGCCCTCGTAGAGCACCTTTTCGCGCGCCAGCGCGCGGTCCTGGGCGGATAGCGCCTTGTCCTCGAAAGCTTTCAGTTCGGGCGTGATGTAGCGCTCGGCGTTTTTCAGCGTCTGCCGGCGGCGGTAGTCGTCCGGCACCTTGGCGGCGTTGGCGTTGCTGATCTCGATGTAGAAACCGTGCACCCGGTTGTACTCGACCTTGAGATTGGCGATGCCGCTACGTTCGCGTTCGCGAGCTTCGAGGTCGACCAGGAAACTGCCGCAGTTGTCGTTGAGCGCGCGCAACTCGTCAAGATCAGCATCGAAGCCGTTGGCAATCACGCCGCCGTCGCGAATCAGGGTTGCCGGTTCCGGCAGGATGGCGCGGCGGAGGAGATCCAGTGCGGCATCTGGCGTTGAGAGTTGTTCGAGCAGTTCGATGAGCAGAGGCGCTGGAGTGTCGGCCAGCGGGGCGCGCAATTCGGCCAGACGGTGCAGGCTGTCACGCAGGCTGGAGAGGTCGCGTGGGCGCGCGCTATAAAGCGCGATGCGGCCGGCGATACGTTCGATGTCGGCAAAGCCGCGCAGTGCTTGCCGTACCTCGCGCAAGCTTAGGCCCCCGTCATCAAGCAGCGTTTCGACTGCCGCATGGCGTGCCGCCGGAACAGCCGGGTCGCGCATCGGGTGGTGCAGGGCGTGGCGCAAAAAGCGCGAACCCATCGCGGTGATGCAGGTATCGAGCAGGCTGCACAGCGTCGGTGCCGGCTGTCCGCGCAGGGTTTCGGTGAGTTCGAGGTTGCGTCGTGTGGCCGTGTCGATGCCGAGATAGGCGCCGTCGCGTTCAACAATGAGCGCCTGAACATGGGGCAGGGCGCGTGTCTGCGTAGCCTGGGCATAGCGCAACAGGGCGCCGGCGGCGGCAATGGCCGGGCGCAGCCCGTCGGCACCGAAGCCGGAGAGCGATGCGGTGTGGAAATGCGCACACAACTCGCGCGTCGCGGCTTCCTTGTCGAAATGCCAGTCGGGCTGGCGGGTCAGTTTTGCCTCGGGCGCGAATGGCAGTTCATGACTTTCCGCCACGACAATCTCAGCCGGGCGGATACGTTCGAGGGTGGCCGCGAGTTTCTCCGGAGCAACTTCCGAAACACGGAATTCACCGCTCGCCAGATTGAGCCAGGCCAGGCCGGCCAGTTGTTTGCTGGTGCTGAGCGCGAGCAATAACACGTCGCGTTTGTCGTCGAGTAGCGCCGCATCGGTCAGTGTGCCCGGGGTGACGATGCGCGCCACGGCCCGTTCGACCGGGCCTTTGCTGGTTGCCGGGTCGCCGATCTGCTCGCAGATGACCACCGATTCGCCGAGTTTGACCAGGCGGGCAAGATACTGTTCGACGGCGTGGTAGGGCACCCCGGCCATCTTGATCGGTACGCCGGCACTCTGTCCGCGCGTGGTCAGCGTGATATTGAGCAGACGCGCCGCCTTCTCGGCATCCTCGAAAAACAACTCGTAAAAATCACCCATGCGATAAAACAGCAGAATGTCCGGATTCTGTGCCTTGAGCGCAAGATACTGCTGCATCATCGGGGTGTGATTTGCCAACTCCTTGGTGCTACTGGGCTTGTTGTTGTTTATGCTTTTCATTCAATTGTTTACTAGTTATTGAGGGTGTTTTCAATTTGAACGACAGGTGAAAACCTGCTCTTTGCGCAAGCCAATTCTTCTGTTTCAGTTAAATCTGGAATCCAGCCTGGATTTACCCGCGTCGCGATGTTTCGGGCTTACTTGCTCAGCACTCGATCCGTGAGCGGAAGCTTTCCGGTACCTGGGTTACTTTCCGCTCTGTATAGTCGAAGAAAACAATCCCGGTTTTTCCACGCGCCACTTCACGATTGCTTGATCTCTCGTTCATGCGCCAGAGCAAATCACAGCCTTTGCTGCCGAAGTTGGCAGCACCCATGCTGACGACCATGACTTCTCCGTGAAATGCTTCCGAACGGTACTGCAGGGCCGCATCCGAAACAATAATGCCGACCCCTTCAATATCAAGTTCAGTGTAACCAAGAGACTGGAAAAATCGCGCACGAGCCTCCGAAACCACAGTGAGCAAGAGCGCATTATCCAGATGCCCACCATAGTTCATGTGGATGAGGTAGAGGGTGATTTCGGTGGCGAAGGGGAACTGCTCGGGGAGTTCGATCCGGATACGAGACATGATTTATTACAGACATCAGATGGCAGGGTTGGGAAGCATAACAACAAAGTGGGTAACGGTGTCGAGCGAACTATCGGTCTTGATTGAAGAATGTCGAGGACTCATCTGATCTTTGCGGATCAGGTGCGAACAAGGATGCGCCAAAGGCGGAATTGGTCACCCGGTGTAGTAGTCGAACCTGATTTTCACCACGCGCTGTAGCGGTTCTGTGGAGACTTCGGATGATCATGCCGGACTGACTCACGGACTGTCCCAATTGTAATCTGCGGGTGCTTTGCTGGATGTGGGGTAGTAGCGCGACGAAAAAAATCAAGCCCATGATCGTCAGCAGCACGGAGCCGAAGGCCAGTTTTTCTTTCCGTTTTGGCCTGTCTTAACGACCGGTTAGCGTTAAACCTAGAAAAAGCAGTTGACCACAACGAACACGGCGAACAGCGCGAAGCCTCCCTGAAGAGGGACAACGGAAAAACAATGACTTACACTGTTTTCATGATTCACCCTTTGGGTGAGCCATGAAATCCAGAAAAACTGAGGCTTTTCGTTGTCCCTCTTCAGGGAGGCTTCGCGCTGCCCGTTGTGTCGTTGTGGTTTGAACTGAGGTTTTTAGGTTAAAGCTTTACGCCATCCCCGGCGCCAACTGACCTAAACGTTTTCCCAGATATTCCATGGCCTGTTGCGTTTCTTCCCCGCCATCGAGCAAGTTGAACAGGTTTTCACTGAAGGTGCTAATCAGGTCGGTCAGCTCGAGTTCGTCCCTGCTCGACAGTTCAATTCGTGAAAATACTTTCGAGAAGTCCTGATCCAGCAGCATCAGTAGCTCGGCGCTTGCGGCCCGGTCACCCAAAAAGGCACTGCGCGCATTGGTGGTTGACGCACGGATGCGCTCTATCGTCTCCCGGATGCCGGCCTGGATTCGTCCGTTGGTTTCCTCGGATTCGATCGCCTTGAGCCGGGATTCGGCCGATTCTGCGGCGATGCACAGATGGTCGCGGAGCCGGCCACAGAACTCTGGATCATTTAACGGCATATTGTTGATTACCATGGTGAGGCGATCAAAGTTGTGGACGCTGCGGTTCCGGAACTCGAAGATTCGCCCCATGCCGCGAACGTGCTCGAGCACGGAAGCTTCGAGCGGCAGGTCGGTTCCTTGTGCGCTCAGGGTCAGCGTGCGCTGGGAAACCCTTGTCTGCACCACACCGTCAAGCCGGTAACGCTGCAGCATTTCGAGGATTCCGGCCGCGATCTCCTGTTCGGACTCCCGGGTAATCAGCTCACGCATGAAACGCAGGAGAATGGCGTATTCGTCCATGTTGGCCATCACCAGCGACGAGAGCAATTCCGAGTCCTCCAGTTGTTGCACCAGCGACAGTCTGCCTTCGGCGATTTATTGCGCGGCCTGGACCTTGCGCAACACTTCCTCGGCCTGGAAGGGCTTGACGATGAAATCCTCGCCGCCGGCATCGTAGCCCTGCAGTCGCGCATCAAGGGTGTCCTGGCTCGAAACGAAAGTCACCGGGATCTGACGCAGGCTGGCATCGTCCTTGATCTGGCGGCAGAAGGCATAGCCATCCATGCCAGGCATGCGTACATCGAGCAGGAACATGCCCGGCTTTTCCGTTTCGAGACGCAGTAGGCAGTCTTCTGCGCTGCTGAAGGTTTCTGCCGCAAAATCGGGCTTGAGAATGCCATGAATCGTTTCAAGGATGAAGGGATCATCGTCAACCACAAATACCTTGAATGTTTCGCTCATGTGACTTTCCTTATAAAACCAAAGCAGCTTCTTCTGTTTCTACAGCTTCTTCAACTTCGTCGCTGAATCTCGACGCGATGCAACGGAACTCGTCGGCGTCTTCAAGAAAGCAATCGACCAGCGATGGATCGAAATGCCCGCCGCGTCCATCGCGAATGGCATCAATGGCGGTAGCGTGCGGCAGGGCGGGTTTGTAGACGCGTTTGCTGATCATGGCATCATAAACATCGGCGATGGCCATCATGCGTGCGGCGAGTGGAATCGCCTCGCCCTTGATTCCTTCCGGATAGCCGGTGCCATCCCAGCGCTCGTGGTGGCCGTAGGCAATCTCCTTGGCGACGCTGAGAAACGTGAATTCCAGCCCCATGCGCTTGCTGGCCGCATGCAGCGCGTCGCGCCCGATCACCGGATGCCGCTGCATTATGTGGAATTCCTCTGCCGTCAGCTTGCCGGGCTTGAGCAGGATGTGGTCGGGTATCCCGACCTTGCCGATATCGTGCAGCGGTGCGGATTTCCAGATCTGCGTCCATTGCTCCCGGGTGACGGTATCCCGGTAACGTTGCAGCGGCGCCAGCCGCCCGGCCATGGCCTTGACGTAAGCGCGGGTGCGATGAATGTGGTTGCCGGTTTCGTTGTCGCGTGTTTCGGCAATGGTACCGAGGGCAACGATGGTCAGGTCCTGGCTCAGTTGCAACTCCGTCGTTCGGGCTTCAAGCTCTGCTGTTCTGGCTTCGAGATCGCTGGTCCGCTGGCTGACCAGCAACTCCAGATTGATGTTCTGCCCGCGCAAGAGATCGCCGGCTTCGCGCAAGCGCAGATGGGTCTTGACGCGGGCCAGCAGGATAGGCGTTGCCACCGGCTTGCTCACATAATCCACGGCACCGAGTTCAAGTCCGTGCGTGATGTTGTCCACATCCGAATGGCTGGACAGGAATATCACCGGAATCGCTGCCGTCAGCGCATCCTGCTTGAGCGCCCGGCAAATCTCGTAACCGTGCATGTCGGGTAGCCGGACATCGAGCAGGATCAGGTCCGGCAAGGGATGCAAGCGCGCCAGTTCAAGCCCTTTCAGGCCGAGCGTGGCGATGCGCAGCTGAAAATACGGGCACAAGGATTTCTTCAGAATTTCCAGTACGGCCGGATCGTCGTCAACCAGCAGAATCATTTTTTCCATCGTTTAGCCTCCTGAGGTTGTTACTTGTGACTCGACCGCCAGCAGTCCGCAGGCGGCAGCAAAGTCGAAGTTGTCAATATGCAGCACCGCCTTCTGCAAACGCGGCGCCCAGGCCGTGTCCTGGTGCTCGGCCAGACAGCCGGCGATCAAGCGGTCGCAATTGCTGTCACCGGCTTGCAGACGCCCGATCAGTTGCGCGATGGAGGCCGGCAGCACGCCGGCTGGCGCCGCCTCAAGCAAGGGTTCAGCCAGCGCGGCAGTGCTGTCGGTCAGGCCGAGTCCATTCTGGATTTCAGCGCACATGGCGGCGACGCCTCGTTCCAGATCAAGTCGACATTCTTCGGTCGGGGTTCTGCTGTCGATCGCCGTTTCAAGTTCCGCCACGCTGGCATGCAATGCGTTCATGCCGAGCAAGCCCATGCGTCCTTTCAAGGTATGGGCCACCATGCTGGCCGGTTCGAACTCGCCGGCGGCCAGGGCCAGCCTGATTTGGGTCATGGCGATCGGCGCTTGCACCATGAACTCGCCCAGCCAGTGCCGATAGCGTTCCTCGTCGCCCTGCAGCAGGGCCAGGCCAGCCCGGGTATCGATGCCGCGCAGGGGCGGCAATCCAGATACTGCCTTTACGCTGGCCGGAGAGCTCGCGGCAGCAAGCTGCAGGTGCTGTTTGCTGCGCGGTATCCAGCGCCTCAGGACGCGGTAGAAGCCAGCTTCGTCGAAGGGTTTGCCGATATGGCCATTCATTCCGGCGGCAATGCATTTCGCCCGCTCGTGGGTCATGGTATGCGCCGTCATGGCGATCACCGGCAACAGGGCACAGCCGTCTCGACTGCGGATCAGGCGGGTAGCCGTCAGGCCGTCCATGACCGGCATCTGAATGTCCATCAGGACCAGATCAAAGGCTTCCGTGGCCTGCCACAGGATGTCGAGCGCTTCCTGGCCATTGCTCGCCAGCTGCGGGGTGATGCCGACCACGGCGAGCAAGCCGTGGACGATATCGCGGTTGAACGGCTGATCATCGACCACCAGCACGCGCGCCTCCTGATAGCGCACCGGCGCTGATCTGCGCTCAACTTCGGCCACCGCCGGCAGCTCGCTGGCGGCACCCGGAGCCAGCCAGAGTTTGACGCGGAAAGTGCTGCCGATGCCGCTACGGCTAACCACGCTGATTTCGCCGTCCATCAATTCGGCCAGCCGTTTGCAGATGGCCAGCCCGAGACCGGTGCCGCCAAATTTGCGCGTGATTGACGCATCGGCCTGCGAGAACGGCTTGAACATCCGGGCGATGTCCTCATCGCCCATGCCGATTCCGGTGTCTTGAACCTCGATGTTCAGGCACACTCTCCCGACCGTGAAGTCATGCAGGCCGATGCGTAGTTCAACCCGTCCGCTGGGGGTGTACTTGACGGCGTTGCTGAGCAGGTTGAGCAGGATCTGTTCCACGCGCAGACTGTCGCCGACCAGAACATCGGGAACTGCGTTGTCGATTCGCTCGACCAGTTCCAGCCCCTTCTCCTGTGCCTTGAAACTGATCACTGAGCTGCAGCGCGCGACAAGCTGGCGCAGGCTGAAGGGGAGTGCTTCAAACTCCAGGCGGCCGGCGACAATCTTGGACAGGTCGAGCAGATCGTCGATGATTCCGGACAGCGTTTTCCCGGCGCTGTTGACCTTGTCCAGATAGTCACGCTGCTGGGCATCGGTGCAATAAGGTCGAGCCAGGCTGGAAAATCCGATCACCGCGCTGAGCGGGGTGCGCAGTTCGTGCGTGATGTTGGCGAGGAATTCGTCTTTTGCCTGATCGGCCACTTTGGCGGTTTCCAGGGCTGTGCTCAGTTCTGCGGTACGCCGCAAAACGAGATCTTCCAGATGCGCCCGATGCTCTTCCAGTTCCAGTTCGATGCGCTTGCGCTCGGTAACGTTCTCCTTGACCGAGACAAAATTCGTGATGTCGCCCGAGGTGCCGAAAATTGGCGAGATCGATGTTTCCTCCCAGATCAGATCGCCATTCTTGCAGCGGTTGCGCAGAACACCGCGCCAGATATGGCCATTGAGCAGGGTGTGCCAGAGTTCCTGATGCGTTGCCAGCGTCGTATGTTCGGATTTCACAATGCGCGGGGTCTTGCCGACCGCTTCGACACGGGTATAGCCGGTAATCCGGGTGTAGCTCGGGTTGACGTACTCGATGACGCCGTTGCGGTCGGTGATGTAGATCGAAACCGGGGATTGCTCGACGGCCTGGAGGAGCTTGGCCGACTCCTGCTCGGCTAGCCGATGCTGGGAAATGTCGGTATAAATCCAGATGCTGCCTTCATCCGGATGGGCATCATCGATGGCGCAACCGTTCAGTGCGCCCCAGAACAGACTGCCGTCCTTGTGCCGCAGCAACACCTCTTCGTAGTAGCTCCCGGCTTTTTCCAGTTCCGGGTAAGCACGCTGGCCGATCGCCAGAAAGTTCTCGTTCGTGTCGTAAAGTCGCTCGGATGATTCACCGATCAGTTCGCCGGGCGCGTACTCAAAGAGTTCCTCGAAGCGGCGGTTGCAGGCAACGACACGCCGCTGCTTGAGGTGGACAATGCCGACCAGGGCATTGCGCAGCAGTGTTTCATTTTCCGCCAGAAGCTGACGGGTCAGTTCCTCCTGTTGCCGGCGCTCGGTGACATCCTGCACGGTGCCGCGGGAGCGCAGCGCCTCGCCCGCCGCGTCGAAGTCGGACACGCCGCGCTCGTCTACCCACTTGATGCGCCCATCGCTCATGAGCAGCCGATGCGTGATCTGGTACGGCGTGCGTGTCACCAGCGAACGAATGTAGGCCTGATTCACTGCGTCGCGGTCATCCGGGTGAATGGCCTTGAGGAAGTCCTGGTAGGTGGCGCATCCCTGGTTCCGGTCCATCTCGAACAAACGGAATACTTCATCCGACCAGGTTAATTCATCACTACCCAGATCCAGTACCCAGCTGCCGACCTGGGCGATGCGCTGGGCTTCGTTCATGTTGTCACTGATGGCGCGCAGGGTGTCTTCCTGTGCTATCAGAGCTTTCTGGGCGTGACGTACGACCAGCAACAGCAGCAGATAGAGCGTGCCGAGCACGACCAGCAAGGTTGTCCAGATCTGCCATAGAGAACTTTCGATGCGCTGCATCAGCAAGGTCACGTCCTGATACAACTCGAACACCGCCACCACCGTCCCGTTTTCAACAATCGGAACGTAGCTGGAGAGCAGGTCGACGTTTTCCAGGCTTCCTTCGAAGGCGCTGAACTGATCACGATGGGTCAGTTCGCTCGCCACTTTTCCTCGCTTAGCCGAAACAAAACCGGCGTTGCGGCTCTTGTCCTCGCCTATTTGCGATGCGTCAGTGGAAAAAACGGTGATCCCCTGCATGTTATATAACTTGATTTTGACCACATCGGAATCGTGCATCAGGGCCGCGATCTTGTTTTGCAGTGTCAGCCTGACCCGGGTGTTGTTCTGCTGGTCCGGGGCTGGGCCGTCAACGCTCTGAAGCACGGCGCCAAGGTCCGCTGACAGCAAATTGCGGGTAATCTGCGTCAAGCCCCTATTGCGGTCTTCGGCCAGTTGCTCCATCTGTTGAATTTCATGCTGGCGCACCAGAATTCCGAGCGTGCCACCAACCAGCACCACGAGGATGAAGGAGAGAGTCGAGAAGTAGCGATTCAGAGCGCGTGTGCGCATTCGATCAAATCTGCTCGCTGTAATCACTTTGCTTAGATGCATGGGTCAAATCGACTGTCTGTCGAGCGGGCGTCAACCTGCTGCAAATATTGCACCAGCTTGTTCAGCGGCAGCGGCCGGCTATACAGATAACCCTGAAAGGCATGGCAGCCATGGACTTCGAGGAAGTAGCGCTGCTCCTCGGTTTCCACGCCCTCGGCGATCATTTTCATTCCCAGCCCTCGCCCGAGGGTGATGATGGTTTGCGCGATGGTCTCGTCGTTCCTGTTGCCGGGCAGGTTGCACACGAAAGACTGATCGATCTTGAGCTGATCAACCGGCAATCGGGCCAGATAGGCCAAAGACGAATAACCGGTGCCGAAATCGTCCAGTGAAAACTTGACGCCCAGGCGCTTGATGGCCTGCATCTTCCCGATGGTGTCCTCGACGTTTTCCAGCACCAGGCTTTCCGTCAGTTCGAGTTTCAGGAGTGCCGGATTGGCACCGCTGGCTTGAAGAACACCCTGGACCTGCGCCACAAAGTCAGGCTGACGGAATTGCCGGGCGCTGACATTGACCGCGATTTTCAGGTCACGGGTGCGCGCATCGTCTTCCCAGGTTTTAAGCTGGGCACAGGCGGTTTCCGTTACCCACAGGCCGATCGGCAGAATCAGCCCGGTTTCTTCCGCCAGCGGGATGAAGTCGTTCGGCGGCACCAGTCCGCGTTGCGGATGCTGCCAGCGCAACAGGGCTTCGACGCCGATCACGCGCAGCTCGGCATCGATTTGCGGCTGATAATAAAGCTGGAATTGCTCCAGTTTGATCGCCTGGCGCAGTTCGGCTTCCAGGCCGCTACGCAATTCCACAGCCAACTGCATGGCCGGATCGAAAAAACGCACGGTATTGCGCCCGGCGGACTTGGCCTGATAGAGCGCCAGATCGGCATGTTTGAGCAGTTCCTCGACGGTCTCCTGTGCGCAAAACAGGGCGACGCCGATACTGATTGTCGCGTGCCACTCGATGCCGTTGAGGTTGAAGGGCTGCGCGATGGCCTCGTTCAGCTTTTCTCCAACCTGCCTGGCCTTGACGGCGGCTTCGCTGGCTCCCGCGCTCGCTGCTTCCAGGATAACCACGAACTCATCGCCGCCCAACCTGGCCACCGTATCGTTTTTACGTACGCTGTCGCACAGGCGTTGTGCCACTTCGACCAGCAGCAAATCGCCGGCATCATGGCCGCGCGTGTCGTTGAGCGTCATGAAGTTATCCATGTCGAGAAACAGGATGGCGCCGTAAAGACCGTTGCGCTTGCTGGAAGCCAGCGCCTGGCCCAGCCGTTCTTGCAGTATGCGACGGTTGGGCAGTTGTGTCAGTTGATCGTAGTAGGCCAGGCGGTGAATCTCGGCGGCGGCCTTGCTGTTGCGGGTGATGTCGGAAAACGCGCCGACATAGTGCGAGATGCATCCCTCGGGCGTGGTAATGGCCGTGATGGTCAGCCATTCGGCAAAAATCTGCCCATTCTTGCGCCGGTTCCAGATCTCGCCCTGCCAGTAAAGCTTCTCCTTCAGTACCTGCCACAGGTTCACGTAGAACGCCCGGTCGTTGCGTCCCGAACTGAGCAGGGCCGGGGTTTTCCCCACCGCCTCGGCGGCGCTGTAGCCGGTCAAGGTGGTAAAGGCGCGATTGACTCTGATGATCACGTTGTTGGCGTCGGTAATCATCAAGCCCTGTTGCGATTCGAAGGTCATCGCGGCGATAGCGCGGCCTTCCTCGGTCTGCTTGCGCTGGGAGATGTTGGTATGGGTGATGACCACGCCATTGCCCAACGGGGTGACATTCATCAGGAACCAGCGTTGTTCCGTGGGCGAATGGCACGGGTAGTCCAGGCTGAAGCGCGGCAAAATGCCGTTGAGAACACTGATGATTCCGTCCCGCGCTTCCCCGGCGCTGGTCCGGCAGGCATCCAGATAACTGACTCCGATGTGGGTGAAGCCAGTCAGTTTGCCGGGATTGGTGCCGTTTTCGGCGGCGAAGCTTCGCCAGGCCTTGTTGACCGCCACGATGACGCCGTTTCGGTCAAGCACGGCGATTTGCGCGGAGATGGAGTCCAGGATGGCAAGATTGAAGGCCTCACAGTTCTGCCGAGTCGCCTCGGCGTGGATACCTTCGCTGCTGACATTGCCGGCCGGAGCGGCTTCGAAAACACACGCGTAGCGATCACACGATTCCTTCAGGGCAAGGTTGGAGCGCGTGGCGCTGAATTCAATGGCTGTTTTTACGGTTTCCACGAACACCTTCCTTCCACGTCATTTGGCGTCAATGAATCGCCTGTAGAAAAGCGGCTACGGCGACGGCAAATCCTGGTCACGCAATCACTCGTTGCCGAGCGATTTCTTCTTGATCCGTCGTGCTGGAACTGCATCAATTTATTCGATAACCCTGCAACCCGCATCAAATGGCGCTCTACAAGCCATATGCCGGCAGAGGCAATAAATACGCGGCTCTCCACCATGTTGTCTTGTAGAACGCCATTCGACGCGGCTTTCAGGTTCAAGATGTGCCGACTGCCGAAACTTCAACGGTACTTTCTGTTCCCGTCAGTTGCGCAATCTCCTCGACTGACAACACCTTGTTGATCTCCAGGATGATGACGAATTTCCCGGCGACCTTGCCCATGCCGAAGATGAAATCGGCGCGGATTTTTGCGCCGAACGACGGCGGCGGTTCGATCTCGCTGGCGGGAATCTCCAGCACCTCCGACACCGCATCGA
>NZ_JBMOJE010000058.1:0-31523 GCF_049316945.1 Propionivibrio sp. | reverse complement strand
CGGTTTGCCAAACCGTTGACGCCAGATTTCTACGGCGAGACGACACCGTTAACACGAGGGTGAGGTTGGGTGCGAATGTTGAAAGCGCTCATGCGACAACGCTTGCTTCTCCGTTTCGGTAAAGTTTAGTCTCCGCATGGCGCAGGCGCCACCACACAGAAAATAAACACCATAATTTTACATGTGGTTAGCCAGTTTAGTTAAAGTAGTTTGTAACCGATTTCAGTATACTAGCCACTCGACTAATCTGCCAAAAGACGGCAGCCAAGTCGCTGGGTATCCCAGAGGGCGAGGGGAGATTCGAGAGTCGCTGGTGCAACTTTTACGTTAAAGCCGAAGTGTTGCAGGCCTGAAACGCAGTTCATTGGTTATGACAGGGAGTGCTGGCGTTAGTTGCCTTTGCCGTTATCCAAGAAAAGCCGTCCCTGCCAGGTGTCGCGCGCGTGCAGGCGGGCTTCGAACAGTGCCGGGAACTTGTCAAGGCGCATTCCCCAATCGGGCGAGACGAGCACAGTCGGCGGGGCCTCGCTGCCCAGACGCTGGATCTTGATGTTCGGTGGCAGGAATTCAAGCACATCGATCACAGCGTCAAAGTAGGTCAGCGGGTCGAGTAGCGGAATGCTCTCGGGGGCTGTGCGATACTGATTGGCGAGCCGGGTGCCGCGCACGATCTGCAACTGGTGGAACTTCATTGCGTCGACTGGCAGTCTGGCAAGCGCCTTGGCGCCATCAAGCAAACTGTCCCGGGTCTCGAGTGGCAGGCCAAGCAGCAGGTGCCCGGTGACAAAAAGGCCACGTTCGGCAGCACGCCGGATAGCATCCTGCGTACAGGCGAAATCGTGTCCGCGCAGACATTCCTGCAATACGTCGTCGCTGCAGGATTCGATGCCGATCTCCAGTTCTACCATCGTGCGGGTAGCGAGTTCCGCGAGATAGTCGAGGGTTTCATCGGGCAGGCAGTCTGGGCGGGTGCCGATGACGATCCCGGAAATCAACGGGTGAGCGAGCGCGATGTCGTAGGTTTTCTTTAACTTGTCGAGATTGCCGTAGGTGTTGGAATAGCTCTGGAAGTAGGCAAGAAAGCTCTTGGTCCTGGGGTAGCGTCGGCGCATGAATTCGATGCCGGTGTCTATCTGGGTGTCTATTTCACGCTGTTCAAGCAGATAGCTGGGGGAAAAGCCCTCATTATTGCAGAAGCTGCAACCACCGACACCGAGCGAACCATCACGGTTGGGGCAAGTGAATCCGGCATCGATGGAGACTTTTTGCAGTCGTCCGCCGTGTTCGCGCTTCACCCAGTCGTTATAGACATGGTAGCGGCGACCATTGAAGGAGGCCAGGCTATCGGAAAGATTGCTCATTGCGAAAACTGTAGTGAAGTAGATGTACTCAGACGTTCAGGAGCTAGAGTCATCAGTCCGGGCATATTGCCGATACAGCCGCAGGCAGCGTTCGTCGGACTGTTTGAGGCGTTCGGCGGCGAGACGGAAGAAGATTTGCAGCATTTTTGACTGCAGACCCGGAGAGGCGGAATTAAGTTTGGAGTAGGGCCACTTGCCAATGGTTGCGTCGCTGGCCGTGACCACCGTTGCCGCACGCGGAGAGGGTGTTTCTTCGGCAAAGGCGAGTTCGCCGAACAGCGTTCCCTGGTGCAGCAGGGCAATCAGCTTTCCCTTCTGCAGTACCCTGGCTTCACCCTTGAGCAGCAGGTAGCACGAAACCGCGTTGTCACCCTCGCGCATCAGCACAGCGCCGGTCTTGATTTTTCGCCACTGCGAAATGCGCAGGAGTTCCCACAGGTGGGCGTCGTTGAGAGCGGCGAGCAGCGGCAGTTGGCGAAGCTGGTCATAGAGTTCCGCTTCGTCGGGGCGTTCTACGGCTGCCGATTTGGTTTGCAGGGTCTTGGTGCTGTGTCTGGATAGCGCCGAGAGCACCGATGGCCAGTTGGCAAAACGGTCCTCAAGGCTACGCGCGAGCATCTTGTCGAGCAGGGCATTGAGGTTCTCCGGCAGGTCGGGGCGGAAGCTGGTGAGGGGATCACGCTCGCCGTTCAATATCTTGTACATCAGCGACGCCTGGTCGGGCGCATCAAAGGGGCGCTTGCTGGTCAGGAGTTGGTGCAGGACGATGCCGAGCGCGTAGATATCCGCCTGCGGGGTGACCCATTGGCGAAAGAGTTCGGGCGCCATGTAGGCCAGTGAGCCAATATCCATCACCTGAGTCGCGTCGTTGTTGCCTTTCGACCAGTAGGCGGCGCCGAAATCGCAGACCTTGGCTTCGCCTTTGCCGACCAGTTGCAGGTTGGCCGGTTTGATGTCGCGATGAACGATGCCGGCTCGGCAGGCGTAGTCAAGCGCGCTGGCGCATTTGTAGGCAATGTCCAGGACTTCAGGCACCGGCTTGAGGTTGTCCGGTTTGGTAAACGGTTCCAGAGTGCCGTAGGGCAGGTATTCCATGACCAGATAGGCGCTGTTGTCGCCAAACCCGGCATCGAAGACCTCGACGATGTAGGGGTGATGCAGGCTGCCCGCCAAGTGCACTTCGTTCAGCCAGGCTTTGCGCACGAGGGTCTGATCCGGATCGTCGTTGAAGACCTGGGCGTGGGCAACCTTTAATGCTACATCGCGCTGGGCAAAGGTGTCCCAGGCGTGATAAACGGTCCCGGTGGCGCCGCGTCCGAGTTCGCCACGGACTTCGTAGTGCTGGCCAAGGCCGGCGGGGAGTTGGGCGAATGGTTTGGCGTGGCTGGTTTTGGGCATGGGATAGAAGAGGCGGATAAGTAATTCGCTGTCAACATGTTAACCGCTTGAAGGCAGATTGCGTAGTCCTCGGTAAATTCATTTATTCAATTTCGGAATAAGCAAATAAACAATCAGACTTTGGTGTTCTATAAGTCTTGTCTATAGTAGCTTCCTTTTTGTTGCTCGAAGAATTCCAAGGAGGCTCCAATGTCCCGACTGATCCGCAATTTCCTGTTTGCCGTTGTCGCCGCTACAACTTTGCCGGCATTCGCCGAGAGCAGCCTGCTCAATGTTTCCTATGATGTTTCCCGTGACTTCTACAAGGACTTCAACCCGCTGTTCCAGAAATACTGGAAGGCTAAAACCGGCGAGTCGGTCGAACTCAAGCAGTCGCATGCCGGTTCGAGCAAACAGGTGCGTGCCGTGGCCGACGGGCTGGAAGCTGACGTGGTGACCATGAACCAGGCCTCCGACGTCGACTTTCTTGCCGAAAAAGGTTTGGTGGCCAAGGATTACGCCAAGCAGTTTCCGAACAACGCTTCGCCCTACACGTCGACGATGGTATTCATCGTGCGCAAGGGTAATCCCAAGGCCTTGCAGGATTGGCCGGATCTGGTGAAGGCGGGCGTGCAGGTCATCCTGCCGCATCCGAAGAGCACCGGTAATGGCCGATATTCCTATCTCGCGGCCTGGGGCTACGCGCTCAAGCAGCCGGGCGGTAGCGACAAGACGGCGCTGGACTTCGTCGGCAAATTGCTCAAGAATGCCCCGCTCTTCGCCGCCGGAGGCCGTGATGCGACGACAACTTTCATGCAGCGCAAGATCGGCGACGTGCTGGTTTCCTTTGAGAGCGAAGCCGAGTTGATCGCCAAGGAATTCGGCAAGGGCGAGTTTGAAGTCGTTTATCCTTCGCTGTCGATTCTTACCGAGTTCCCGGTGGCCGTTGTTGACAAGGTGGTCGACAAGAAGGGAACGCGCAAGCTGGCGCAAGCCTATCTGGATTATCTGTGGTCGAAGGAGGGGCAGGAGAATGCCGCGCAGAACTACCTTCGTCCGCGTGATGCCGAGTTGCTCAAGAAGTATGCGGCCCAGTTCCCGGCGATCAAGACATTCACCGTCGATGAAGTATTCGGCGGCTGGCCCAAGGCGTATCCGGCACACTTCAAGGACGGCGGCACGTTTGACCAGATTTATCAGAGCAAGTAAGTAGGAACAGTTGGGAGTCTGGAGTTAAGAGTGAGGAGCAAACCCTCGCTTTCACTGCGATTTCCGTGGCCAGGCGTATCCCCACAAGGTTCAAGGTTTGATGAAACGCGTCCTTCCCGGCTTCGGCCTGTCTCTCGGCTGCACGCTGGTCTATCTGTCGCTGCTCATTCTGCTGCCGCTTTCCGGGCTGGCGTTCAAGTCGAGTTCGCTCAGCCTTGGCCAGTTCTGGGACATTGCCAGCGGTGAGCGGGCGCTCGCTTCCTATCGAGTGACCTTCGGCGCGTCATTTCTCGCCGCTTTGATCAACGCCGTGTTCGGCTTGATCGTCGCCTGGATACTGGTACGTTACACCTTTCCCGGAAAACGCCTGGTCGATTCTCTGGTCGATCTTCCTTTTGCCTTGCCGACAGCAGTGGCCGGCATCACGCTGGCCACGCTCTACGCCGGTAACGGCTGGATCGGACGCCATCTCGAACCGCTCGGCCTGAAGGTGGCATTCACGCCGCTCGGCATTGTCGTGGCGCTGACCTTCATCAGCCTGCCCTTTGTCGTGCGCACCCTGCAACCGGTGATCGAGGATATCGAGCCGGAAATCGAAGAGGCCGCGGCGACGCTTGGTGCCTCGCGTTTGCAAACCTTTATCCGCGTACTTTTTCCGGCTCTTTTTCCGGCGCTGCTGACCGGCTTCACGATGGCCTTCTCGCGTGCCGTCGGCGAGTATGGATCGGTAATCTTCATCGCCGGCAACATGCCGCTGATTTCGGAAATTACGCCACTGCTGATCATTTCCAAACTTGAGCAGTACGACGTGGTCGGCGCCACGGCGCTGGCTTGCGTCATGCTCGTCATCTCCTTTCTTCTGCTGCTGGGCGTCAATGCCCTGCAATGGTGGGCGGCAAGCCGGCATCACGGCGGCCGCCATGGCAACAAGAGGGTCAGCCCATGAGCGCCCAACGCATGGCCAATGCCGAACCGCGCTGGTTGCGCTGGACGCTGATCGGCATCGGCCTCACCTTCCTCTTCTTCTTTCTGGCCTTGCCTTTGCTGGCGGTCTTCTTCGAAGCCCTGTCTGGCGGCTGGTCGGCTTACTTCAGTGCACTGAACGACCCTGAAACCCTTTCCGCAATCTGGCTGACCATTTTCATTGCCGTGTTCGTGCTGCCGTTCAATGTCATTGTCGGCGTGGCGGCGGCCTGGGCCATCGCCAAGTTCGACTTCCGCGGCAAGAGCCTGCTGGTTACGCTGATCGATCTGCCTTTTGCGATTTCGCCGGTGGTTGTCGGTTTGGTGTTCCTGCTGATTTTCGGCGCACAAGGCCTGTTCGGTCAGTGGCTCTCGGAACACGGCATCAAGGTGGTGTTTGCCTTGCCCGGGATGGTGCTGGTGACGCTGTTTATCACCTTTCCCTTTGTCGCGCGGGAACTGATTCCACTGATGCAGGCGCAGGGAAAAGATGAAGAAGAGGCCGCCATCTCACTCGGCGCCACCGGCTGGCTGATGTTCATTCGCGTCACGCTGCCGAATATCAAGTGGGGCTTGCTCTACGGTGTAATCCTCGCCAACGCCCGCGCCATGGGCGAGTTCGGCGCCGTGTCGGTGGTTTCCGGCCATATCCGGGGCGAGACCAATACCTTGCCGCTGCACGTGGAAATTCTGTACAACGAATACAATGCCGTCGGCTCCTTCGCTTCGGCCTCGGTACTGGCCCTGCTGGCTTTGGTTACGCTCGTCGCCAAGACGCTGGTCGAGTGGCAAATGCGCAAGGAAACTGAAATGCTGGATACGGCGCTGTCGCCAGAAGCAGTGAGGGGGCAGAAGTGAGGATTGAGTACTTGTCGAATTATCAAGAATCCACCGCAGAGGCGCAAAGGCGCAAAGGTTTCGCAGAGAAAAGCTTTGAGGGCAAGGAATTCCCTTTGCGCTTCCTTTGCTCCTTTGCGTCTTTGCGGTGGGTGTTAAGGCTTTTCTTTTACTCTTCACTGAATCCAATATGAGCATAGAAATCTGCGGTGTCGGCAAGCGTTTTGGCAACTTTGTCGCGCTGGACAATATCGACCTCCACATCCCGACCGGCGAACTGGTCGCCCTGCTCGGGCCTTCCGGCTGCGGAAAAACAACGTTGCTGCGGATTATTGCCGGCATGGAGAACGCGGACAGCGGGCATGTGAAATTTGCTGGCGAAGAGGCGACGCACCTGCATGTGCGCGAACGCAAGGTCGGCTTTGTGTTCCAGCACTACGCCTTGTTCCGGCACATGTCGGTGTTCGAGAACGTGGCTTTCGGGTTGCGCGTCAAGCCGAAAAGCGAGCGCCCGCCCGAGGCAGAGATTCGGCGCAAGGTGACGGATCTGCTCAAGCTCGTTCAACTCGACTGGCTGGCCGATCGTTACCCTTCACAGCTTTCCGGCGGACAGCGTCAGCGCATCGCACTGGCGCGTGCGCTGGCGGTTGAACCCAAGGTGCTGCTGCTCGACGAGCCGTTCGGCGCGCTCGACACCAAGGTGCGCAAGGAATTGCGCCGCTGGCTGCGCCGCCTGCACGACGAGATGCACATCTCCAGCGTCTTCGTGACGCACGATCAGGAAGAGGCGCTGGAAGTCGCCGATCGCGTGGTGGTCATGAATCAGGGGCGTGTCGAGCAGATCGGCACCCCCGACGAGGTCTATTCCAATCCGGCGTCGCCTTTTGTCTATCAGTTTCTCGGCAACGTCAATGTCTTCCACAGCCGGGTACATGGCAACTGGGCTGATATCGGGCGCGATTTTGCTGATAAGGCCGCGCCGGAAGGCGAGGCCATGGCCTTCGTTCGCCCGCACGATATCGACATCGAGCATCTCCAGGTCGCGGGAGGGCTGGAGGCCACGGTGCAGAATGTGCATGCCATCGGCCCGTTGGTGCGCGTCGAGTTGGCCCATGCCTCTGAGCTGATCGAGGTGGAACTGACGCGCGATCGCGCCGTCGCGCTGAATCTCGCCAAAGGGCAGCAGGTGTGGCTCAAGCCGCGCCAGGTCAAGGTTTTCGCCATGCCTGAGGCCGCGATGGAAGAAGGCGGATCGGGAATATGATTGGCGCGTGATTGGCGCGTTGTTTCGAGGATGCCGGGCTGCAAGGCAGTAAATACGGTCGTCTTGGCATGGTGTGCCGTGGAAGCCATTATTCATAAGGCTTGCACGGCATATAGCCTGTAGATCGCCTTTTGAAGCGGTCTGCAGGGCAGTGATAAAAAACCGTGGCATCTCCCGGCTTTCGCGTTAATGTCGAATACCAAAACCGTTTTCGCGCCTTGCTTATTAAAAGGCAATCAACCATGAAAGGTGTGAACAAACGCGGATTGGTCGGTGATGTTTCCGGCGGCGTGACGGCCTCTTGCCGCAATTTTCCGTCTGGCAGGTGGCGTTCAATCGAGGGGCCGGGAATCTGCTTGCCTGGCTGACGGACTGAACGAAGCACAGAGCCAGGTGCTTGAAGGCTGCCTGACGAAGCGGGTGTTCGAGTCGGCGGGGTTGGTTTTCCGCAACGGCGACTTCCGGAGCAAGCTCAGGCAGGGTTTTCTGCAACTTGCTCGCTGATGTTGATACCGCCGCCGGCGATGAAGAGTTGCAGCGCCAGTTTGTCACCGCGCTCGATGGCGGCGATGAACTGTTCCTGGTTGAAATACTGCAGGCCCATTGCTGTGAGTTGGGTGCGTGCCTCCAGCGATGAAATCGCGGGCGGGGTTACAGCGGTCGGTGCCAGCGGCATCTCGGCTTCCCGTTGAGCGATCTTCTGTGGTGGCCCAATGGTCAGGGCCGGCAGGACTTCAGGGCGACTGGAGACTTGCGGTGGAACAGGAGTCGGGGTCGGTTTTCCCACCGCCACGCTGGCTTCGAGGCGTGCGAGCTTGTTGGCCTCGACAAGGTGTTCGATGCGGGCGAATACCTCGATGCGGGAAAAAGGTTTCTTCATGAAATCGTCGGCACCGATCCGCTTGGCGTAAAACTCTTCCGTCGCCTGCTCGTTGCCGCTGATCATGATCACCGGAATGTGCTGCGTCAGGGGATCGCGGCGCATCAGCCGCAGGGCGGCAAAACCGTTCATGCCGGGCAGCACGATATCGAGAAAGACCAGGTCTGGTTTTTCCTGGCGCACCAGTTCCAGACCTTTTTCAGCATCAATGGCCTCCATCGTGATGCAACCTGCCGAGCGCAGAATTTTTCTCAGCGCGGCGACGATCGTCGCCGAATCATCGACGATGAGAACGCGCCGGCCCTTGTGCGTACCGAGGCGTTTCTCGCTGCGTCGCTCTACTGGAGCAGAAGGCGACGCAATGACCCGGACCGGATCGGTCTGCGCAACGGCCTTGGGCGGCAGGGCCTTGGCCGGCGCTGTCCTGGGCTGGACAGGCTTGGGCCGCAGGTGTTTGACCGGAACAGCCTTGGGCGGCAAGGCTTGGGCCTCGGTCTTGCCAAAAAATGACAGGATCTTCGAAAAAAAGCTCATGCGGCATACCTTTCGATCAAGCTTGTGACGCGGCTAACAACTTTACCGGTTGTGCTTGTTTATTTGAATGCAGGAAGTATAAAAGAATTTTCCGTGAAACATGGCCTCTTTCGCGAGCCAGTCTCTTCGCTTTTCTCGCCAAGCCTTATCTGTCTTGGCGGAACCCACCCGAAGCGGCATTGAGAAGCGAATACAAATATCCAAGACAACGAACTCCGGGAACCAGTCGGTCCTCGCCCCTGCGCCTTAACAGGCGATTCCGTACCACCGATTCGACACATTCAGGATCGTTACGAGGAATTCCGTAAAATGTCAATGTGGTTCGAACCGCCATTTCTTGATTTATACTGAATTCCCCCTGTCCAACCAAAGAGGCAATCATGTCTACACGTGTCGCAGCCGTCCTGGCTACCGTTCTGGTTCTACCCGCTGTCACTGCGCTGGCGCAGACCAAACCACCCGTCGCCCAGTTCTGGATGGACGTTGCCACCAACAGCATGTCGATTCCCGGCATGGGCGACATGGAGTCCGGTGAAGGCGCCCTGTTTGGCGGCATGTTCGGCGGCACCAAGATGGGCGGCGGATCGCCCGGCAAGTGGCTGGATACGGCGCTCTACACGCGCCAGAAGCCCAGCGGCAGCGAGGGCACCCATGCCATTCCGCCCAGCCTGGGCATGGGCAGCAGCCTGCCCTTGATTCCTGTGGTGGCGGTGCGCTCCGCTGGCGATCACGAAGGTGGCGGCGAAAAGCCGAAGGGCAAGCTGGTGTTTTATTGGGGCTGTGGCGAGCGGGTGCGCCCCGGCCAGCCGAAGGTGGTTGATTTCTCCCGATCTGGCCCGGATGAATGGTCGCGTTTCATGGCCGGCCGCTTCGCACCGGATCGCGGCGCCAAGGCCGTTCCGGGCCGTTCGGTGTGGCCGAACGAGCGCGACCGTCAGCGCGTGCCGAACAGTTCGTCGCTCGAAGGCGATCACGCAGTCAGCGGCGATGGCGTGCCGGCAGGGCTGCGCTTCAGCTTGCGCGATGCCTACGACTTCATGCCCAAGATCAACATGAGTACGGCCGGCGACCCCAAGGCGTCGGTCAACGTCAGTTGGCAATCGATCAATGCGGCCCAGGGCTACTTCCTCACCGCCATGGGTGCTCGCGGCGAGGAGGAGATGATTATCTGGAGTTCCAGCGAAGAGCCCGATCCTGGCTGGGGCTTGATGGATTATGTGAGTCCGGCGCAGGTCAAGAAGCTGGTCAATGAGAAGGTGGTTCTGGCGCCGAGCATTCAGAATTGCGCCATTCCGGCGGGCATCTTCGGTGCGGTCGAGGGCGCCATGGTGCGCATGATCGCCTACGGACCGGAACTCAATCTTGCCCAACCGCCACGGCCAGCCAATCCCGACTGGGCGGTGCGCGTGCGCGTCAAGTCGACCGGCATGACCATGCTCGGCATGGATGAAAAGGGTGGAGGACGCCGCTCCTCGGGGAGGAGCCAGGATTCATCGTCGCCGCAGGAAACGCCGGGCGTCGGTACGGTGCTCAAGGGGCTTTTCGGCCTTTAGCCGCTAGTTTTCATGTCTTTCGGGGAGAGGCGCGCATTAGCCCGCGCGCCTTTTGACCTGCTGAATGGCTTAGAGGCCAGATCGATTTTTTATGCCTAAAAAGCCAGCCGGGGAAACCCCCGCCAAGAAAATCCCGCGTGCCGCAGCGGCCGAGAAAACCGGCCTGCATCCGCGCAACAAGCATCGGGGACGCTACGACTTCAAGCAACTCGTCGAATGCTGCCCGGAATTGGCGGTTTTTGTGGCGTTGAATGCGTACGGCGATGCTTCCATCGATTTCGCCAATCCCGATGCTGTCAGAGCGCTTAACCGCGCTCTGCTCAAGCAGATTTATGGCGTCACGGGTTGGGACCTGCCGCCGCAGTATCTGTGCCCGCCCATTCCCGGGCGTGCTGACTACCTGCACTACCTGGCGGATTTGCTGGCGATCAGTAACGGCGGTGTTGTTCCCTGCGGCGAAGCGATCCGTGTGCTCGATATCGGCGTTGGTGCCAACTGCGTCTATCCGTTGATTGGCCATGGCGAATATGGCTGGCACTTTGTCGGTACGGACATCGACCGCGCCGCGCTGGCCAGTGCACAGATCACGGTCGACGCCAACAGCGGGCACCGGGACGCCATCGAACTGCGATTTCAGCCGTCACGCTCGGCCATCTTCAAAGGCGTGCTGCAGGCCGACGAACTGTTCGACCTCGTCATGTGCAACCCGCCGTTTCATGCCTCGCTCGACGCAGCAAGAACCGGCAGCGAGCGCAAGTGGAAGAACCTTGGCAAATCTTCTCCGAGTGAAAAGGAACCGACGTTGAATTTTGGCGGGCAGGGAGACGAGCTTTGTTGTGTGGGTGGCGAGGAAGGCTTCGTCAGCAGGATGATCGCCGAGAGCATGCAGATTTCAAACAGTTGCTTGTGGTTCACGGCGCTGGTTTCGAAGTCATCCAGCCTGCCGGCGGTCTATCGCGCGCTGAAAAAAGCCGATGTGCAGGACAGTCAAACCATCGAGATGGCGCAGGGGCAGAAGAAAAGCCGAATCGTTGCCTGGACCTTCCTCAATGAGCGACAGCGGCAGGCATGGCGGAACCAGCGCCGCGGTGAGTCGTCGTAGCCAATTACAGGGAATGCACGGATTCTCCTGAGCCCGGTTGTTGCCCGTTTCCTTGATCTGCGTCATCCCGAGGCGTGCCGGGGCGGGTGTTATAATCGGCTGCTGTCTCGCCTGAACAGCAAACTCCTTAACTTCCGCACACTTAATGTCGCTTTTTACTCTGGGCATCAATCACCGCACGGCGCCGCTCTCGGTTCGCGAGCATTTGGCGTTTCATGCCGAGGAGTTGCAGCGGGCGCTGCTCGACCTGGTAAATTGCGGGCGCGTCAATGAGGCGGCGATCCTGTCGACCTGCAACCGTACCGAGCTTTACTGCCAGGCCGAAACCCCGCAACTGGCCATCCAGTGGCTGGCAGATTACCGCCACGTGCCGCACCATGAGATGGAACCTTATCTCTATACGCATCCGGATCGCGCTGCGGTGCGCCACGCCTTTCGTGTGGCCAGCGGGCTTGATTCGATGGTGCTCGGGGAACCGCAGATTCTCGGCCAGATGAAGGATGCCGTGCGTATCGCCAAGGAGGCGGGTACGCTCGGCGCAACCTTGAACAAGCTGTTCCAGAATTCCTTTGCCGTGGCCAAGGATGTCCGCTCGACCACCGCCATCGGCAGCAACATCGTCTCCATGGCGGCGGCGGCGGTGCATCTGGCGGAGCGCATCTTCGAGCGCATTGCCGATCAGCGCGTGCTGTTCATCGGAGCCGGCGAGATGATTCAGCTTTGCGCGACGCACTTCGCGGCGCAGAAACCAAAGCAGATGGTCATTGCCAACCGCACGATCGATCGTGGCCGGGTGCTGGCCGATCGTTTCGGTGCTACGGCGATTCGCCTGGAAGAAGTCGGCGAGCGCCTGGCGGAATTCGATATCGTCGTTTCCTGCACCGCCAGCCAGTTGCCGATCATCGGGCTGGGGTTGGTTGAACGTACCGTCAAGGCGCGCCGTCACCGCCCCATGTTCATGGTCGATCTGGCCGTGCCGCGCGATGTCGAGAACGAAGTGGGTGATCTGGACGACGTTTTCCTTTATACCGTCGATGACCTGGCGCAGGTTGTCGAGTCCGGCCTCGAATCGAGGCAGTCGGCGGTAGTCGATGCCGAGGCGATCGTTGCGGCGCGCGTGGACAGCTTCCTGCTCTGGCTGCAAACGCGCGAAACCGTACCGGTGATCCGGTCGTTGCGCGATAACGCCGAACGTACCCGTCGCCACGAAATGGAGCACGCGCTCAAGTTGCTGGCCAAGGGAGAAGATCCGGCGAGCGTGCTTGATCAATTGTCGCATCGGCTGACCAACAAGTTTCTGCATGCGCCGACGCAGGCCCTGAATCAGGCCGATGGCGACCGCTGCGAGTTGCAGGCGCTGGCGACGCGCCTGTTTCACCTGCATCCGGAATCACATCCTGACTCCCACTACGGCGAGTAGCTTTATCCGGCGCAGTTCCACCGGAAACTCTTCATTCTGATTGCTTCCCCCATGAAACAAACTATTCGCGACAAACTTGAGAATCTCGTCGGCCGCCTGGACGAACTGGATCGCATTCTGGCCAGTGGCGAGGCGACGCGTGACATGGATCAGTACCGCAAACTGACGCGGGAACATGCCGAGCTCGGTCCGGTGGTCGGGCTTTACCAGACCTTCCGGCAGACCGAGGAGACCATGCAATCGGCACTCGAAATGATGGCCGATCCAGAAATGAAGGAGTTGGCCGAAGATGAAATGAAATCGGCCAGGGAGCAACTGCCGGAGATCGAGAGCGATCTGCAGAAATTGCTGCTGCCGAAGGATACCAATGACGAGCGCAATGTTTTCCTCGAAATTCGAGCCGGAACCGGTGGCGACGAATCGGCACTGTTTGCCGGCAATCTTTTTCGCATGTACACGCGCTTTGCCGAGCGCCAGCGCTGGCAGGTTGAAATCATTTCAGCCAGCGAATCGGATGTCGGCGGCTACAAGGAAGTCATTTCGCGCATCAGCGGCAGCGGCGTGTACGCCAAGCTCAAGTTCGAGTCCGGCGCCCACCGCGTGCAGCGTGTGCCGGAAACTGAAACGCAGGGCCGCATCCATACTTCGGCGTGCACCGTAGCCGTGATGCCGGAGGCCGACGAACTGGAAGAAGTGCAGATCAATCCGTCCGAGATCCGCATCGATACCTTCCGCGCTTCGGGCGCCGGTGGTCAGCACATCAACAAGACCGATTCGGCGGTGCGCATCGTCCATCTGCCGACCGGCATCGTCGTTGAATGCCAGGACGGCCGTTCGCAGCACAAGAACAAGGCGCAGGCCATGTCGGTGCTGGTCGCGCGCATCAGGGACGCGCAGGAACGCGAGCAGCACGACAAGATTGCTTCAACGCGCAAGAGCCTGATCGGAAGCGGCGACCGTTCCGAACGTATTCGCACCTACAACTTCCCGCAAGGGCGGGTGACCGACCATCGCATCAATCTGACGCTGTACAAGATCGACTCGATCATGGACGGCGATCTCGATGAACTGGTCGGCGCGCTGGCCAACGAGCATCAGGCCGAACAACTCGCGGCTCTGGCCGGCCCGGAATAAACGCATGATCGTTGCTGCAAGGGGTGCTCAAATTGGTGCTGCCTGGCGCCAAGCCAGCCAGCGCATTGACCGGCTCGATGCGAGGCTGCTGCTCGAATACGTTTGTGCCTGCACGCATGCCGATCTGATCGGGCATCCTGAACGAGAAATGACCACCGCGCAGTCGGCTAAGTTCGATGCGTTGCTCTCGCGTCGCGAGGCCGGCGAGCCGCTGGCATATCTGCTCGGCAGTGCCTATTTCTGCGGGCTTGAATTTGCCGTCTCGCCGGCGGTGCTGATTCCCCGGCCGGATACCGAAGTGCTCGTTGATCAGGCAATCAGGATTGTGAAGGCGTGGTGCCAGGAGCGCGCCGCACCGCGTATTGTCGATCTGGGTACCGGCTCGGGAATTGTCGCCATCATGTTGGCGCGGCTTTGCCTGTCAGCCGCGATTACAGCGGTTGATGTATCAGCAGCTGCGCTTGATGTGGCGCGTGCCAATGCCGAACGGCACCGGGCACAGATCCTTTTCCTTGAAGGTGACTGGTTCGCCCCGCTAGGCGGAGAGTGGTTTGACCTGATCGTTTCGAATCCGCCTTACGTGGCCGATGGCGATCCGCACCTGCAGCAGAATGGTCTGCCGTTCGAACCGCAGAGCGCTTTGACCGATGGTGTCGCTGGTGGCGATGGGCTGGCTTGCATTCGCACCATCATTGCAGGCGCGCAAAGCCATCTTTTGCCTGGTGGCTGGATGATTATTGAACACGGCTACGATCAGGCGGTCAAAGTCACACAAATACTGCGGGCGGCTGGTTTCGAGGATGTCGCTTCCTGGCGTGACAGTGCAGCGATTGTAAGGGTCAGTGGCGGGCGCCAGCCGAACTACTGATTTCTGTTTGTTTTACTCAACTATGAAGAGGTTTTTAATGAACGTGCAGCAACTGATCAAAGAGCAGGTAACAGGCAATCCGGTGGCGCTTTATATGAAGGGAACGCCGAAGGCGCCGATGTGCGGTTTTTCAGCAACAGCCGTACAGATCCTGCAAGCCTGCAATCTGCCGCTTTTTTTCAGCGTCAATGTGCTTGAGGATCAGGCGATCCGTGACGGTGTCAAGGAATTCGCCAATTGGCCGACTGTTCCGCAACTTTATGTTCGCGGTGAATTCATCGGCGGCTGCGACATCATGCGCGAGATGTATCAGAGCGGTGAACTGAAAACCTTGCTCGAAGGCATCGCCGCACCGGATTGATCGTTCGTTGGAATATCAGCCATCGAGTTCTTCCTGGCGGTTCTTTCGCCGTGAGTATTGAGGATTAACGCGGGATATTGCAAGCGGGAGAACGGTATGAAGAGAGTTTTTTCAGCTTTGGCACGTACGGCGCTTGTTGGTATCGCAGTGCTGCTTGCAGCCTGTGCCGGTTACAGCGGCAGCAACCTCAAAGCCGGTGTGGCGACCTTGCCGGAGGTAATCGCCTCGATGGGTGAGCCGGCAATGCGCTGGAAGGACGCCGATGGACGTGAGCAACTGGCTTATCCGCGCGGGCCAGCCGGGACGCAGACATTCATGGCGTTCATCGGGGCGGATGGCCGTCTGGAGCGGATTGAGGGTGTGCTCGACATGGACCACTTTGCGCGCATCGTAGCCGGCAAGAGCGACAAGGAAGCGGTTTTGCGTCTGCTCGGACCGTCGCAGCCGCAGTGGACAGCCTATTTCAAGGCGCGCGACGAACTGGTCTGGGAGTGGCGCTTCTGCGACACCTGGAACCGGCTGGCGCGTTTTGACGTTCTTTTCGACGCCACCACTGGCATCGTACGTACGACCTACCAGCGCCCCGATCTCATGGGGCCGAACAACGTGGCGCCGTTCTGCGGGCACTGACCCGTTTAACGTGAAAGTCGCGCAAGCGACTCTTGAACCTCCCCTCGCACTCTGGGAGAGGGGTCGGGGGTGAGGGAGACGGGCAGGGCTTTCATTACTTGGAGTGCCTGTCAAAGGCATGCCAGTTAAAACGCCGCCAGCCGGGCGTTGGAGAGTTCGAGACGGCTGGTCAGGACTTCGAGGAAGGATTGGTAGAAATGCATGCGGCAGGGTTCTGAGGCTTGCTTCAGCGCCTCGCCCTTGACCGTGAGAATCTTCGATTCGGTCAGCGCGACGACATCGGCACCACGCGTCTGCGTCTTCTTGCTGATCACGGCCATTTCGCCGAAGCAGTCGCCGGTGGTCAGCAGGTTGAGAATCCGGCCGTTCTTGGTGACCTTGAGTTCGCCCTCGGCGAGGAAACAGAAGAAATCTCCGGGGTCGCCGTCGTGCATGATCGTCTCTTCGGGAGAAACGCTGCTCCAGTGCGAGAAACCCAACACTTCCCAGATATCGGCATCGGAGAAGTCGGCAAAAAATGGCAGTTCGCGCAGCGTGTCGAATTTTTCTGAATCGGCAAAATCGCGTGCTGGTGCCTTGAGTTGCTTGTTGCGAAACGCCTGCGCCAGATCATGGGCGAATTCTTCCCAGGTCTGGTAACGTTGCCTGAGGTCCTTGCACATGGCTCGGGCAACGATGGTGTCGAGCACTTCCGGGATATTCTTGCGCAGAAAGGAAGGTTTGCTTGGCTCGGTGTTGATGATCTGGTAGATGATGTTGTAGTTGGTGCTGGCCTGAAACGGGAGCTGGCCGGTGAGCAACTGGAACATCACTACGCCGAGCGAATAAATATCCGTCTGGTGATCAAGCGGCAGTTCCCTGACCTGTTGCGGTGACATGTAGGCCGGTGAGCCGATGCCCGAAACCTGCGTGCGCTCGGGGTTTTCGATGAGGGCGGCGCCAAAATCAGAGATTTTGATGTCGGCAGAATTCGGGTTGGTGCCGGCAAAAAGGATGTTGGCCGGCTTGATGTCGCGATGCGTGATGCCGATGCGGTAGGCAAAATCGAGCGCCCGTGAGCACTTGAATATGATTTCGACGACGCGTTCGATGGGCAACAGCTTGTCCGGCGTGGTGAAGTCTTCCAGCGTGCCGCCGGGAACGTATTCCATCACGATGTAGCAGAGATCGTCGGCGACGACGGCATCGAAGATCTGGACGATGTGCGGGTGTGACAGTTTGCCGACCAGCGAGGCTTCGGTGAGAAACAGATGCGTGTAAAGCTTGCCGCGCTCGGGATTTTTCAGGATTTCCGGAAAGGCGATCTTGATCGCCACGTCGCGCTGGGTAAAGGGGTCGTTGCCCAGATAGACCGTCGCCGTGGCGCCACGGCCAATCTCGCGAACCAACTCGTATTTGCCGATCTTTCCTTGTTGTGCGGGCTGTTTCACAGCTGCTCACGAGCACGCGCGATGGCCGCGCGAACCTGTTCGGGCGCGGTGCCGCCGATGTGATTGCGCGAGGCCAATGAACCCTCGACGGTGAGCACGGCAAAGATGTCTTCGCCGACCAGCGGGGAAAACTTCTGCAGTTCGGCCAGCGGCAGTTGCGGCAAGTCGACGCCAAGTTCCTCGGCGCGGCGCACGGCCAGCCCGACGGCTTCGTGCGCATCGCGGAAAGGCAGGCCCTTGCGCGTCAGGTAGTCGGCCAGGTCAGTGGCCGTGGCAAAGCCCTGGCGCAGCGCATCGCGCATGTTGTCCGGGCGGGCGCTGATGCCGGTGATCATGTCGGCATAGATGCGCAGCGTGTCGGTCAGCGTGTCGACGGTGTCGAACAGCGGTTCCTTGTCTTCCTGATTGTCCTTGTTGTAAGCCAGTGGCTGGCCCTTCATCAAGGTCAGCAGGGCGGTCAGGTGGCCATAGACGCGTCCGGTCTTGCCGCGTGCCAGTTCGGGTACGTCCGGATTCTTTTTTTGCGGCATGATCGAACTGCCGGTGCAGAAGCGGTCGGCAATTTTCACGAAAGCGAAGCGCGGGTTCATCCACAGCACCAGTTCTTCGGACATGCGCGAGAAGTGCATCATCAGCAGGGCGCTGGCAGCGCAGAATTCGATGGCGAAATCGCGGTCGGAAACCGCGTCGAGCGAGTTCTCGCAGACGCCGTCGAAGCCGAGTTCGGCGGCGACAAACTCGCGGTCAATCGGGTAAGTCGTTCCGGCCAGCGCTGCGCCGCCAAGCGGCAGGCGATTGGTGCGCTTGCGCACGTCACAAAAACGCTCGGCATCGCGCCGCGTCATCTCGAACCAGGCCAGCAGGTGATGGCCGAAGGTGATCGGTTGCGCCACCTGCAGGTGGGTGAAGCCGGGCATCGGCGTTGCCGCTTCGCGTTCGGCGAGATCGAGCAGGTTGAACTGAAACTGCTTGAGCAGCACCAGAATGTCGTCGATCGAGTCGCGCAGATAGAGGCGGATGTCGGTCGCCACCTGGTCGTTGCGCGAACGGCCGGTGTGCAGGCGCTTGCCGGCATCGCCGACGAGCGTGGTCAGGCGTTTTTCGATGTTGAGATGAACATCCTCAAGGTCGAGCGACCACTCAAAAGTGCCTGATTCGATCTCGGCTACGATCTGCGCCATGCCGCGCTGGATGTCAGCCAGATCCTCGCTTGAAATGATGGCTTGCCTGGCGAGCATCCGGGCGTGGGCGAGCGAACCGCGAATGTCCTGGCGCCACATGCGCTTGTCGAAGTCCACCGAAGCCGTGTAGCGTTTGACCAGATCGGACATCGGTTCGGAGAAGCGACCGGCCCAAGTATATTGAGTAGGAGAAGTAGGTTGCGATTGGCTCATGATGAAAGCAGGTTGGTGGGCTAGAATGGCTCATGGAACCCTGACAGGCACCCCCCCCTCCAGCAAATGCCAAGTATAAAGCAAAACCCGGCGGGCCATCCGCTGCCGGATTTCCGTAATTTTGGCGTCATGCTGCGCATACTGCTCGGCGTGAATCTGCTGGCGTTTGCGGCGGCGCTGGTGCAAAGCGCTGGAATTATTGATTGTGTGCAACGCTATGTCGATATGGCGGCCTGGGTGCAACCCTTGCTGCTGTTCAATCTTTCGCTGCTGGCGCTGCTTGGCAATCTGCTGCGGCGCTTGCCGCCGTGGGCCGGGCAGGCAGTGGTGGTCTTTCTGGCGGCTGCTTCTTCATTCCTGTTGCTTGATTTCTGGAGCTTCATGGCGGTTGATGATGGTGGCTGGCAGCGTTTGACGCGAGCCGCCTTGTTGGGAGGGTTGTGTGCCGGGGCGATGCTTTTTTACTTTGCGTTGCGTGCCAAAGCCTTTTCTCCGGCGCTGGCCGAGGCCCGCCTGCAGGCGCTGACGGCGCGTATCCGCCCACACTTCCTGTTCAACAGCCTGACCGCCGTTCTCTCGCTGATTCGCGCCGAGCCAAGGCGCGCCGAGACGGCGTTGGAGGATCTGGCCGATCTCTTTCGTGCCCTGATGCGCGACCACCGCGACTTGTTGCCGCTGGCCGACGAAATTGCCTTGTGTCGCCAGTATCTCGATCTCGAAAAACTGCGCCTTGGTGAAAGGCTCAACGTCGAGTGGGAGATCGCCGATGTGCCGGTCGATCTGAAGGTGCCGCCGCTGATGTTGCAGCCCTTGCTGGAAAACGCCGTTTATCACGGAATAGAACCGTCGGGCGATGCCGGCAAGCTGCACATTCGCTTTGCCCGAAGCGGTGACGAACTGCACATCGATCTGTCCAATCCTTGCCGCAGCAGCGATGCAGCGCTGACCGGCAACCGCATGGCGCTGGCCAATATCCGTGAGCGACTGGCGCTGTACTATGATCTCGAAGCGCGCCTGGAAACGAGCGAGGTGACACTTCCCGGCGGTCTGCACGAGTACCGTGTGCATATTGTTTTACCTTGCCGGAGCATGAAATCGTGACTACTGCTTTGAGCAACAATGAGACGCTGACTGTGATGATCGTCGACGACGAGGCGCCGGCCCGAACGCGACTCCGTGACCTGCTCGCTGACATTGCGGCGGAGGTGCCGAACGCCGTGGTCGCCGAGGCGGCCAACGGACTGCTGGCCGTGGAGGCCATCGCCGAAGGATCCGTTGATGTGGCGCTGGTCGATATCCGCATGCCGAAGATGGACGGCATCGAACTGGCGATGCACCTCGCGCAGCTTGAACATCCGCCGGCGATCATTTTCGTTACCGCTTTTGACAGCCATGCGGTACAGGCCTTCGAACTCAACGCCATCGATTACCTGGTCAAGCCGGTACGCGCGCAGCGCCTGGCTATCGCCATGCAGAAGGTGCGGCTGAATGTCTGGCAGAAGCACCCGGTGATCGCGCCACAGGTGCTGGCGACACTCCAGCAGGGCGCTCGTACGCACCTCTCCTGTCACGAGCGCGGACGCCTGCTGCTGATCCCGTTACCGGACATTCTTTACCTCAAGGCCGACCTCAAATACGTGACCGCACGCACCATCAGCCGGGAGTACCTGCTCGATGAATCGCTGACGCATCTTGAAGAAGAGTTCTCCGAGCGTTTCATTCGCCTTCATCGCAGCGCACTGGTGGCCAGGGAAGCGATCACCGGCTTCGAGAAGAACGCGGCCGAGGATGCCGATACTCAGTGGCAGGCGCTGCTGCGTGGCATCCCCGAAAAACTTCCGGTCAGCCGTCGGCAATGGCCACTGGTCAAGTCCTACGCCCGATTGCTGAGTACCTGATCTATTTGCCGGAAGCTGTGTATGCACGGGCCTGCAAGGCAAGCAGGACGGCCATCTTCAGGCTTGTTGCCGTGCAAGGCAGTGTTCATGCGGTTCTCTGGTCATGTTGCTCGTAAAGCGCCTGTTGATGCGGTCTGCAGGGCGCCTTGTTTAGAGTTTTCGTCAAATGTCGGGCCTGCATCATCTCCCTGGGCTAGGCGCACGGAGTCCGCATGCTAGAATTCTGATCGTTTTTTCATCTGACTTACTTCAGGACAATTTTGGACGGCGCCGCGCCGGGCATGAAGCGGCGGGTTGAGTGTTCTCGGTGCAAGCAGGTATCCTGTATTTCGACGTAATGCCTTATTAAACAATTTGGTAAGCGACATGAACGACGCAGGGTCAGGGAGACTGGCACCATAATATTGATGTAATACTGTCTCCCAAAAAATTAGTCATCTTAACTTTTCGGAGTCCACAAATGCCTCATCAAAATCGTGTTGACCCTTTGGGACAACTGCATGCGGTTAGTGCCAAAGGTGCTTTCCTAGGAAATCGAGGCATTCTTCACAATGACCAACAGGAAATCGTTGCTCAATGGCGAAGCAAAGCGTGGATTACTTGCCAGCTTGAATTTAAGGGCAGAGAGATCCGTGTCAAGGGGGAAGAGAGCCGTGTTTTTGCACAAGATTCTTACTCTGAGTTGTTTTTTCTTGACGAAGCAACCGCTTTCTCGGCGGGGCACCGGCCATGCGCAGAATGTCGCCGAGACAGATTCAACGAATTCAAGGCCGCATGGATCGAATCAAATCGCGAAATTCTCCTGGCAGAGAACCCAGCAATCGCTGAAATCGACAAGATCATACACGCCGAGCGGGTCGCAGAGGGAAAACGCAAACGCACCTACGACGCACAAGCTGGCAGCTTGCCGGCGGGAACGATTATTGAGGCCGAGGGGAAAGCTCTTCTTGTCTGGCGAGGAAAGCTATTGCCTTGGTCATTTGTAGGTTATGGTCGAAGCCAAGCATTAGTTTCACCGTCAACATTAGTTCAAGTCCTCTCGCCCGCGTCTGTGGTGAGAGTGTTCGCACCGGGTTTCACACCTCAAGTCCATGTCTCCGCATACAGCTAACACTGCGCTCAGAGTCTGTGAAGAAATGCCTGAACACCTACCGCAGAGGTGCAGAGCCACAGAGGTTCCGCAGAGAAAACCTTTAGAAATATGGGGGCTTTTCGTTTTCTCTGCGCCTTTGTCCCTCTTCAGGTAGGCTTCGCGCCGTCTTTGCGGTGGATTCTTGATATTTTCACAGGCTCACAGAGGACGCTAACCGAAAAAGCCTCGCAATGCACTTTGGCTGGAATGTTGAGCTTTTTCGATTAATTTTGCTATTCTGGCGCCATGAAAATACGCGATATATTGATCATGCTTCGGGCCGATGGCTGGTTTCTTGTCGCTACGGCCGGCAGCCATCGGCAGTTTAAACATCCAGTCAAAAGTGGTCGCGTTACAGTTGCCGGGAAACCCAGTGATGATTTAGCTCCCGGCACGTTGAACAGCGTTCTCAAACAAGCCGGACTGAAGGGGTAATAACATGCGCTACGCTATCGTCCTCGAAAAAACAGAAAACAACTATTCCGCTTACGTGCCTGACCTTCCCGGCTGCGTTGCTACCGGAGAGACTGTAGAGGAAACCGAGAACCAGATTCGTGAGGCTATCGAACTTCACATTGAAGGGCTTCGTGAAGATGGCTTGGCTATTCCTCAGCCAGCAAGCATCGTTGAGTATCTTGAAATCGCAGCCTGACCTTCAGCATAACAGGCGCAAGCAGCCGCTTGAGTTCAGGTTTTTTACACACCCTTGCCATATGGCCACAACACTTTAAAAATAGTGTGCTTCAAGTCCGCTGGCTTCCACCCAGCCTTCGCCCCAAGGGGCGGGGAATTGAACTCATGGAGATTTACGGCTTGCTTTTTTCATCTGACTTATTTCAGGACTCTGCCTTGAAAAACCATCTCCCCGTACCGGCGCGTATCGTCATCGCTTCGCGTGAGTCGCGCCTGGCCCTGTGGCAGGCCGAGCATATCCAGGCGCGTCTTTCTGAACTGCATCCACTGAGCCGTGTCGAGATTCTTGGCATGACCACGCGCGGCGACCAGATCCTCGATCGGCCGCTTTCGAAGATCGGCGGCAAGGGGCTGTTCATCAAGGAACTCGAAGTGGCCATGCAGGAAGGCCACGCCGACCTCGCCGTGCATTCGCTCAAGGACGTGCCGATGGAGATGCCGGAGGGTTTTTCGCTGACCGCCATTCCGGCCCGAGAAAATCCGTGCGATGCCTTCGTTTCCAACAAGTTCGACAGACTTGACGCACTGCCGGCCGACGCCGTCGTTGGCACCTCCAGCCTGCGCCGCGAAGCGATATTGCGTGCCAAATACCCGCAGTTCCGGATCGAACCGCTGCGCGGCAACCTCGATACCCGTCTGCGGAAACTTGACGAAGGGCAGTTCGACGCCATCATCCTGGCCGCAGCAGGTCTGATCCGCCTCGGCCTCAAGGCGCGCATCAAGGCCATCCTGACCCCCGAGCAGTCGTTGCCGGCTCCGGGGCAAGGGGCGCTCGGTATCGAGGTTCTGTCCTGCCGCGAGGACGCCATAGCGGCGGTGGCGCCGCTCAATGATCCTGATACAGCCCATTGCGTCTGTGCTGAACGTGCCTTTTCACGCGCCCTCGGCGGCAGTTGCCAGGTGCCGCTCGGCGGCTTTGCCATTCTGGAAAATGGCGTGCTGTGGCTGCGCGGTTTTGTTGCTACCCCGGACGGCCAGCAGATGGTCAGCGGCGAGTTGCGCGGAATGCCAGAGGAAGCCGAGGCCATCGGTCAGCGTCTGGCGCAACAGTTGCGCGAGCAGGGCGCCGATGCGATTCTGGCCTCGCTTGCCTCCTGCCAATGAACAGATAATGAAAAAACCGTTGCAGGGCCGACGGATTCTGGTCACGCGTCCTGCTGCCCAGGCCGGAAAACTGGTCGAGATGATTGCTGCACAGGGTGGCCAGTCGTTGTGCTTTCCCTTGCTCGATATCGGCCCTCCTGACGATCCGGCACCCTTGCAGCAAGCGATTGCGCGGCTCGACGACTACACCATCGCGGTCTTCATCAGCCCGAATGCGGTCGACTTCAGCGTGCCGCTGATCCTTGCCCGGCGCCGGTGGCCAGCGACCTTGCCGGCGGCAGCGATCGGCCAGAGCACCGCCGCACAGCTTGCGGCCTGCGGCATCTTGCATGTCATCGTCCCGGCAACACGCTTCGACTCCGAAGCGCTGCTTGAACTGCCGGCTTTTCAGGCCGCATGCGTTGCCGGCAAGAAGGTAATGATCCTGCGCGGCAACGGTGGCCGGGAGTTGCTGGCTGATACGCTGCGCGAACGCGGGGCGCAAGTCGATTGCGTCACCTGCTATCACCGTTCGGCGCCTGTTGATGGAGCCCCTATCCTGTCGCTGTTGCGCAACAAGCAGGTCGATGCACTGACGATTTCTTCCAGCGAAGGTTTGCGCAACCTTTTGGCTTTGCTCGATACTGACGGCTGTGCGCGGTTGCGTGCCTTGCCGGTGTTTGTTCCCCATCAGCGCATCGCCGAAGTGGCCGCCGGGCTTGGTTTGCAGAGAGTAATTCTGACCGGACCGGCGGATGCCGGTATCATTGAAGGCTTGTGCGAATATAATTGGTTTCACCATGAATGATTCTGTCGATCAACAACCCGCTCCTTCCACTGCTCCCTCCACTGCTCACGCTACCGAACCTGCCCCATCGGTACCCGCCGTGACGGCGTCGCTGGCGCAAGAATCGAGCAAGCCGTCGAGCAATCCCTTCTTCAGCGCGTGGAGAAATCCGTGGCTGATAATTGCGCTGATTGCGCTGGGTCTGGCCGCCTGGCAGTGGGTCGAGACACGTATCCGTCTTGCCGATACCCAGCAAGAGATGGCACGCCGCTTATCCGAAAGTGACACCGTCGCCAAGGAGAGCCGCGCCCTGTCCCGTCAGGCGCAGGAGCAATTCACCGTGTTGCAGGGGAAACTGGGCGAACTTGAAGGGAAGATCGCCGAATCGATCAGCCAGCAGGCCACGCTCGAGAAACTCTATCAGGACCTGGCGCGCAGCCGCGATGAGTGGGCGTTGGCGGAGATCGAGCAAAGCGTGACGCTGGCCGCACAGCAGTTACAACTCGCCGCCAATGTGCAAGGAGCGGTGCTGGCGTTGCAGGCCGCCGATGCTCGCCTGGCAGGCAATAGCCGCCCTCAGTTCATCCGTTTGCGCAAAGTGCTGCTGCGCGATCTGGATCGGCTGCTGGCACTGCCACAGGTTGATCTGCCCGGGATCAATTTGCGTCTTGAGGGTCTGCTCTCCGCCGTCGATGCGTTGCCGCTGGCGGTTGATGTCCGTCCGCGCGATCAGGCCAAGCCCAAGGATGCGGCCAGAGTTTCTTTGGCGGCAGCGAGTTCGCTGACGTTCTGGAAGGAGATGGCCGCCGAGTTCTGGAGCGAACTGCGCAGCCTGGTCCGCATCCAGCGCTTCGACCGCGACGAACCGGCTTTGCTGGCGCCGGGGCAGGCCTTCTTCCTGCGTGAGAATCTCAAATTGCGTTTGCTGAATGCCCGTCTGGCGCTATTGGCGCATGATCAGTGGACATTTCGCAACGAAATCAAGCAGGCCCACTTCTGGGTCGATCGCTATTTTGACGGGCGTGATAAATCGGTACAGACCGCAGAGGAATCGCTCAAACAACTTGCCGCGACCGAGATCAACATCGAATTGCCTAACCTTAACGAGAGCCTCTCGGCGATCAAGAATTTCAAGCTCGGCAAGGAACGTAAATGAAGGGCCTGCTCTGGGTGCTGACGCTTTTTGCGTTGGCGGTGGGCGTTTCGCTGGCGGCGCATTTCAACGATGGCTACGTTCTGCTGGTGTTCCCCCCGTATCGTGCCGAGATATCGCTTAATTTTGCCATTCTGCTCATCCTGACCGCCTTCGTGGTGCTTTATGTGCTGTTGCGCGGCGCTTCACTGACGCTTTCCTTGCCAACGCGCGTGCGCGAGTTTCGGGAACGACGCCTGCGCGAGAAAACGATCGGGACGTTTCACGATGTCGTGCGCCTGCTTTTTGAAGGCCGTTACAGCCAGGCCATGAAAAAAGCCAGCGAGGCCCATGCCGCTGGCCAATCACCGGCGCTGGCCGCGTTATTGGCCGCCCGTTCGGCGCAACGTCTGCATGAGCCCTACAAACAACAAGCCTGGCTTGAGCGAGCCGCGCTGGATGATCCGAAACTGCAGCCGGCCTGCCTGATGCTTGAGGCGGAAATGCAAGTCGAGATGCAGCGTTTTGACGAAGCCGTCTCGGCGTTGAAGCGTCTGCAGGAAATTTCCGGTCGCCACATCGCCGCACTGCGCCTTGAGTTGCGTGCGCAACAGGGCTGCGGCAATTGGGACGAGGTGCTGCGTATCGCCCGCTTGCTTGAGAAACGCAATGCCCTGTTGCCCGAGTTGGCACAAGAAATCAAGCTCAAGGCGCATCGTGAAAATATTCGCCAACGTCGTTCCGATCTTGCCCGGTTGCAGGCGTATCAGCGAGAGATGCCGTCACGGGAGGGAAGTCCCCGGTTGGCGCGCGCCTACGCCGAAGCGCTGATGGAACTTGGCGCGGATGCCGATGCGCAGCGCTTTATCGAGGCCCAACTCGACGTGGAATGGGATTCCAGGCTGGTGAGCCTCTACGGGCAGAACCGTGGTGGTGACCTGACCTCGCGCATTGCCTGCGCCGACAAGTGGTTGCCGCAACACCGAGATGATCCCCAACTGCTGCTTGCACTGGGCCGCATGTGTTTGGCGCAACGTCTGTGGGGCAAGGCGCAGAGCTTCCTGGAAGCAGCACTGTCGCTCTCCGAGGCGCGCGAAGTGCGTCTCGAACTGGCGCGCCTGTTTGAAGAGACCGATCGATCAGACGAAGCGATGCACCATTACCGGGCCGCTGCCGGTGAGCATTTGGTCGCTCAGTAATTTCGGCTATCAGAATTTCATGATTGATATGCGCATAGTGTTGTGCATCTCAACACATTGATCCTGGAAACCTCAGTCTGCCCACGAAACTCACGAAAGAAACTAAATTAATAGTTTGCTGTATTTTCTATATCAACCCTTTGGGTGGCAATCCGACCCATGGCCGTCAGTGGGAAAAATAGGCCGCTCTATGGCCTCATCCAATACATTTCCATGTAAAAAACCTCAGCCCAAGGGGTCGACCATTGATTACCTTTCCCTCATGCGACTAGTCGCGCCCCATCAAGCTGCGCAGTAAAGCACTGCACACACCGGTAGCGACCAGTAGCAATCCGAGCAACGGTCCGAAAGGCTGGTCAAGTACAAGTGCCAGAGCGAAGGCAGCGACATAAGCGAGAAAAGCACTGCTCAATGCCAGCAGCAACGCCCCGTGCCAGCCGTTGCCCCAGTTGAAGGCAATCAGCGGCGGCACGAAAATCAGGGCGAAAGCGCCCATGACGCCGACGCTCATGGTGGCCAATGCCAGCGCACCGGCAACAAGCAGGTCGAAGACAAAGTGGGCACGGCGTTCGGACAACCCTCTGGCCCGGAAAAAGTCTGGGAAAAAATGCGCCAGCAACAGGCGGCGGGACAGCCAGCGCAGGGTAAAAAACGACAGCAGCGCAAAGCCCCCGGCGCTGACCAGATGCGAGCGCTCGGTGAAATAGAGCTGGCCGTCGAACAGCGCGTGGCCCATGCGCTCGGCGAGCGGCAGGTTGGCCACCAGCAGCACCGAAATGCCCCAGCCGAGCAGCAGCAGCATGGCGTAGGCGGCGCCCTGGGTGCCGCGCGTGGCACCTTCGAAAGCGTGCTTGAGTGTGGCAGCCAGACCGGCGGCGGCCAGTCCGCCAAGCGCCAGCGGTAGCCCGAACAGCATGGCCAGCAGCGAGCCGGCTGCGGCAGTCTGGGCAAAAGCCAGCGCCGCCAGCCACTCGTCGCGCAGACGCAGGTAGCAGCCGAGCAGCGGCAGCAGAATGGCGAAAACCAGGCCGGTGATGAAAGGCTCGGCGAACAGCGGGTCGAACAGCAAGTCGGCATTCATCCGAGCACCAGCGTGCGATCACAGACGGCGTCGATGAACCGCGCGTCGTGGCTGACCACCAGCAGGCCGGCGCCCTCGCCCGCTCGCTGGCGCAACGCGACTTCGAGAAATGCGACGCCTTCCGGGTCAAGATTATTGGTCGGTTCGTCAAGCAGCACGACATCGGCTGGCGCCTGCAGGCAGGCCCACAGATAAAGGAATTGCAACTGGCCGCCGGACAGACGATCCAGCCGTTCGCTGAGGCGCGACGCCAGCCACGGCGGCAGTCCTTCAGCGCCGGCGCCGGTCAGGGCCAGCAGTTCGGCGCCGTTGAATGGAACGCCATCGATCTGCGGCGGCTGTTGTTGCTGCAGCGAAAGACGAAGCCCGGGGCGCTTGTCGATGCGCCCGGAAAAAATTCTCGCCGATCCGCTCAGGGCGGCAAGCAGCGTCGATTTGCCGCAGCCATTCGGGCCGACGAGACCCAGCACTTCACCACCGCCCAGCCGCAGCGACACCGGGCCGACTACCGGCCGCGTATAACCGGCGCTCAGGGCATCGATTTCGAACAGGGCGGCGGCGCTCATCCTTGCAAGCCTTTGAGCAGGCGGCGAAGCGTATCGTCGTACAGTGAAAACAGGTCTTTTGCTTCCGGCGTACCGCCAACGGTGAACGGTAGCGTTACCGCAGGAATTTTGGCCCGCTCGGCGATCCAGCGCGAGGGAGCATCGTATTGATAGGCCGGGAGAATGACCATTTTCGCCGGCTGCGTGGCCTGCCGCGCGACGATTTCGGCGAGATAGGCACTCGACGGCTCGACGCCTGCTTTCGGTTCCAGACGGCCGACTTCCTTCAAGCCCAGCCAGTTCTGCAGGTAAGGGAAAGCCTTGTGCTGAACCAGGATCGGCACGCCCCTGAGCGGCGCTCCTTCCTTCTCCCAGCGCGCAATGGCGCTACGCAACTTGTCGGCGAAGGCCTTGTAACCGGTTTGATAGGCCACCGCATTGGCCGGGTCGATCTCGGCCATGCGCGCGCTCAACGCTTCGCCGACCTTGAGCAGATTGCGCGGATCGGTCTGGATGTGCGGGTTGCCGGCGGCATGCACGTCGCCATGCGCACGGTCGAGAACGGCCGGAATATCGAGCATGTTGACGTAGCGCGCCGCTTCGAAATAGCCGGGCTGGCCGGGCTGGATGCGCGCGTTGCCGGACTCGCGGACGACCATCGGCAACCAGCCGACCTCGAGCTCGGCGCCTGTTGCCAGCAGCAATTGCGCCGAACGCGCCTGGGCGATCAGCGAAGGCTTGGCATCGATGCGGTGCGGGTCTTGCAGGCCGTGCGTTGCGTTGTAAACCTTGACCTGGTCGCCACCGATTTCCTGCGCCAGCGCGCCCCACTCGGGAACCGTGGCAAAAACCTTGAGGGCGGCGTGGGCCGGCAGCGTGGCCAGGGCCAGTAACGCTGATAGTGCGATTGCATAGAGGCGTTTCATTGCTCGCTCCTTAATATTTGTGGGCAGCGTGGGCGCCCAGACTCATGATGTACTGCAACCAGACCTGATTGTCCGTGGCTTCGGGGCGCGTTTTGTCCTGCGCGTATTGCAGGCGAAAACGTGAAAATTCGTCCGGCGTCCAGTCCATCATCAGCGTATTCCGCTTCGGATTGAAGTCGTTGAGCAAAGGGAATTCAGTGGTGAACGGGTCGTGTCCGAAATTGGGGTTGCCCGAGTTGAGCTGGTCATAGCGATAACCGATACGCCAGTGCGGCATGAACTGGTAGACGGCCTGCGCGTAGAAACCCGACTGGCGATTGTTGAAACTGCCACTCTGCGTCCCTTGGTTGGTAGCGTTCACATCGTAGACCAGCGACCCATCTTCCGACTGGTTGAAATATTCCCCTTGCAGCTTCAGGTTCTGCCGGCTGGCATCGCCGTTCGGCGCCCATTTCCAGATAAAGTCGGCGATCCAGGTTTTGCTGGTGCCGGAAAAACTGTAGGTGGTGTTGACATTCAGCGGATTGACGTTCAGCGGATCGTCATAGCTGCGATCCTCCGGCCGGGCATAAAAATACGAAAGGCCGGCACGCCAACTGTTCGAAACATTGACATCGCCGCCGACATGCGCGTAGACGGCACCCGACATCAGGCCGTTCTTGTTTTTCGTGTCGTCGGTCGCCGGGAAGCTGAGTGCGCGCGCCGCCTCGGCACCGACTTCGAAGTAGGTTTCGCCAGGTGCCAGCCAGCGCGCCTGCACGCCGTCCATGCCCAGTTGGCCGCCGAAAAATGCCTGGTACGGTAGCGGCGCGTTGGAGAAGTCCCAGACGTGCGGATGCAGCTCATTCAGATAGCCGACATTGGACAGGAATCGACCGGCCTTCAATTTGAAACCATTGCCCAGACCGAGCGTCTGGAAGTTTGCTTCCTCGACGCCAAGCGTGTCGTCCGGAGCGATGGCCAGCAGCAGGGTACCGCGGAAGAGATGGTTGATATTCCCCGAAATCGCCAGCTCGGATTCGCCAAGGTTGAAACTGCGCGCATTCGGCAGCAACTCACCGTTTGACGGCATGAAGCCCTGCAGACGCCGCTGGCCAGGGTCTTGCGAGAGATTGGTGTAATTGCCGACAAGAACCAGCGAAAGCTCCGGATTGAAGCTGTTGGCCGACGCCGGCCGCTGGGCGGCCTGTTGCGCCACGGCCTGGGCCTGCGAGGCATTGGACTCGGCTTTGCCGGCGGTTGTTTCGGCTTGCACCAGACGATTTTCGAGTGCGGCGATGCGCTGCTCGTAGGCGTCTTTCATTTGCTTGATTTGCTCGCGGATTTCGGCGAGATCGGCATTGCCGGCGGCATGAGCCGGGAATGCAAAGGACAGCGCGGCGACGAGCGCCGTGATCACGGGGGTACGCATGATTTCTCCTGAAAGGAATGCAGAACACCGCCCTGAGGCGGCAGGTTTGCGCTTCAATCAGGCGGCAGGAGGAGCGCGGGCGCGCGGGGAAACGGCAGACGGGGAAAAGACAGGAACGTTGACGTCGGCCGGTGTTGCGAAATCGGCAGTGCATAGCACGATGCAGGGCGAAGCTGAAACAAGCGTCGCGCCGAGATTCTGTGCCGCGAGACACAACGCACAGACGTGATCCGGCGAGTGGTCGGCATCGTCAAAGCGCAGGTGCTCGACGGCATGCGACAGCGCGCCTACCTGAGCAAACAGCAGCAGGAGAGCAAAAAGCGCGTGCCGCAGGTTTTTCATTTATTGCTTCGCTGCTGCGCTATTGGCACTATTGGCGCAGTTGGCGCAACGCCCGCGCAGGTCGAAATCCATGCGCGACAACGAGAAGCAGGCTGGGAGGATCGGCGCGGCAGGCGGTGCGGCATCGAGACAAAAAACCCCGCCGCAGTGCTCACAACGAAAATGGATGTGCGTCGTATGCTCCCCATCGGCGGCGGCCGAGAAGCGAAAGACGCGATGGACATCCGTATTCTTGTGCGCCAGACCGCTATCGACCAGCCAGTCGAGCACGCGATAAAGCGTTATGCGGTCGAGCGCCGAGGCACCAAGCGCCAGTTCAATCTCGTTGTGCGTCAGCGCCGTCGGTGCCCCGCGCAGCATTTGCAGCACCCTGATACGCGCCGGCGTCGCACGCGCACCGGTAAGGCGAATGTGCTCGGCAACAACTTCATCGCTGAGGAGAATGGGAGAGGACACAAAAGGGATCCGACCAGAGAATTTTGATTGACGATTTAACCATAGCCATATCTCAGATGCAACATTGTTGCAATAACGACGTGTAATCAACAGCCTTCCAGACTCTCAGCGGCTGTGAAAATATCAAGAATCCACCGCAGAGACGAAAATGGCCGAACCGAGACGAACAGTGGTGCCGAAAGCTCGAAGCACAGGGCATTGTGCGCTGCACTGCAGAGTATCAATCACAAAATCCGGATACCCGCAAATTCAAGCCATAACAACTCTGGAAGGCTTGCGAATAGGCGTTCTACAAGCAGTAGAGCTGCAGATCAAGCAAATACGCCACTCTTCAGGCACCTTGCCTGAAGATCGTTTATTCATAAGCTCCCCAGGAAGTGCCGTTTTGGCGCTGCCCGGAACAACGGCCTTGAAAGCAATCTGGCTGACTTGCCTGGCTGAGCAAAAGGAGATATCACGAATGCCAAGTCTCAGACTTCCTGATCCAGTCCGTATTTATTCAGTATTTATAGGAAATTAGT
>NZ_JBMOJE010000057.1:0-31630 GCF_049316945.1 Propionivibrio sp. | reverse complement strand
CCTTCCCGATTCGAATGTTGGAAAAGGGGAAGTTATTTCGTAGGCGTTCCTTACCAGCGGTAACCTGCCGTTCCCGCAAGAAATGCTCAGCGCCGCAGCCAAGGGCACTTGTTTCTTCCATGTAGCCAACGCCGCCATGCACCTGAATGCCCAGCGAGGTAACTTCCAGAGCGGTTTCGGTACTCCAGCCCTTGACCACCGGCGTCAGCAGATCGGCCAGTGCTTCATTCTCGACTTGCTCGGCCGGATTGCCATTGTTGGCCAGATCGCGAGCTGCAGTAGCAACATAGGCCAAGGCGCGAATCGCTTCGGTCTGGGCGCGCATCGACATCAGCATTCGCCTGACGTCGGGATGCCGAATGATCGTTACCTTGGCTGGATCAGAAGCCCCGACTTCGGTCCCCTGGATGCGCTCCCGTGCATATCATCAAGGAGCGTCTCAATCTGAACGCTTCGCTCTACTCTTTGCTACAGATATTGTCCGCTCTCACTGTTCGAGAAGATGCCCTTGCAGCAAGCGTTTCCGGGAAGCGACTACGAAATCGCCGAAGGGTCAACGCGCAACCAGCTGAATCTATACGATTTTTAATCGGACAGTAGTGATATGAATGTATTTTTTCTGCGGCGTGCGACCGTTTTGACTTGGTTTGGCTGCTGACACTTGGTGAGTTGAAGGCGTGCTCGGTCGGGGTGCGTCAAGCGTGCTTGCGGAGCGCGACATAGCGGACGTACTAAGACGCGCTTCGGCGCGTTGATCTCAGCACTGTAGCCGTCCCGGGTTTGTTTGACCGCAGCAATTCAGGTTATCCCCGGCAAAGCCTTGGGCTTTCCTCACTGAAAGCCCAAATAGATGTTGAACTAACAATACTCTTCTCCTAGAGTGAAAATTAATATTGGAAGCGCATTTTATGGTGGAGGCTTTTTGATGCCGATTTGATGCCTGTCTGGCAAATCGACTTGGCTCTTTTGGAGGAGAGTACGATCATGATCGACGAGTTGAACCGACATCGGGCCGTCAATCGCTCTCTTCACTGTGGTTGTTGCAACCCTTGGTTGCCGATGCCGGTTCAATGGATGGTGTTGCTGTTTGCCGCTTGGCTCATGACCTGTGGCGCGACTCGCCTTGTCGGTGCCGACGATTCGCTTCGGCAGGGTTGGACTTTGCGGTGAGCATGGAAGCCATCCTGCTGGCGGCGGGCGTATATCTTGGCCTGCTCTTTGTCCTGGCCTATTACACCGACACCCAGGAGCAACGGGGTGTATTTGGCTGGCTTCCGCAAGCCTGGATTTACGCTCTGTCGATTGCCGTTTATTGCACTTCGTGGACCTTCTTCGGCAGTGTCGGTCGCGCAACCACGAGCGGTTACGGGTTTCTCCCGATCTTTATCGGGCCGGCGTTTGTTTTCGTCTTTTGCCAGCCCTTCCTGCGCAAGCTCCTGGCGGTCAGCAAGGCCCAGCACATCACGTCGATTGCCGACCTGATCGCCGCCCGCTACGGCAAGCGCCAGTCGCTGGCCGGGCTGGTCACGCTGATTGCCGTGATCGGCGTTGTTCCCTACATTGCGCTGCAACTTAAGGCGGTTTCCTCGACCTTCGATATTCTGCGCGGCGCGTCAGGGGGTGCGAATGTGGGTGCGAATGTGGGTGCGAATGTGGGTGCGAATGTGGGTGTTAACCCCGCACCGTTTTATGCCGACACGGAGCTCTTTGTTGCCGTGGTCATGAGCCTTTTTGTCATCGTTTTCGGCACACGCCGCGTCGATGCCACGGAACAGCACCGTGGCATGGTCACTGCGGTCGCGGTCGAATCGGTAATCAAGTTGATTGCCTTCCTGATCGTCGGGTCCTTTGTTACGTATGGTCTCAACGACGGCTTTGGCGACATTCTGCAGCAGGCTGCCGTTAATCCGGCCTGGTTGAATCTCTTCGACGCCGGGGCGAGTCTGCAGCGAGCCGATTTCTGGTCGCTCGCTTTCCTGTCCGCCCTGGTGATTTTCTGTCTGCCGCGGCAGTTCCAGGTCACCGTCGTGGAGAACAGCGATCCGGCGCACCTGCGCCATGCTGCATGGATTTTTCCGATCTACCTGCTGGCGATCAACATCTTTGTACTGCCCATCGCCCTGGCCGGTCTGCTGCATCCCTTCGAATCCGGCAGCAACCCCGATAATTTCGTGCTTACCCTGCCGTTGGCTGGTGGCCATCCCTGGCTCGCCCTGATCGCCTTTATCGGCGGCCTCGCTGCGGCAACGGGCATGATCATCGTCGAGACCATCGCCCTGTCGACCATGGTCAGCAACGATCTGGTCTTGCCGCTCGTGCTGCGCGGCAAGCGCTTCAGCGGCGAGGACAGGGAAAGCCTGGTCGAACTGGTGAAATGGGTGCGCCGGATCAGTATCGTCGTCATACTTTTGCTGGCGTTCGGCTACGTTCATCTGACCGGCAGTGCCTATACCCTGGTCAGCATCGGTCTGATTTCCTTTGCCGCCGTCGCGCAGTTCGCGCCGGCCATCATCGGCGGGCTTTACTGGCGGCGCGGCAACTTCACCGGTGCCTACTGCGGGCTGCTCGCTGGCTTTTTCCTATGGGCCTACACGCTGCTGTTGCCGTCCATTGCCGAATCAGGCTGGATCGGACGGGATTTCATCGACGCTGGTGCCTTCGGCATCGAAAGCTTGCGGCCCTACGCATTTTTTGGCGTAGCCGGCCTCGATCACATCAGCCATAGCCTGCTCTGGAGTCTGTTGGCCAATGTCGGTGTCTATCTGGCCGGTGCCTTGCTGTTCTCCGGCAAGCCGGATGAAATGGCCCAGGCGCGGGCCTTTGTTGATATATACAAGCCGCCATCAAGCACACGTTCGATCGCCAGCGATCTGCGCTGGCGGGACTTGGGGAATCTGCTGACCATTTTTCTCGGCAGTGAACACGCCGAACGGCAACTGGCCGACTACGCGAAACAGCATGACAGGGTGGCAAACCCCGAGGACAAGGCCGATATCGAATTGGTCGACTACGCAGAGAAACTGGTGGCAGGCACCGTCGGCAGCAGCCTGGCACGGGTGGTCATCGTCGCCGCCGCCAAGGAGCGCCAGGACGCCGAGCAGATGATGAGCATGCTATCCAGCGCCTCAACGCAGATCGAGCTGCAATGGCAACGCCTGCACGAGGCGGTGCATAACATCAGCCAGGGTCTGTCCATGTTCGATGCCGATCTCAAGCTGGTGGTATCAAACCAGCGCTTTCTGGAATTGCTCGATTTACCTGAATCGATGGGGGTGGTCGGCACCCCCTTTGAAGCCTTTATCCGCTACAACGCCCAGCGTGGTGAATACGGCCCGGGCGATGTCGAGGAACAGGTACGCCAACGGGTGTTTCTGGCACGCCGCTTTGAGGCGCATCAACTGGAGCATAAACGCCTCGATGGCCGCGTCATTGAAATATCCGGCAAGCCTTTGCCGCACGGCGGCTTCATTTCCACCTACACCGACATCACCGAAAGAAAGCGTGTCGAGGCTGAAATTCAGGAGAGCGAAGCCCGCTTTTCCGCGACTTTCCATTTATCGCCCGTGCCAATGGGGATCGTCTTGTGCGAAGAGCCCTTCCCGGCAACCGAGTTCAACGACGCCTGGTATCGCACCTTCGGCTGGGGCAAAGAGGCAATATGCATGAGCGTTACGACCGAGCGATTGTGGGTCAGACCCGAGCTGCGTACACCGTTCATGGAGCGGGTTCGCGAGGCGGGCGAATTTCTGAATTACGAGGTTCAACTGCGCCACAGCAACGGTGCACAGCTTACCGTGCTGCTGTCCGGCCGGCGTGTCAATACGGGCTCGCACTCGATCATTCTCCTGGCCTATTTCGATGTGACCGAACAGCGTCGTGCGGATCAGGCGCTACGCGAAGCCCATGCCCTGCTTGAACAGCGGGTGATCGACCGGACGCGCGCCCTGCAGGAAAGTGAAGAGCGCTTCCGCGATTTTGCCGAATCGTCGTCTGACTGGCTATGGGAAACCGATGCGGATCTGCGCTACAGCTACCTGTCCGGACGGGCCACCGAACTGCTCGGCCAGGCGACCGACGCCCTGATCGGGAAAGCGATGCCTGAACTCGCCACCAGCGAGGATCGACAGCGTGCGCCGGAGAAATGGACGCAGTTTCTGGAAGCCATCAATGCGCATCGTCCTTTCCGCGCCTTCGACTATCCGGTGGCCATACCCGATGGTGGCCTGCGTCAGGTACGCATGAGCGGCAAGCCGGCTTTTTCCAGCGCCGGCGAATTCCTCGGCTACCGGGGAACGGGCACCGATATCACCGAATTGGTTCAGGCACAAAACGAGTTGATGGGCGCTGAAAAACTTGCTGCGCTTGGTGGACTGGTCGCCGGTATTGCGCATGAAATCAACACACCGATCGGCATCGGCATCACTGCCGCCAGTTTCCTGCAGGAGCGAACCAGTCTATTGGAAAAGGCTTATGGCGCGGCAAGCATCAAGCGCAGTGACATGGAGGCGTATCTGCAAATCGCCAAAGAGGCGACCAGTTCGCTGACCACCAATCTGCAGCGAGCGGCTGGCCTGGTGCAAAGTTTCAAGCAGGTGGCGGTCGACCAGACCAGCGAGCAACGCAGGCGATTCCGGCTCAGGGAATACATCCACGAAATTCTCGACAGCCTGCGGCCCAAACTCAAACGTACCAGCCATGTGGTGGCAATCAACTGTTCCGAGGAACTGGAACTCGACAGCTACCCGGGTGCTTTCTCGCAGATTCTGACCAATCTGATTCTTAATTCGTTGATCCACGGTTTCGAGCATATCATCGCCGGGCGCATCGAAATTTCCGCCAACCGATCAGCGAAAGAGCTTTTTCTGCGTTATAGCGACAACGGTGAAGGCATGAGCCCGACCCAGGTGAATCGGATTTTCGAGCCATTTTTTACCACGCGCCGTGGTCAAGGCGGGAGCGGACTCGGCATGAATATTGTCTATAACCTTATTACGCAGAAATTGCACGGTCACATCGAATGCCGCTCGACGCCCGGAGACGGCGTGCAATTCCTGATCACACTGCCAATTGACGAGGAGACAGCCAGTGAGCCAGCAAACATCACCTGATCCTGATACTAAAACGCCCGCCATCGAGGATGCCCCGCTGGTATTCCTGGATGCCGAAGAACCGGCGAGCGCAGCCCCGCTCAAGACCTGGAAGGTGCTCATCGCCGACGACGACGAGGAAGTCCATTTGATTACGCAGATGGTGTTGCGCGACCTGGTCTTCGAAGGACGGCCACTGCAACTGCTGTCCGCCCACACCGGCGCCGATGCGCTGCGCATGCTGGGCGAGCACCCCGACACGGCGATTATCCTGCTTGATGTCGTCATGGAGAGCGAGCACGCCGGACTGGAAGCCGCGCGCACCATTCGCGAGACGCTGGGCAACCGGTTTGTGCGCATTATTCTGCGTACCGGCCAACCGGGACAGGCACCGGAAAAAAAGGTCATCGTCAATTACGACATCAACGACTACAAGGAAAAGACCGAGCTCACCTCGCAGCGGCTGGTAACCACCGTGATTGCTGCGCTGCGTTCCTATCGCGACATCGTCACCATCGACCGCAGCCGGCAAGGCCTGATCAAGATCATCGAGGCCTCGCGTGACATCTTCGGCACCCAGTCGCTGACGCAGCTTTCTTCCGCGGTTCTGCTCCAGATCAGCGCCCTGCTGCATTTGGGCAACGATGCCATGCTGGCGCGGACCTCCGGGCTGACCGCCAAGCTCGACCCGAGTGGCGGTGAAAACAACTATACAGTCATCGCCGGGACGGGGCGCTTTTCCACCGCCTCTGGGCAGCCGCTGAGCAATGTGCTGGGATCGGCCGAAATCGAACAGTTGATGCAGACTCCGCTGGACCAGGCGATTGTTCGCATCGGGGAATTCCTCGGCCATTTCTCCACTACCAGCGGTGCTGAAAGCGTCGTAATGGTGCAGATGGAGGATGAGCAGAATGAGGTGGACGTCGACCTGCTAAAGCTATTTGCCACCAACATCGGGGTTGCCTTTGACAATGCCGCCCTTGACGAAGAGTTGCTGGCGACGCAGAGTGAAATGGTGCATACCCTCAGTAAAGTCGTCGAAGCCCGTTCGAGCGAAACAGGGCAGCACGTCGTTCGCGTTGGTGAGCTTTCCTGTTTGCTCGCCAAATTGGCGGGCCTCGATGAAAGCGATATCAATCTGCTGAGACTGGCGGCACCGATGCACGATCTGGGCAAGATCGGCATCCCCGATCTCGTTCTTCATAAACAAGGCACGTTCACTCCGGAGGAGTGGGCCATGATGCGCCAGCATTCGACTATTGGTCACAACCTGCTCTTCCGTTCGCAGCGGCCGGTACTGAAGGCCGCCGCCATTCTTGCATTCCAGCATCACGAATGCTGGGACGGCAGCGGCTATCCGAACGGCTTGAAGGGCGAAGAAATCCATATCTTCGGCCGCATCGTTGCGCTGGTCGATGTCTTCGACGCGCTCTCACATGCCCGTTGCTACAAAGAAGCATGGCCCATGCCGACTATTCTTGACTTCATCCGTAAGGGTAGCGGCTGCAAGTTCGATCCGGATCTGGTCGACATCTTTCTCGCCCATGCCGACGAGTTCATCGAACTGTGGAATCAGTATTCCGATCACTAACGGGCATGGCTTTGAAAGGCACCCCAAAGAATGAAAGCCCTGCCCTCACCCACCACTCTCCCCTCTGTGGCTTTGTGCTCTCTGTCCCCCAAGGGGATTTCCTTCGGGGCATGTTGGAAGAGGTTTCAACAGAGTTTTCCAGGATCAACTGACCGCCATTTCTCAAATAACCCCCAACCTGTGTGGAAGAAATCAGCGTTCGCACAACATTCAATTCGTGCATCCTTGTCTGAAAGTCGTGCTTATTCCCATCGGGAATATCTATTGATCAACAAAATCGTTCCGATGATGCTTCCCGCGCCCTAGAGTCAAGGCATCGACTCAGCACATCGGGAGCAAACATGACCACGCGCTGCAATAGATTGGCTTCGAGAGAGCTACCATGACACAGCCCACCGTTCTGATCGTTCCCGGACGCGGCAACAGCGAGCCCGATCACTGGCAGTCGATCATCGAGAACTGCTTGCCTGACACCCGGCGCGTGCAGCAGGACGACTGGAATACGCCCTCGCTCGAAACGTGGAGCCGCAACATCGATCGTGCCGTGCGCGCACTCGACCACCGCCCGCTGGTCGTCGCCCACAGCTTTGGCTGCCTGGCAGCGGTGCATGCACAAAACGTACTCGGGACACCGTTCGGCGCCACGCTCCTTGTGACTCCGGCCGACCCGGAGCGCTTCGCACTGCCGCTCTGGATGTTCGCCGCGCCACTCGCCCAGCCTGGGCTGCTCATCGCCAGCGACAACGACCCTTGGCTTTCGTTTGAAAAAGCCGCCGCTCTGGCCGCGAACTGGGGCGTGCGCTGCGTCAATCTCGGCCCCGTCGGGCACCTCAATGTCGCCTCCGGCCATGGCCCCTGGCCACTTGGCAAAGCCATCATCGAATCGATGCGCAGTGAACTTGGCAACCTGCCTGACAATGAACCTGGCCACGCTGAAGCATCGCCAAACCACATAGGCCATCAACCAACGCCGGTACGACAGATCTGGCACAGCCACTGACAGGGCGCCGGCTTCGGTCGCTATCGATCAATTACGGCATAAGCAAATAAGAAAGTAATCGTTCGCCGCGGCCGGTCATCTTGATAAATTGCGCCTCGCTGCAATCCCTTCAATTCATCAAGGAAAAAACCTCATGTCCATCGAGACCGTCGATAACGAAATCCGTCGCACGCTCAGCGAGCCCGCCGCACGTCAACTGGCCAATGCCACCAAGACGCACGCCCAATGGGGCGGCATCACCCCGCGCTGGCTGGTTTCCTTCCTGCCGTGGACACCGGTCGAAGCCGGCATCTACCGCCTCAACCGCGTCAAGGAAGAAGATGCCGGCGAATCCGCCGACGTCGGCTGCAGTCCGCGCAACGACGAGGACCTGCCGGAAACCTTCGTCGACTATGAATCCGCGCCGCGCGAGTATTCGCTCAACGCCGTGACCACCGTGCTCGACGTGCAAACACGCGTCTCCGACCTCTACAACCACCCGATCGACCAGATCCAGGAACAACTGCGACTGCTGATCGAGAAGGTCAAGGAAAAGCAGGAATTCGAACTGATCAACAACGCCGAATACGGCCTTCTCAACAACATCGCCGCCTCGCAGAAGATCCAGACGCGCAAGGGCAGCCCGACGCCGGACGACCTCGACGAACTGATCACCAAAGTGTGGAAAGAACCGGCCTTCTTCCTGGCGCATCCGAAAGCGATTGCCGCCTTCGGCCGCGAATGCACGCGCCGTGGCGTTCCGCCGCCGACCGCCTCGCTCTTCGGCTCGCAATTCCTGACCTGGCGCGGCCTGCCGCTGGTGCCGAGCGACAAGCTCTCGATCAACGCCGCCGGCAAGACCGACATCCTGCTGCTGCGCACCGGTGAAAAGAAGCAGGGCGTCACCGGCCTCTTCCAGCCCGGCGTTCCCGGCGAAGTCGCCCCGAGTCTTTCGGTGCGCTTCATGGGCATCAACCGCAAGGCCATCGCCTCCTACCTGATCTCCCTGTATTGCTCGGCCGCCGTATTGACCGACGATGCCATCGCCGTGCTCGAAAACGTCGAGGTCGACAACTACCATGATTACGCCTGATTTCTTGCCCACGGGTATCAGCCGCCTGTCGGGCCCACCGCCCGGTGGCTCGGCCCTGCTCGCCGGCGCCGAGGCGCAGTCGGCGCAGGCCGCCGGGGCGCCCGATCCGTCGCTGATCGCGCAACTTGCCAACCAGTTGTTCGCCGCCCTGCCCGGCAGCGCTTCGGCGCCGACGCCACGGCAGCCGTCGTTCTCGCCGGCCCTGTCGGTGGCGCCGCAGGTGGCCTCGCCCGCCGTGGTGACAAATGCGTTGCCGTTGGAGCCGCCGGCGCTGCCGGCCTCGCCGCTGGCCCCGGATGTCGCCCCGCCGATGGGCCTGGCGCCGGGCCCGAACGACCTGCGCAACGTGCCCTCCTCGCTCGGTGGCGCACTGTCGCTGGTACCGTTCTTCACTACGGCCGCCCGGCCGCCGTCGAGCAGCGGCTTCTATTTTATCGACGAAGCGGCGACGGTCAGCGCGGCGGGGAAGACACCGTTCCAGTTCGGCTCCATTTCGGTCGTTCCGGAACTCGTCGAGCAGCATCCGAACCGCACGCCCGAGTTGGGCTTCGGTACTTTCGGCACCACTCGCCCCTTCGATCCGCGTGCCATCCGCAACGATTTCCCGATCCTGCGAGAGCAGGTCAACGGAAGACCGCTGATCTGGCTCGACAACGCGGCGACGACGCAGAAGCCGCAGTCGGTGATCGACCGGCTCGCGTATTTCTACGCGCACGAGAACTCGAACATCCACCGTGCGGCGCATACGCTGGCGGCGCGGGCGACCGACGCTTACGAAGTCGCGCGCGAGAAGGTGCGTTCTTTCCTCAACGCCGGTTCGGCGGACGAGATCATCTTCGTGCGCGGCACCACCGAGGGCATCAACCTGGTGGCCAAGAGCTGGGGCGCCCGCCACATCGGCGCCGGCGACGAGATCGTGATCAGCTGGCTCGAGCACCACGCCAACATCGTGCCCTGGCAGCAACTGGCCGCTGAAAAAGGCGCGAAGTTGCGTGTTGCGCCGGTCGATGACGACGGGCAGATCATTCTTGAAGAGTACGAGAAGCTGCTCAATGCGCGGACGAAGATCGTCTCGATCTCGCAGGTCTCGAATGCGCTGGGTACCGTCACGCCGGTGCGCGAGATGATCCAGGCGGCGCATCGCCACGGTGCGCGGGTGCTGGTCGATGGTGCGCAGTCGGTGTCGCACATGAAAGCCGACGTGCAGGCGCTCGATGCCGATTTCTTCGTCTTCTCCGGGCACAAGGTGTTCGGCCCGACCGGCATTGGCGTGGTCTATGGCAAGCAGGCGGTTCTCGACGAGATGCCGCCGTGGCAAGGCGGCGGCAACATGATCGCCGATGTCACGTTCGAGAAGACGCTGTATCAGCCGGCCCCGGCCAAGTTCGAAGCCGGTACCGGCAACATCGCCGATGCGGTGGGGCTGGGAGCGGCCATCGATTACGTCAATTCGATCGGCATCGAGAACATCACGCGCTACGAGCACGAACTGCTGGTGTACGGAACACGCGGTTTGCAGACGGTGCCGGGCCTGCGCATCATCGGCACGGCGAAGGAGAAGGCCGGCGTGCTGTCTTTCGTTCTGGAGGGTTTCAAGACGGAGGACGTCGGCGCCCTGCTCGACAAGGAAGGCATCGCGGTGCGCTCCGGCCACCACTGCGCACAGCCGATCCTGCGCCGGTTCGGGCTGGAAAGCACGGTGCGGCCTTCGCTGGCACCGTATAACACCTGCGAGGATCTCGATGCGCTGGTCAGTGCACTGCTGCGCATCAAGGGGGGCGGCGGAAGGTAAGCTAACTTGGGCTAACGGAAAGACAGAGGGGGCGATAGGCCCTAGCCGTTACGTTAAGGTGTTGATGAAATGCGGATGGAAGCCGCAACCCATTGAACTGACGTACATTTATGCAGAAAATGCTGAAGGAAAAATCTCCTTGAGCGCTTATCGCGAAAATCCGCACGTCTTCAACGAGTTACGCCGGCCTAGTCGGCGCTATCAACACCTTAACGTAACGGCTAGGCGATAGGCCCCCTCTTTTTTTTTGTCGGTTTTGAACGCCTGCACTTTCGGAAAAACCTTTACCAGCAGAAAACATGGTTCCGGTTCAGGCAGGCAATCAACACGACATCAAACTCTGGATTAACCTAGAAAAAGCAGTTCGTCCACGAAAAACACCAAAAGCACGAAAAGAATCAAGGAGATAATAAGCTGAAGATCGCCACCCAAAGGGTGAAGAGAGAAACCACATCAAGTTTTTGATATTGTTCGTGTCTTTCGTGATTTTCGTGGATGGAATGAGGTTTTCTGGATTAACCATCAAGGGTCTTGATCAGTTCAAACAGTCTCTGATAGAACTCGGGTGCGGTGATGGTCACCTCACCGACCTTCACCAGCGTATCCTTGTCTGCGGCCCATGGCAGGGACAATGACCCGAAACCGGACACGCTCACCCCCGCACTGCTGCCGCGGGATTTAAGCTCAAAATGCGTCTCCAGAGCATTGGCATAAATCACTGCGCCCAGGCTACTGGGAAGACATACCAGGCTTATCGTCAATTTCGTCGCCTGTTCAGGCGTGGGTTGAAAGTACTTATCGCCGCGGATATTGAGCGGTTGCGCGCCTTCAATCTGATAGCCCTGGCTGAGCAGAGCGCGCTTGCCAATTTCGCAAGCACCCTCTGGCGCACGGCTACTGTAATACTGGAATGGCGTCTCTGTCGCAAATGTCTCGGACAGATGGACGCGCGCTTGGGGTGTTGCGCTACAACCGTTGAGCAGTAGCCCAAACAGGAAGACAGCGCACTGAAACAAGGGGCGAGAGAAAATTTTCATGGGCGGCGGCTATCTTACTGCAAACGGTGGCAGCCGATTTATAGACCTCCACCCTGCCCACGGTAAATTGCTCTAACCCTTTCGGTGGATGGTTAGAAAGCTACAGCAACCTTATTCCGGATACTTGAGGTCAGCGTTGGGATCTTTCTTGACGCCGGGTTTGCGACCGCGCGCGGGTGCCGGCAAATCGCAGGACAAGCGACAACTGATGCCCTCGATCTTCTTGCCTTCGATGAAACGTGTCACCTTGCAACAAATCACGTCGCCGGAAGCGGAGAGTTGCGCGACCTGCGTTTTCAACTGTGCCATCGGGATATCGAGAGCAAGTGATATCTCGGAATCGAGTTGCTCGCCGTTGGCTCTCAGAAACTTAAGAATGGATGCGATCATCAGGGTATCCCCTCAGTGCTTTTAAAAAAAATGAGACCTAGTTTGCGCCCAAATTACTGCTATGGCAATTGAGTCGACAGAAATCAACTTCCATTTGTGATAAATAGATGTCTCCTGCCCTCAGAAAAGACGAATGACAGACGCCACAGCCGCATGTCCTACAATGCCCAATCCTGTCAAACCTCAGCGAAGAATTCTTCATGCCTGCACACATCAGCAATCTCCGCCCCGAGCCCGATCAGGTTCTGACCAATATCGCCGATTACGTCCTGAACTATGAGATCCAGTCGCCGCTGGCTTACGAGACGGCTTGCCATAGCCTGATCGACACCTTGGGTTGCGGCCTCGAAGCGCTGGAATACCCGGCCTGCACCAAACTGCTTGGACCAATCGTTCCCGGCACCGTGGTACCCAACGGTGCCAGAGTGCCCGGTACCGGCTTCCAGCTTGATCCGGTCCAGGCCGCCTTCAACATCGGCGCCATGATCCGCTGGCTGGATTTCAATGACACCTGGCTGGCGGCTGAGTGGGGCCATCCTTCGGACAATCTGGGCGGCATCCTGGCGGTGGCCGACTGGCTTTCGCGCACCGCAGTGGCCACCGGCAACAAGCCGCTGCTCATCAAGGACGTGCTCACGGCCATGATCAAGGCCTACGAGATCCAGGGTTGCATCGCGCTGGAAAACTCGTTCAACAAGGTGGGGCTGGATCACGTGCTGCTGGTCAAGGTGGCCTCCACCGCCGTGATAGCCAGGCTGCTGGGCCTCAGCCGTGACGAAATCATCAACGCCGTGTCGCTGGCCTGGGTGGACGGCCAGCCCCTGCGCACCTACCGCCACGCGCCCAACACCGGCAGCCGCAAGAGCTGGGCCGCCGGTGACGCGACCAGCCGTGCGGTGCGCCTGGCGCTGATGGCAATGAGCGGAGAAATGGGCTACCCGAGCGTCCTCACCACGCCGGTCTGGGGCTTCTATGACGTGCTGTTCAGGTCACAACCTTTCAGGTTCCAGCGTCTGTACGGCACTTACGTAATTGAAAACGTGCTGTTCAAGATCAGCTTCCCGTCCGAATTCCACAGCCAGACGGCGTTGGAGGCGGCCATCAGCATCCATGCTCAACTGAAAGCCCTGAGCAAGACCGCAGAAGACATCAGGAAAATCACCATCCGCACCCACGAAGCGTGCCTGCGCATCATCGACAAGCAGGGCCCGCTGCACAACCCGGCGGATCGCGACCACTGCATCCAGTACATGGTCGCCGTCGCCCTGCTTTTCGGCCGACTTACTGCGGCCGACTACGAAGACGGTGTTGCCGCTGATCCGCGCCTCGACGCCCTGCGCGAGAAGATATTGTGCGTTGAAGATCGCCAATTCACCGCGGATTACCACGACCCGGACAAGCGCTCCATCGCCAACGCCCTCACCGTTGAATTCAACGACGGCAGCAGGCTGGACGAGTCGCTGGTCGAATATCCGGTCGGCCACAAGCGCCGCCGCAGCGAAGGCATTCCCCTGCTGGAAGCCAAGTTCCGCACCAACCTGGCGCGCCGCTTCCCGGCCGGGCAGCAAAAAAACATCCTCGACCTATCGCTCGATCATGCCCGCCTGATGTCCACACCGGTCCATGAATACGTGGATCTTTATGTGCTTTGAAATAAAGCCGTAAGGAAAACCACCCGGTATCCGACCAAGCTCTTACGATCAACAAGAAAGGCCGACAACAATGCATGCCACCCTGCCCCTGCTCGTAATAACTGACTTCCCGGCGCTGCAGCGGCGAGCTGTCGAAATCCTGCAGGTCAACCTGGGCTATCGCTGCAACCAGAGCTGTCTGCATTGTCACGTCAATGCCGGCCCGCAGCGCAGGGAGGAAATGACCAGCGAAACGATCGATGCCCTGATAGCGTTTGTCGCGGCCAGCCCCGAGGTCAGGGTGCTTGACCTGACCGGTGGCGCGCCGGAGATGAACCCGCACTTCCGTCGGCTGGTCATCGCGGCGCGCAGCCGGGGTCTCAAGGTCATCGACCGCTGCAACCTGACCATCCTTGAAGAACCGGGCTTTGAAGAATTGGCCGGCTTTCTCGCCGCGCATCGCGTCGAAATTGTCGCCTCCCTGCCCTGCTATCTTGCGGAGAACGTCGACAAGCAACGCGGCAAAGGCACCTACGAGGCCAGCATCAAAGGGCTGAAGCGCCTGAATGCACTGGGTTACGGTGCTCCTGAAGGCAATCTGATACTGAACCTCGTTTTCAACCCCCAGGGGCCCAGCCTGCCGCCGCCGCAAGGGCCGCTGGAAGCCGCCTACAAGGCGCATCTGCGGCAGGACTTCGGCATCGTCTTCAACCAGCTTTTCACCCTGACCAACATGCCGATCCAGCGTTTCGGCTCGATGCTGGTCTCGAAGGGCCAGTTCAACAACTACATGCAGCTACTTCGCAGCGCACACCGCGATGAAAACATCGAACACGTGATGTGCCGCAATCTGCTCTCGGTCGATTGGCAGGGCTATCTCTACGACTGCGATTTCAACCAGCAACTTGGGCTGCCGATTGCCGAAGCCGGCCACCCGCGCCGGCATATCACCGAGGTAAATGCACAGGCGCTCGACGGGCACGCCATTCGTGTTGCCGACCACTGTTATGGCTGCACGGCGGGTCAGGGTTCCAGTTGCGGCGGTGCGCTGGGCGATGAAACCGTTGCGGCACCAAGTTGTGGCGCCTGATTCAGGAAAAAGACGTGAGAGAAATGCAATACGGATCGGAAAAAGGCAAGCACACCAACTTGTTTTTAATGTGGCGCGGCATGAATGCACTAAAGGTCTTAAGGTAAAATCAGTACTTTTTATTAGTTAAAGTGATAGCGTTATGCATACTCGATTTATTTTCCCCACATTCTTCATTAGCGCACGGTGGATAAACTGGCTTCAGGCAACAAGTCTCGTTAGAAACCCGGGATCATGATGAAAAAAATCAAGCAGGGTAAATTAACCCGTTGCACCGTTTGAACATTACAAATCATTGTTTTCAACTCTGTCCCAAGCGTTTTTTTGACTTGAAGCCAACATCGTACAAACTGTTGTTTACAAAAACAGCGGCGTACGCGGAGACCAGCGGCAGCGTATCCAGGCTGGGCTGGGCCTGCTGCGACAAGCGCCGGCAGCCCGGCAAAGCAACGAGGAATTGGTGGCCAGCCTGTAAGCCATCGGGATCAACGAAACGGCGCTTGTTCGCAGAGCGCTCAACAACACGAGGGTGAAAAAATGAACAGCTTCTGGAAATTCTACGCGTGGTCTGAAAGGACTTTCTGGAACACGCTGACCAAAAAATTGATGAGTTTTCTCCTGCTGTTCGTCATCGATCTCGTCTATCTGTGTGTATACATCTACGAGAAAGGCTCGATCCTCGAAACCCTGAGCCGTTCCGGTGTCAATGATGAGGTGATGCGTGTTACCACGGAGGCCTTCAATCAAGGCCTGATGTTGATGATCGCGCTAACCGTTTTCGCCCTGGCCTTGAATGTCACGCAGATCGTTTACCTGCGTCACCTGATCGTCAGGCCGGTGAAGAACATGACGAGAATCTTTGACGAGATTGCCACCGGCGAAGGCGACTTTTCACGTGACCTGCCAATCACCACTTACGACGAGTTTCGCGATCTGGCGCTGAGCTACAATCGTTTCGCCGACAAAATGCGGCAGATCATTGGCGAGGTGCGCAAGATGAGCGTCAGCATTGCGCGCGAAGCCGTGCTCATGCGCAAGAGCGTTGGCGAAACCTCGACCCGGGCAACGCGTCAGGGCGCATTGACCGAGGCGGTATTCACCGCCAGCAATGAGGCGACGCAAGCGATCAACGAGGTGTCTTCGTCGACCGAACGTATATCCCATTCGACCGAAGTGAACCTGGAGAGCGCCAAGGATTCCTTGAATGAAATGCTTGATGTCGAGATCAAGGTGCAGTCCGTCAGCGCGAAACTGGCGCGTTTCAACGACACCGTTGCCCACCTCAGCCAGCGTTCTGACAGCATTCATACCATGGCCACCCTGATTCGGGATGTCGCCAACCAGACCAATCTGCTGGCCTTGAACGCCGCCATCGAGGCGGCGCGGGCTGGGGAAGCGGGACGTGGCTTTGCCGTGGTCGCCGATGAAGTGCGCAAGCTGGCTGAGCGCGTCAATATCGCTGCGCTGGAAATAACCGAGAGTGTTACGGGCATGATTTCGCTGGTGCACGAAACACAAAGCGAGAACGAGGTAATCAACGTCGATATCTGCAAGACGCGCGATGTGGTCGAGCGTTCATCCAGTCATTTCCGTCAGATGGTGGGAGATTTTGAAGGTACCAGCGAGCAATTGATCCAGATTGCCACGGCCATGGAGCAATTGACTGCGAGCAATGCCCAGGTGCATGAAAACATGCATCTGGTGCATACCCTGTCGGCCGAGGTAGCGCAAAACATGGCGCACTCCGAACAATCCGCTGAAGGATTGTCAAAGGCCACCGAATCGGTTCAGGAACTGGTATCCCGCTTCAAGATCGGTCGTGGCGCCTTCGACTTCAACGTCGATGTAGTGCGTAATTTCCGCGATGATCTGCAAAACAAGCTGGAGGAAATGCGCAAGCGCGGGGTAAACGTCATGGATCGCAACTACCTGCCGATAACTCCGCAGACCAACCCGCAGAAATTCACGGTGGCTTACGACAAGGACTTTATCCGCGACTGCCAGGGACTCCTGGATAACGCGCTGGCCAGTCTCAAGGGCGGCGTTTATGCGGTGGGCGTAGACATCAACGGCTACCTGACCGCACACAATGCCAGGTTCTCCCTGCCACTGACCGGCGATCCACAAAAGGATCTGGCCGGCAACCGCACGCATCGCAAGTTCGAAGCCCCGACCGAACTGCGTGCCGCCAGAAACACGGCCCCGCTACTCCTGCAAACGTATCTTCGCGATACCGGCGAGCTGATGTGTGACATCGCCATGCCGATCCGCGTTGCCGGCATCCAATGGGGCAATGTGCGGGTAGGCTGCCAGACGGCTATTCTGCTTGAGTCGTAAGGCTATATCCCGGCCTTGCAGGGTGCGCAAATCTCATTTGCGCACGTGTGCCGATCGATAAAATGGTGCGCGCCGGTTCTCCCGGAAGACTGCGTGCGCAAAATTTGCAAACCCTGCAACTGCAATTCACCATCGACCTCCTGCAGTGAATTCCGCCAAGGGTAACCAGGGAGTGTGGTCTGCAGCGCGGGTGACTGAGCGAATGGACATTACGAACGGATAAGTCAGTGGCGTATATGATTCGATCGATATCGGTCATGTATGGCTGTATATGGCGTGGATGAACGATCTACAGAACATACTACTGAAGAGTGCCGCATTCATTGGCTTGCTGACCATAGTGGCTGTAGAACGCCATTTCACGGCGCTTACAGAGATAGTATGTATAAAAATTTGCACGTCTCGCCACTTCCACCGACCACCCTCCAGTGCAAAAAGCGGAAACCGTGAATATTGAAAGCGATTTTCATCGCGTCAAGCAAAATAAAATCACCGGGTTTGCGTATCCCAAATTATAATCGCCCGCTAACCTCACATCTTATAAGCTGATTACAGCGAATCCGGCAGGCAGAAAACCAACATCCCCCCCCCCCCGTGATCAATCCCCTACCGCCTCGAAGATGCATTCATCCCGCCATCCGTCTCGTGGATATCACAGCCTTGGCTTGGCTCGTATTGGGCATCTTCATCGCCGGTACGCTGGACACCTGGTACTTTACCTGGCGTGATGCCAACTCGAACGCTGAATTGCGCTTTAACAACCATTTGATTACTGCCCAGACAGCCATCGATCGTCGGATGAAAGGCTATATCAGCGTCCTGCGTGGCAGTGCGGCCCTGTTCAATAGCACCGGGAATGTAAGCCGCCAGCAATGGCACTCCTATGTATCAGGATTGCAGGTCGAAAGCTATTGGCCGGGCATTCAGGCAATTGGCTACGGGCAAATGCTTGCCTCGGCTGAAAAAGAGGCACATTTGGCGGAAATCCGCGCCGAGGGATTCCCCGCTTACGCGATCAAGCCAGGCGGTGAGCGCGAACAATACAGCGCCGTTATTTACGTTGAACCGTTTTCCGGATTGAACTTGCAGGCCTTGGGTTATGACATGTTTTCGGAAGCGACCCGGCGAGCCGCGATGGAGAACGCGCGCGACACCGGCGAACCAACGGTTTCTGGTCGCCTGCAACTGATTTTCGAAGCCGAGACCAATCCACAGGCTGGATTTATCATCTACATGCCGGTGTACAAAAATGGCGTGCCCCTTGCAACAATCGCCCAACGCCGTAGTGCCTTGCGCGGATTCGTGTATTGCACGTTTCGCATGGTCGACCTGATGCAGGGGGTTCTCGGCAACACCAACGAATACCTTGATTTGCGAATTTTCGATGGCGCGGTGGCTACCCCGGAAACCATACTCTTCGACTCACACAAAATTATCGACGACGTGCCGCCACGCTATAGCGAATTCGCAAACATCAGCTTGCCAGGCCGAATCTGGCGTGTGGAACTGCATAGCCGGCCAGCATTTGAACGTGCTCTGGCGAGCAGCCTGCCCACGGCGGTAGCCCTTGGTGGCGGACTTATCGACCTGCTGGTGTTTCTCCTCGTGGTCATTCTGCTCAAGCATCGCCGATTGGATCAGGATGCGCTTGGCAGGGGCGCACGCATGATGGAGAGTGCCATTTCCACAATCGACGAAGGCTTTGTCATCTATGACGAGCATGATCGACTGGCTTACTGCAACGACAGGTACCGCGAAATTTACATCACCTCGGCCGACCTGCTGATCCCCGGTGTCACCTTTGAGCAGATCCTGCGCAACGAAGCAGAACGTGGTCAGTATGTAGAAGCAGCCATCCTTGGCGTTGATCAATGGGTTGCAGAGCGCCTGGCCAGTCACCGGGCGGGCGATGCCACACTGATTCAAAAGCTCGCCGATGGGCGCTGGATTCGTAGTGTCGACCGCAAGACACTGGATGGATATAGCGTCTGCTTTCGCGTTGATATTACAAAGCTGAAAATGGCACAGGAAACTGCTGAGGCCGCAACGCTAGCCAAAAGCCAATTCCTGGCCAACATGAGCCACGAGATACGCACCCCGATCAACGCCTTGCTGGGCTTCGCCCATCTCTGCTTGAACCTGAATCTTCCCGCGCGCGAGCGCGACTATCTGGAGAAGATCCAAAGCGCCGCAGAATCCCTGCTTGGCGTGGTTAACGACATCCTCGACTTCTCCAAGGTCGAAGCCGGCAAGCTGGAGATCGAGTCGATTCCCTTTACCCTGAGCGCCGTGCTGCATCAAGTCGCCAATCTGTTCAAGCTCCAGGCGAAAAAGAATGGCGTGGAACTTGTCTTCGGCACCTTGCCTGGCGTGCCGGACAATCTGCTGGGCGATCCCTTGCGGCTGAGCCAGGTGCTCATCAATCTGGTCAGCAATGCTGTCAAATTCACCGGGCACGGCGAGATCCATTTGACCGTAGAGCCGCTGACAATATCCGCCGATGCGGTGGTATTGCGCTTTGCCGTACGCGACACCGGCCCTGGCATGACGCCGGAAGTGCAGGCCGTGCTATTCAGCCCCTTCATCCAGGCCGACAGTTCGACCACGCGCAATTTCGGCGGTACCGGCCTCGGCCTGGCACTGAGCAAACGATTGGTCGAATGCATGGGTGGCCAGATCGAGGTCGAAAGTAAAGAGGGAACAGGCTCCTGCTTCAGATTTACCGCCTGCTTCGCCGCTGATGCAGCGCTCGGCGAGGCGGCGCCGGCGCCGGCGCCTGTGCATTCATCTCTGGTCGGCAAGAAGGTACTGGTGATCGAAGACAACGTCGCCATGCGTACTTTATTGAGCCGCAACCTGAAGACCTTCGGTTGTCAGGTGGAAACGGTGGATTCCGGGGCGGATGCTCTGCTCCGTCACCAGTCAGGGGCGCACTTTGATCTCATCCTGACGGATTGGCATATGCCCGGCCTGGATGGCTTGAACACGGCCAAGCGCCTTCGCACGACCGGAAACAGCACGCCCATCCTGCTGATTACCGGTGACGAGTCGGAACTGGCCCGCAGCAGCGCCGACGCACTCGGTGTCGATATTCAGGCCTACCTGCCGAAACCGGTTTCCAACGCCAGCCTGCACGAGGCCATGGCCAATGCCCTGATCGCTAGCGTTGAAGTGCCCTTGCTTGACGCTGACACCAAGCGGAATTCGATGCCAAACCTTACCGGCAAGCGCATCCTGGTCGTAGAGGACGACGACTTCAACCGCCAGATTAGCCGTGAACTGGTCGAGATAACCGGCGCTACGGTTGATACCGCCGAGGATGGTGCCCAAGCCGTTGCAGCCGTCGCCAACGGCCGCTACGATCTGCTGCTGATGGATGTCCAGATGCCGGTTATGGATGGCTACACGGCCGCCCGAATCATCCGCGAACGCTGGCCCGAGCTGCCGATCATCGCCCTGACCGCCCACGCGATAAGCGAGGAGAAGGCTCGCGTACTGGCCGCCGGCATGAACGACATCCTCACCAAGCCCATCCTGCCCGACGCCTTCTACGCCATGCTGGCCCTCTGGCTCTCCGGCGGCGATCGGCAACACGCGGCAAGGAACGAATTCCAACGCATGGCAGCTCCTGAAAAATCACCCGCCAGTACCGAACCGCAGGCGTCGTCGTCCCCAGTCACGTATTCCGGCTTCGACCTTCCCTCCGCGCTGGCCCGTGTAAACGGTGACCGCAATTTGCTTGATCGCTTTCTGCAGATGTTCCGAGAGCACAACGCCGGCTGCGTGGATGAAATCGGCGCTGCCTTGGCGCGCCAGGATGTGACCACGGCGCTTCGACTCACTCATTCACTCAAAGGCGGGGCCGGCACCATCGGCATGGACGATCTGCAAGCGGCTGCCGCGCATCTGAATGCGACACTGGCCGAGTCGAGGCAGGGAACAAATGACTCGGCGCGACGCAACGAGGACTTCACAGCGCTGGAGAAGGCATGGACGCAAGCACAGGAAATCCTGACCGCTCTGCTCGACAGCCCCAGCACAATCGTACAAAAAGCCAAGCCAGGAAAAGCATGATGAAAAAAGCAATCGTCGTTGAATCTGCAGCAAGCGACGCCGCTGGTAGCCGAATCCTGATCGTCGATGACGACCCTATGGTGGCGGGAATGCTTGGCGTCTCGCTAGCCGCCGCCGGATACGAAATCGTCAGCGCGAATTCTGGAGAGGATGCCCTGGCACAATTGGCTCAGCTTGCAGCGCAATTAGCCGATTCCACAGAACTGAACGGTGAGCTACTGCCCGATCTCGTCTTTCTCGATATCGAAATGGGAATGGGCATTGACGGCTATGAAACCTGCCATCGACTGCGGGCAACCGAGGCAACGCGCAACCTGCCAGTTATTTTTCTTTCTTCTCACGACAAACTTGATGATCGCCTGCGCGCTTACGACGCGGGCGGCAGCGATTTCATGGAAAAGCCTTTTGCTCCCGATGAGGTCTTGCGCAAGGCTCGACTGGCTATTCTGCACAAGCGTCGGCAGCAGGCGCTGGAAATGGAGAACCAGTCTGCCTTCGAATGCGCCAGAAGCGCACTCACCGGGCTCGATGATTCCGGGATTACACTTAAATTCAGCCGTGGCGCGCTTGGTTGCCGAACACTACGCGCGTTGGCCGCGCTGACCATTGCGTCCATGGGAGCCTTCGGTATCAACTGTCACGTGCAGTTGCGCACACCCGGTGAATCACTAACGTTGACACCGCAAGGCCCGGCCTCGCCTCTGGAGGAATCGGTGATCGAGTTATCGCGGACGATTGACCGCATTTTCAGCTTCCAGAACCGACTCATCGTCAATTATGAGAGCGTCTCGCTGCTGGTAACCAATATGCCCACTGCAGAGCCTGATTTATGTGGGCGCATCCGCGATCAGGCGGCAATGATTGCCGAGGCGGCCGAACTTGCGGTCGGCAACATTAATTTGCGCACCGACGCGGTGTTGCATGCCGAGGAGTTGCGCAAGTTGGCGAACACCAGTCTTCAGTCCATCAATGAACTGCGCGGGAATTATCGTGCGCTGCAAATGGCAACCCGCATGGAATTCGAGTCCATGGCGAACACCATCGAGGCCATGTATGTTCATCTTGCACTATCCAACCACCAGGAATTCACCATCAGCGACACCGTGCGCAACGCGGTCGGCAACGTCCTGACCTTGTTCGAGAGCAGCAGCGAACTCGACCGGAACTTTGCCGGTATCATCGACGGACTGAGCAAGGCCGCAAAATACAAAATCAGTAAGGAGAATGAGGCGACACTGAATATTGAGCTTTTTTAACCCAGTAGTTAGTCATGCGAAAACGTGCTGATAAAAATATTCGCAACATTCGCAGTGACTAATTATTAGTACATGAACATAAAATATGGACTACACAGCATGGTAGGCAAAGAACTAAGCGAACAGGAGCTTGGGCGCATTGTCTCAAGCATCAATATCCCGCCTTGCCCGACTATCCTGGTCGGACTGGCGGCCGAGATCAGAAGCACCGATCCGAATTTCAATAAAATCGAGCAGTTGATCATCAAGGATGTCGGGCTTTCCGCAACACTGCTAAAGACTGTCAACTCGCCTTTCTACGGCTTGCGAACCAAGGTTGGCACGGTCAAGCAAGCGCTTAACATGCTCGGGCTGAGCACCTTGTCGCAAACGGTTACCGGACTCGTCTTGCGCAACACCTTTGTCACCAAGGATAAGCTCGGCATGGTGCGCTTCTGGGATACTTCAACCAAGATTGCGCTAAGTGCCTCGTATCTGGCCAAGCAGTTGCCCGGGGTCAGCGGCGATGAAGCCTACAGCTTCGGCCTCTTCCAGAACTGCGGCATCCCGCTGCTGATGCAAAAGTTTCCGACCTACAAACAGATGCTCGGCCTCGGCAACGATACCGAAAACCGCAGCTTTACCCATATTGAAGACGAAGCCCACGGCACCGATCACGCGACCATCGGCTATCTGCTCACCAAGAGCTGGAATCTGCCCGAATCGCTGACCACGGCGATCAGATTTCACCATGAATACGAGACGCTGTCCGAGGCCAATACCAGCATCTCGCCAACCAGTCGCAACCTGATTGCCCTCGGACAACTGGCTGAGCATGTGGTTAATCTGCATTCCGGCCTGGGCTATTCCAAAGAATTGAGCAAAGGCGGCGAAGCCGCGATGTCCTACTTCAGATTGACTGCGACTGAGTTTGAAGAAATTTGTCAGGAAGTTACCGAGCACCTCGACTAAACTCCGAAATCTGTTCAGGCTTAGGTTTAACCTAAAAACCGCAGTTGACAGCGACTAATCGACCGCAAAGCCAGGTTTGACGCGTGTTTAGCCCTCACCCCAACCCTCTCCCGCGGGGAGAGGGAGTTTACACCCTTCTCCCCGCGGGAGAAGGGCTGGGGATGAGGGCCTGCGACATTGGCATCTCATCCAACTGAGGTTTTAAGGTTTAACGCTATTCTTCAGTCAGACAAATTCAATAACGCGGTAAGGTTTAGCCAGTGTGTGGTGAAATGACCGTCATCGCAAGCCGAACAGATAGCTTCACGCGCATGGAAAATACTGGACACCGTTATGAATAGCCGACGATTGCTATTGATTTTGGCCCTGACCGGGGTGCTGGTCGCTTATCTCGCCCTCGACCTCGGGCGCTTCCTCAGCCTTGACTATTTCAAGAGCCAGCAAGCGGCGATCGAGGGCTGGCGAGCCGCACAACCGATGACGGCGGCACTGCTCTACTTCGTCGTCTATGTGGCCGTCACCGGTCTGTCGCTTCCCGGAGCCGCGGTGATGACACTGGTCGGCGGCGCGGTGTTCGGCCTGCTCTGGGGGCTGCTGCTGGTTTCTTTCGCCTCGTCGGTTGGCGCCACCCTCGCCTTCCTGGCTTCGCGCTTTCTGCTGCGCGACTGGGTGCAGCAACATTTTGGCGACCGGCTGCGCGCGATCAATGCCGGGATCGAGAAGGAAGGCGGTTTTTATCTCTTTACGCTGCGCCTGGTTCCCGTCTTCCCCTTCTTCGTCATCAACCTGCTGATGGGGCTGACACCGCTCAAGACGCGAACCTTCTACTGGGTCAGCCAGTTCGGCATGCTGGCCGGCACGCTGGTTTATGTGAATGCCGGCACGCAACTGGCGAAGATCGATTCCTTGTCGGGAATCCTCTCCCCCGCCCTGCTCGGCTCCTTCGTGCTGCTTGGTTTTTTTCCATTGATTTCAAAGAAAATCGTCGGCGCCGTTGCGGCGAAGAAAGTCTATGCTGGCTGGCAGAAACCGGCCCGCTTTGAGCGCAACCTGATCGTCATTGGCGGCGGCTCGGCCGGGCTGGTCACCGCCTATATCGCCGCTGCTGTGAAGGCCAAGGTCACGCTGATCGAAAAACACAAGCTCGGCGGCGACTGCCTGAACACTGGCTGCGTGCCGTCGAAGGCGCTGATCCGCTCGGCAAAACTGCTCTCGCACATGCAGCGCTCGCGGGAGTTCGGCATCCGCGAAGCCAAGGCAGAATTCGACTTCGCCGAGGTCATGGAGCGTGTGCAGCGAATCATCAAGACGGTCGAACCGCATGATTCCGTTGAGCGCTATAGCGGCCTCGGCGTCGAGGTGATTGAAGGAACGGCAAAGCTGGTCTCGCCGTGGGAAGTGGACGTTGTCCGCAACAACGGCAAGAACGAACGGCTATCGGCACGCAGCATCGTCATCGCCACCGGCGCACGCCCGTTCGTGCCGCCGATTCCGGGCATCGAGGAAGTCGGCTATCTCACCTCCGACAACGTCTGGGAACTGCGCGAATTACCGCAGCGGCTGGTCGTTCTCGGCGGCGGCCCGATTGGCTCGGAGTTGACGCAAGCCTTTGCCCGCTTCGGCGCCAAGGTCACGCAGGTGGAAATGGCGCCGCGCCTGCTGATGCGTGAAGACCCGGAGGTTTCGGAACTGGTGATGCAGCGTTTTAGCGCCGAGGGCATCGTGGTGCTGGTCGAGCACACGGCGAAACAGTTTGTCAGCGAAGGCGGCGAGAAAATCCTGATCGCCGAAAACGCTGGCCAGGAGGTGCGCATCGCCTTCGATGCCGTGCTGGTTGCCGTCGGCCGCGCCGCCAATCTCAAGGGCTACGGCCTCGACGAACTGGGCATCACCGCCAATCGCACCATCGAAACCAACGAGTTCCTGCAGACGAAATACCCCAACATTTATGCTGCGGGCGATGTCGCCGGCCCCTTCCAGTTCACCCACACAGCGGCCCATCAGGCCTGGTACGCGGCGGTCAATGCGCTATTCGACCCGTTCAGGAAATTCCGCGTCGATTACTCGGTGATCCCGTGGGCCACCTTCATCGAACCCGAAGTGGCGCGCGTCGGTCTCAACGAACTCGAAGCCAAGGAACGCAAGATTCCCTATGAAGTAACGCGCTACGCCATCGACGACCTCGACCGGGCGATTGCCGACAGTGAGGCGCATGGCTTCGTCAAGGTACTCACCGTTCCCGGCAAGGACAGGATTCTCGGCGTCACCCTGGTCGGCGAACACGCCGGCGACCTGATCGCCGAATACGTGCTGGCCATGCGTCACGGCATCGGCCTGAACAAGATCCTCGGCACCATCCACATCTACCCGACGCTGGCCGAAGCCAACAAATACGTGGCGGGAAACTGGAAGAAAGCGCACGCGCCGCAAAAGCTGCTTGAATGGGTGAGCCGTTTCCACCGCTGGCACCTGTAAGGAATAGAAACGAACCGGCCTGCAAGGCAAGCAGGACGGCCATCTTGAGGATGGCTGCCTTGAGAGCCATTGTTTATCCTTAAAACCTCAGTTTAACCACGGCGAACACGGCGGGCACGGCGAAAAGCCTCAGGTTTTCAGGATTTCATGGCTTACCCAAAGGGTGAATCATGAAAACATTGCAAGCTCTTGTTTTTCCGTTGTGTTCGCCGTGTTCGCTGTGGTCAACTGCCCTTTTTAGGTTTATGCGGCTTCCATGGCATGCATCTCCAGGATCGCCTATTGACGCGCTTTACGAAGCGTCCTCCGACGCTGTCATCAACCTAGAAAAAGCAATTCGTCCACGAAAAGCACCAAAAGCACGAAAAGAATCAAGGTGATAGTAAGCTGAAGATCACCACCCAAAGGGAGAAAAGAGAAATCACATCAAGCTGTTGATTTTGTTCGTGTCTTTCGTGATTTTCGTGGATAGACTGAGGCTTTTAGGATCAATTGAATTTCTGCTTGAAATTTACCGGGTCCAGCCCATGCCTGGCCAGTAGCTTGTAAAACTCGGTCCGGTTGCGCTGGGCGATACGAGCGGCGTGCGCCACGTTGCCAACGGTGGTTTGCAACAGCCGCACCAGATAGTCTCGCTCGAACTCTCTCCGCGCATCATCGAAGGCGGGGAGGCTCTCTTCGTCGTGCTCACGGATGACCCGGCTGACCAAGGCCTCCGGAATGGAGAGTGTGAGTGCCAGCGAAACGATTTGCTTAAGCACGTTATCAAGCTGCCTGACATTTCCAGGCCAACGTGCTTTCTGCAGGGAAAATAGCGCATCCGGTGTCAGTGTGATGCGCTTGTCCGGGGAGATTCTGGAGAGAAAATGGGCGGCCAGAATCGGAATATCCTCGGACCTTTCACATAGCGGCGGAATCTGCAATGTCGCCTCGCCCAGCAAATAGAACAGATCACTACGAAACCTGCCCTCGGCAACCGCTGTATCCAGGGGTCGGAGGCTTGAGGCAATGACTTGCACATCCAGCCCACCGACACCGCGCGCCATGGCTGCAAGACGATTGAGCGGGTTATTTGCCTGCATTTGAGCGAACAGGACTGAAAACAGGCGGGATTGTGCAAGGGGTGAGAGCGTACCGACATCGCGAATATGCAATACACCCTTTTTCACCTGTCTAAACACGCTATCGTCCGTCCCCACTTGCAAGGCGTCCTCAAGATCGGAGGCTGAGTAGTCGGTACAGGCCAAGGTAACGAAAGGCGCGGATGAACGCTTCCCCGCTTGATGAATCGCTTCGACCAGGATTGATTTTCCCGCCCCGTTCGGTCCGATGATCAGCGCGCTGCGATCTTCTTCGCTGATCCGCAAAGCCTGGCGCAACACATCCTCCATACGCACGCTAACGGTATGTACATGCCGTCGCCACTTCGCAGATTCATGCGTTGCGTCAAGCACGGGGGAAATTCGCACGGCGTCACTGACCCGGCGCAATAACTCATGCCCGTCAAAGGGCTTGGTCAGAAAACTGAAAACACCTCGCTGGCTTGCTGAAACCGCATCGGGGATGGAGCCATGAGCCGTCAGGATAATGACCGGAATGGTCGGCGCCTCGGTTTGCAAATGCGCAAACAGCGCCAGTCCATCCATTTTCCCCATGCGCAAATCGGTAATTACCAACTGCGGACGATGTTCCCGAAAACTGAGCAGGGCCTGTTCGCCCGATTCGGCCTGGATTACCTCATAACCGGCGGCAATCAGCCGCACGCTGATCAGATGCAATAGATCAAGGTCATCATCAACAACCAGCAGGCGAGCACCAGTCATTCAGCGCCCTTTGCTTCCGCGACGCAGTTCGCGATCGATGGCCAGTACGGCATCGAGTTTCTGTTGCAGATCATCGCCGCGTTTTTGGCTTTCCTTCAGTTCGAGCTCAAGGCGCCGTTTTTCTTCCAGGCATTGACGCTGTCGCTGAGACTGCTGACGTTCCAGCTCAATTATCCGCAGGATATCGGCCGTCGCACGCGTTGTTGCCGCTGGCGCCTCGTGACATTCGACCGGCGTCGGTGGCGCTGAACTGCAAGCCGTCAACACCACCGTCGCAAACAGACCGGACACCATCGACCATGGCCACTGGATAGGTTCAAATTTCAACATAATCAGGTTTATCAAGCATATTGCTGCACCCTCACAAAAGGAGCTTCGAGTGGCAGAACCACTCGAAAATGGGCACCGCCCTGCGGTGATTCAATAAAAATCAACTGGCCACGATGAGCCAGAACAAACTCCCGGGCGATCGCCAGACCAAGGCCGACACCAGCAACCAGTCGTGATGCCGAACTGCGGTAAAACGGCTCGAAAATCTGCCCGGCATCCTGGGTATCAATCCCCGGCCCTTCATCGCTCACATTCAGAAAGGCTTGCGCTCCTTTGGTCGAAAGATCAATGGAAATGCGCCCTCCATCGGGCGAAAATTTAACGGCGTTTGAAAGAAGATTATGGACAATGGTCTGCAACCCTTCTCGCCCGGCCACAATTTTGACCTCCGGCAGGACTGCATGAAATTCAATCTGCCGCTCAGCGGCAATAAGGCGATAAGTTTCCAGTACCTGCTCAATCAACTGATCGAAACGTAACGGTTCGAAACCGATGCGTTCGGCAGCATGCCCCGCTTGTTGCAAGCGTAGCAGTCCTTCGATCAAGTCTTCCAGGCGCCTGGAATTGCTCTGCAGAATCTGCACAATCCGGACCTGCTCGACGGTGAGTGGTCCGGGCACCTCTTCAGCCAACAGGTTGGTACCCTCGCGCATTGCCGCCAAGGGAGTTTTCAGCTCGTGGGAAACATGGCGCAGCACCTTTGTACGGGTTTCTTCCAAAGAAAGCAGGCGACGCCGCAGCCATTCCAGCCAGCGCCCCAGCCAACGCAAGTCGCCCGGACCATCAAGGGCGATGGCTTGCTGCAAATTCCCTTTGCCCAGTCCCAGGACAGCCTTCTCGAAGCGCCCGATCAGCCGCGAGAGCAACTGCCGACTCAGCACGATGCAACAGAAAGCAAACAGGACGGCAACCCCTACCGCCATCAACAAGCGAAGCCGCAGAGCATCCGATTCCATCTCGAACTTCGCCTGTTCCTGGCTGATGATTTCGTGCACGTCATCATGCACCTTGTGCGAGCGCAACTTGACATCTTCAATGACCGAACGCAGGACAGAGGTATTCCTCGTATCGAGCAACGCCTCATAAGCCTGGTTTTCCTGTTGGATTTGTAGCTGAAGTTCGCTGACCACGCCTTCGGACATGGCGGGCAGTCGTGAGAGTGATTCGGCATTACCTTGCCACTCCGCCCTGACTTGAGCGTAGTCGGTAAGCGAGTCCGCATTCTTCAGCACCTCATAACGACGCAGGCTTCGCTCCATGTGGACCAGGTCTTCCGTGAGTTCGCTAGTCAGCCTGGAACTATTGGAAACATCCTCAATCGCGGCATGGTAGTGGCCGGAAAGGGCATCCAGCGTGATGAGGACGTAGCCGGTGACGAATAAAAAAGGAATGACCACCAGGACGTGGCCAAAGGTCACCAGCTGCAGGAAAGAACGTGGATAGCGTTTCATGACCGTCATCCTAAGGCATTGCGCGTTTCGAAAAAAGTGTTGGGTGTAGACGACAGGTGCAATCGATTGGACATGCCGTGATTATCCGTCCTGCCCAATGCAAATAAATTTACGCCCAGTTTAGGAGACTGCCATGAACAGTGGATGTGATGAAGCCAACTTGACCCGTTATGGTCCTGAAGGAAACACATTTTCGGCGCCCCTGTTTTCGGGCGCCGAAGTTGAAACTCTAACGGGCACATCCGGATTCCATAGCGGTTCCGACACGATTCGCCAGAGCCACCCCATCATCTGGATGCGTGCTGTCACTCCGGCTTTATCGATCGATGCACAACCGGATGCTGCTGCCAAGGCCATTTTTTCAGAGGTCAAAACCGGCGCTGGACGCCTGCTTGAACTGGGTGAAACCCACTCGATCGATCTGCGGTTCATGAAGTCGATGCCCGAAGAGCGTGCCACTCTGGCTCGCCTGCTTGGGCGCGGAGAAGTTTCAGCCGTGGTGGATTCGGTTGGCCGCAGTGAAATTCAGGAAACCGCCATTCCCTGTGTCTGGTTGATTCGTCATTACAACAGTGAAGATGAAATCGTCGGCGAATTGATCGAGATTGCCGATATTCCAGAGATTCTCGTGGGCGACCGTCAGGCGGTCGCCCACTGTCTGAAAGTGTTGAACGCCAACGCACTGCCTGGCGCCAACTGAACTCCAAAACTCCTCCACACCTCAGAGAGGCAACCATCATGAACAAGGTATCCACCGTTTTAGAGTCGTTGCAAGAACAAGGCGTATCCCGTCGCAGCTTCCTCAAATTCTGTACTGTAACCGCTTCCTCGCTGGGCATCGCAGGAAGCGGTGTCAACGCCTTCGCCCAGGCGTTGGGGGCTGCGCGCCGCCCCTCGGTAATCTGGATGTCGTTCCAGCACTGCACCGGCTGTTCCGAATCGCTGATACGTTCTGGCAGTCCATTGTCCGACCGGCTGACGGTGGAAAACCTGATTCTCAATTTCATCTCGCTCGACTACCACGAAACGCTGCAGGTAGCGGCCGGCGCCCAGGCCGAGGACGCCCGGATAGCGGCGATGACGGCCAATTTTGGCAGCTACATCCTGATCGTGGACGGCTCGCTGCCTACCGCGGAAAACGAATGGTGGCTAGCCGTCAACGGCCATTCTGGCTTGAGCATCCTGCGCGAGGCCATCGCAGGCGCCGGCCTGGTACTCGCCCTCGGTGCCTGCGCAACCTACGGTGGCATCCCTGCCGCCTTTCCCAACCCATCGAAGGCCATGGGTGTTGGCGAACTGATGGATAAAGGACTGATCGGCAGAAAACCGCTGATCAACATTTCCGGATGCCCACCGATCCCCGAAGTCATCACCGGCACCATTGCCTATTACCTGGTAAATCAGGCGGCACCGCCACTCGACAAGCATGGTAGGCCGCTGGTCTTCTTCGGCAAGACGGTGCATGACTGTTGCCCGCGCCTTGACCATTACAAAGCCGGGAAGTTTGCTGCTTCGTTCGATGACGACGGAGCCCGCCAGGGTCATTGCTTGCTGATGCTCGGCTGCAAGGGACCGGATACCTTCAACGCCTGCGCCACCACCAAGTGGAATCAGGGCACCAGTTCCCCAACCCAGGCTGGACACGGCTGTATCGGTTGTTCCGAACCCAACTTCTGGGACAAGCCAGGCGGACTCTACGGTTTCGTTTCAGGATTCCAGCATGGCGTCGGAACCTGTGCTCCACCCACTTTACCTTCGCTGCCAGTCATCTAGCCCAGCCCCGGCACCCATACAAAGTCAGATTAACGGGCATGGCTTTGGAAGGCGACCCGAATTATGAGAGCCCTGCCCGTTTCCCTCACCCCCGACCCCTCTCCCAGAGGGCGAGGGGAGGTTCGAGAGTCGCTACCGCGACTTTCACGTTAAGGAGTTCAGAGCATGAGTACTATCGTCATTGATCCAGTTACACGTATTGAAGGCCATCTGCGCATAGAAGCCGAGACTAACAAGTCCGGCGTAGTAACCAGCGCAATAAGCAGCGGCACCATGATGCGCGGCATCGAAATCATCCTCAAGAATCGCGACCCCCGCGAGGCTTGGGCATTCACTCAACGAATCTGCGGCGTATGTACCGTGGTGCATAGTCTTACCTCGGTGCGGGCGGTAGAGGATGCGCTCGGCTATACCATCCCGACCAATGCGCGCCACATCCGCAACCTGCTGATGGGCTCGCAACTGGTGCA